>NZ_CP100448.1:1563109-1875731 GCF_024227715.1 Halomarina litorea | reverse complement strand
AGTGCCCCGCGACCCGTGCGCTAACAGCTTCCGTCTTTCACTTCGCAGACGGGGTGTCACCCTGAATCATCGGTCATCCGACTGTGACATTATTTCGTCTATTCGTCGGGATTCACTGGGGATTTGTACGTTGACTTGATGCGATTGCCTTCCCGCCACTGCCAGTAGTAGTAGCGGTTGTCGTTGATCTCCTTGATCGTAATCGTTGCCTTTGATGGAACGTCATCTGGGAGGTCGTCTGGCCGTTCTTCGATCTCGTCTTCATCCTCCGCTTTAGCAAGGCGAGCTTCACGCTCACGGTATTCAGCGAGTTCCTCGGCGTAGCTCGCGACGTGACGAAGGAGTTCGGGCGAGTAGTTATCGAGTGAGTCGATGACGTCGGTGGGGAGGTCCGCTGGGGGCGCCGGTGGGGGAAACAGGGTATCCAACGTCGCACTCTCAGTGTAGCCTGAAAAGACCAACAGACGTTGGTTAACAGCCTGGAGAAGGGGTGTTCAGCCCTCGGCGACCGTCCCGACAATCTTCTGGGCGGTCGAACTGATCCGCCCAAGACGATCCTGAATCACCTCGGGATCATCGTTCTGCCACGCGGCCAGAGAGAACGCCGATCCGCTCGTATCCAACCCGAAAAACCGACCGATGATGTACGCGACGGCTTCCGCTTCGACTTCGCGCTTTGACCGTTCGGCCTCGTCGTCGAAAAGGAGCAGCGCGTGAGCGAACTCGTGAATGAGCGTAACCGCGAGGTCGGCCTGGTTCGTCCGTGCTTTCGCCTCAACGATCGGCGTGAAATCATGGATATCCCGCTGTTTACAGACGCCCTTCGCGTCGCCGTGCTCCCACTCGTCAGCGTCGACGATACGCATCGTCACGCCGAGGTCATCCGCCGCGTCTGTGAGTGCGGGGACGAGGCCCTCAGCGTCGCCTGTCGCCTCCGTTTCTAGCTCGGGAAGCGATTCTCCCAATTCTCATGGGCGTTCTCGTAGGTAACACACTCTCGGAGAGTCTCCATATCGGGAATCGTCGCGATTGAATCGGGCTTTTGCTCAGCACCGATGCGCTGACTATAATTTAATATCAACTATATAAACAAAGCAATTAAGAAATAGCAGTGTGACACATTCATTCGATAGTTCCTTTGATCGGCGGTTAACCATAACTGTAAACCATGACTTCGGAAGTTGATTCCCCTGACGAAACATCTACGAGCGAGAATGGACGTGAATCTATTCACGTTCTCCTCGTCGATGATGATTTGGATTTTGTCAACTTGACAGCAACATATCTGAATCAGATTGAGGATGAATTTACGGTCGTGACAGAGACCCGCACCTCTAAGGGATTCGACCAACTAGACGGTGGATCTATCGATTGCATTGTCAGTGATTATGAGATTCCCGCTCAAAACGGGATTGAATTTCTCCGCAAAGTACGGGGGATATATCCAGATCTCCCATTCATTCTCTTCACCGGCAAGGGTGACGAAGAAGTTGCAAGTGAGGCTATCTCTGCGGGAGTTACTGACTATTTGCAAAAGGGAGGCAACAAAGAGCGGTTTGAGCTATTAGCGAACCGTATTCGGAATGCTGTTGATCAATATCGAGCTGACAAGGAACTTGAAGATTTCAAACGTCGGTATGAACGGGCGGCGCGTGCGTCGTCTGATGCGTTTGTCGATTGGAAAGTCACAGATAACCATTTTTGGTGGAGTGAGGGAATCGGACAGCCGTTCGGATATTCCGATGAGGAGGCCATGTACGAGTTTGAATGGTGGGAGGACCGCGTGCATCCAGCTGACCGTCAACGTGTCTTCGATACGATCGAGAATACACTCGCAAACCAGGATGCACTGGTCGAAATGGAATATCGCTTCCGCCGAGCAGATAGTACGTATGCCCATACCATTAGTCGGGGGTACATCACCTACGAAAATGGGGAACCTGTTCGACTCACTGGTGCTTTGATCGACATTTCCACTCAAAAAGAACGGCAAAAATCACTCGAACATCTGCACCAAACGTCACGAGGACTGATACAAGCGAGAACCATCGAAGAGATCAGTGAGATCGTCGTGGAGTCTGCCGATGAAATTTTAGGATTATCTGCCATTGGCCTGTACCTATGGAATGAAGACGAGGGGGTCTTACAACCACAGGCATCGACACCGAAGACGGAGGAACTCATTGGCGAGTTACCGACCTTTACTTCCGGGCGTAGTCTTGCATGGGATGTCTTCCTTGATGGGGAAACTGGTGCTTGTGCTGACGTACACGACCAAGACAACGTATACGACGAGGACTCTTCAATTCGGAGTGAACTCATTGTGCCCCTTGGTGAATATGGTGTATTACTCTCTGGATCAACATCCCGCGACTCCATCACTCAAGATGACGTGCGGTTTGCAGAAACGCTGGCGGCAAATGCGACCGCTGCATTTCAGAGGAACGAACGAGAACAAGAACTGCTTGAGAAGGAAGAAGTGTTGAGAGAGCAGAATAAGACACTTACTCGACTTGACCGCATCAATTCAACTATACGAACTATTCAACGAGATATTGTGAACGCCACAACCCGTGATGAGATTGAACAAGCGGTTTGTGACGATTTAACCAAAGCCGAACAATATCAATTCGCCTGGATTGGCACCATCGATGAATCGGGCCAAATATCGCCTCGAACGTGGGTTGGCTCAAATCGCGGATTCCTCGACGAACTCTTCGGGGACATGAACACATCTAGTGAACTGGGATCGTTACCTGCAAAGCAAGCACTTGATTCCGGTAAGCCTGTTTCGGTTCGACAGTTCAGAAAAAATCTGAATGCACAGCCGTGGCTCCGAAAGGCCCTTGATCACGGACTATATTCAATGATCTCCGTCCCAATAGTCTTTAAAGACAGCAGTTATGGCGTATTGGAGATCTATGCCGATCAAGCCACTTCATTTAGTGCAGAAGAAGTGAGTATATTAACTGAGGTGTGTAACTTCGTCGCAAATGCGTTAAATGCAATTGAACGGAGGCAGGCACTAGTTCTCCAGAGCAATACGGAACTTGAGTTCCGAATCGGAGCGGTAAATGATGTCTTCTTTCGACTGGCGCGCCATACTGACTGCACACTTGATCTCAATTCAATGCTTCCTCAATCTGATGGGGGGTGGCTGTTGTACCTCACCGTGAGCGGATGTAACGCTGAACCATTTCAAGATATTATAACCCATCAGGTGTCGGTGGAACAAGTAACACCATTAGAAGATGACGGAGACCTGTTTGAAGTCGCCGTTTCGGATTTCGAGATTGCGACAGTCCTTGGGGAACAGGGGGCCAAACTCCATTCGCTCCAAGCCTCTCCTGATGGAGGCCATCTTGTGGTCCATCTACCGCAAACTGCTGATGTAAACTCCTTCGTTGAACGTTGTACCTCTGTATTCTCGGATGCCGAACTCGTTCGTCGAACACAGGTCTCCTCCAAAAACAGTGAAGGTGTAACCCACCTCACGGGAGATCACCTCACAGATCGTCAACGCGATGTGTTGGAAGTCGCATACCGGAACGGCTTCTTCGAATGGCCACGTGAGAGCACTGGTGAAGAAATCGCAAATCGCTTGGACGTCTCTCCGCCGACATTCCACCGTCACGTTCGAATTGGAACTCACAAACTTCTAAAAACCATTTTCAAGTAGTTCCGATAAACCTGCGTTTCAGATGAGGTGGTACTCTACGTCTAGATTAAACAATTAGCGCTCCCGAACCCTCACGCTTAGTCTTTTACCTAGTTCAATTTCGGTGATACAACACACGAGGTCTAGTAATGACTTCCTCATCTACGTCCAAAAGTGGGACCGAGTCGGAAGGGACGGCGAAAAACAATATTCCTGTTCATGAGGACCAAATCGAAATTCTGTTCGTAGACGCCAGCAATGAACTCGTTCCTTCTTCACACCTCTCTCTCTTCGAGAATAGCATAGAGGAGTTTACTGTATCTGCAATTTCGATAGATACTGCTCTTTCATCGGGTTCCACCTCGGTTAACACGGTGATTTATAACAGCAACCGGGATCTGGATTGTAAAGAGACATTCCTTAGTGCCTTGCGAGATCAATACCCTTCATCATCTCTTATTGCTCTCGTAAGTCCAAATATCAAAACAGGCGTAGCACAGAGTACTGCCGACGAGCACCTAATCCGGCCAGTAACTGAGTCGGAATTGTCGGAGACGGTAACGCTCCTCCTTCGACGACAATCCTATCACAGGTTGGTTCAATCTCATTTAAATATCGCCTCGAAGCTCGCCACGCTTGAAACTGATAGCTCCATCGAGGAACTTGAGAGAGATGGACAATATACCACGTTCTCTGAGGAACTTGACTGCGTTGAAACCCAAATCGATGGGCTAGTCACCGATTTCGATGATAGCGATTTCACTCGACTATTTATGGGACTCGACAAATGAGTTCGCGGCCGCAGAGGTGTCCAACCTGCAATCGGACTTGGATCCCTTCGAACCCTCGTTCGGATGGTGGCTATCAAGAACTCGGAGCATATGTCTGGAAATACACTAACTGCGACAGTCTCTTTAAGATATCTGACCCTCACCACCAGTCAATCGCCTGGCGGCAACTGTTGTAATAGATTTGGTCGACCGTTAACGTATCCTGGGTCGGTCAAGAATTCGTGCGTGCCGATTTCCGTCCGCCATCTTCTCTCAGGCCAATTGAAGTATCGCATTGAATGTCTCCTAATCTAAACAGTTAGTAAGTCAATAATCTATACTTAAATTACTTATCGTCTTCTTACTCGTCACCATAAGATAATAACCAACCTGTAATGCGATTCAAGATTGCGGGCGTCGCGATGGTGCTGATCATCGTCGCAGCTACGCTCGGTGCTAGTGCATACACGAGTGGTACGGTTGAACGGTCATCGAATGTCAACGTCGTAAACGACGACACCGGTCTCCTCGCGCTTGCAGACGGGACCTCGGGCCCCCTCGTCTTCCAAAACGCGTCGGGCGCTCTCGAAATCGACTTCACGAAGGGCGGTGCAGGGGGCGTGAACGCTGAGTCTCACTACGAACTCGGCAATCCGTCCGACGCAATAAACCAGAGCGCGTTCAAGATTTCCAACCTCGACGCAGAATCCCACGATATCACCGTTAGCTACACGGGCGCTGGCGCTGGCGATGCTGATGCAAACATTGAGTTCCAGATCTACGACAGCTCCAACACGCAGGTTGCGACGATTAGCGAAGAGTCGACGTCAGACACGATCACTGGCGCTGCTGCCGGTGCGACCTACTACGTCGTGATCGTCGTCGACACCAACGGTGTGACGAGTTCGACGGATCTGTCCGGAACCCTCACGGTTTCGGCCTAACCCCGATCCAACGTTTAAATCGATCTTTCCATGCTAAAACGCGCTGGTCTCGTAGTCGTTGGACTCCTGTGCCTCCTGGCACTCATGCCAGCTACGGCTCCCGTCCAACTTTCTTACGTGTACTCGGGCAGTATGGAACCAACCATCCATCAGTACGATGGGTATCTGTTGGTTCCAGCCAGCGACGTTGACGTGGGTGACATCGTCACATTTTGGTCACCCGAACGAAATTCGTATACTACCCACCGGATTGTTGGCCAGTCAGAACACGGGTTCATAACGAAGGGCGATGCCAATCCATCAACCGACCAGGCAGGAGGTGCCTCGTACGTACGCCCAGATGAAATTCGCGGACGAGTGCTCGCCATCCACGGAAATCCAGTCGTCATCCCTGGACTTGGGCATGCCGTCCGATTCATTCAAGCCCACCGGATTCAGATCACCAGTCTTCTAGGGTTGGTTCTACTACTCGGGGGACTCCGTGAACGCACCCCAACGCGGCCGTCTCGGTCAGTTCCACGCGTACGGGATGTCCTGTGGCCAATATTTGCTGTCGCAGTGATAAGTGCCATCGGCCTCCAGTTTATCGGTGGACACACGGAGCAACTCACATACGTTGCTCTTGACTCCGGAGCTTCTGGGCCCAACAGGCTTACCGTAGGCGAACCGACTACAGAGACACTTGTAATCAATCGGTCGACGGTTCCATTGACTGCGTACATGGTCAGTGCAGACGGAATGGCGATCACGAACCAGACCCGTAACGCGTCTACAATCACTGTCTCAGTACGAATCCCACCGCCGTCTCAAACCGGTGTAGTCACAACTTCTGTCACTGTTAACCGCTACGTCACAGTTCTCCCGATAGGCGTGATTAGACGCCTTCATCGGATCCATCCACTTCTCGCTGGAAGTGCGACAGTCGGCGTAATTATGTTCCCAATCATGATTGCGATGTTCGTAGGCATCGATGGAAAGCGGCCGGTACGATCCGTCGAAAGTCGGTCAGTCCGAGCACTCAAGCGGAGGTGGCGGGAACTGTGAGAAGACCTCAACGACGTTCTCGTACGCGTGTGGAGTCCCACAGTTCATTCATTCGCTTATGTGGACTGGTACTCATCGGTGTGTTGGTCGTCAGTGCCAGCCTCCCTGCTGCGTCGTTTACTCAGGGAGAAGCGTCCAGAGGAGCTAACCTCAATGTCGTTGGTGATACAAATGGTGCCCTGAAAATCAACAGTTCGAAGTCAGTCTATATCAACGACACATCTGATTTAGTGACCATTACGAATCACCTTGGGCGGGACGTCACAATCACGGTCACACTCCGAAACGATTCAATACCCATTGGTGACATTAGCGCGGGTAGTGTCAACTACAGTAACGAAACCACATTTACAGTTGCACAAGGAACGGCCGAGACGGTACAAATCAAGATCCCCGACGACAGTTCGCTTACTGATGAGATCGTGTATTTTCACATCACAGCTTCTGCCCCAGGATTAACTGTGAAAGCTCTTGATCGCGAAGTACAGGTGAATGCATGAGTCGATTAGCGATTCTTCGCGTGAAGGTCTTAGTTGCTCGGTACGGTCCGAGTGTAATTATTGGGCTTTCCATCCTTGGGATCTTGCTTCTGGGAGTTTCAGGATGGGTATACACAAACCCTCCGACAACCGAAGTTACTGACCATACGAACAAGCAGACAGTCCGATCTGAACTCCACACAAGCGCAATTACCACGGGAAATACCTCCCTCTACAGTTCCGGAGTCGAATTACAGGATCAGCCAGTGTACCTTCTTGCTTCGACACCTTCGGTTACTCTCACACAGCGCACGACTCTTCCAAAGATGCAAGGCACACATGTTGAACAAGAGATACGTATCCGGTATCAGGTGGCTCATGATGGATCTGTATTCTGGCAGGAGTCTCATCTGATAGCTAAAAACGAACGTACTACATCGAGTGGTGAGTTCGTAACCAAAACGTCGCTCGACATTCGCGATCTGGACACCCGACTCGACGAAATTGACTCCGAGATCGGGCAAGCGGGGACGGTCCGGGTTCAGCTACTTGTAACGGTTTCGTACGAAACGGATGAGTATGCCGGAGAGTTAACAGAGGCCGTTCCAGTACGACTCACTGACTCCTGGTATACTATTGAGGCAGAACCCCTTGAACGGACTCACAGCACCCCCGTAACGCGGAAAGTCCCGGTTCCTGCTCGGGGCCCGATTGGGTATGCGCTAGCTGGGGGTATTGGTTTTGGACTGCTTGTAGTAGCTGGTGCCATTGCCATCAGCTATCATCGTGGATTCGACCAACGGCGACTCGAACAACGCGTTGATGAAATCAGATATTCAGAATGGATCTCCACTGGCTCATTATCGAATTCGTTTGCCGGAACAACCGTCTCAATTGACTCGTTAGAAGGATTAATTGATATTGCGATTGATACGAACAATCGGGTAATCCATGATCTCGATCGGAACGTGTATGTCGTGGTTGAGGATGCAGTAGTTTATTATTATAGTCAAGACGGATTCCGATTTGCGGCAGCGGAATGACCGTGAATTTGCTCGATTTTGACTCGCTCGGCAAACCACAATCCAAGCGGCGCCGTGACCGGGTCACTATCCTGATGGGTCGGACAGTCGCACCTTCCCGACGTCCGTGTGAACTGAAACCCGGTTCGACCAATCATGTAACCGTGTTGAACACTGGGTGGGTGGCTCGGGAGAAGCGAAGATTCTTCTCACACATCCTCTTCCGGTTCGACGAGGTCGTTGCTCTCAGCGACGAGTTCCTGCACGGCGAGAGCAGGACTCTCTTCAATCGGAACGGTTCGCTTGTCGAGCGGGGCGGGATACGCACGGTCACCCTGCGCACAGAGCAGGACCAGCCACTCCTCGGTCCCGTCACAGGGGACGACGTAGTGGTCGATGTCTCGGCGCTGGAAGACTGTCCGATCTAACCGACTTACGGTAGTCCAGTTCACTGGAAGAGACGGTTTGAGCGTTCCACCATCCGGTGTGAGTGCTTCGTACCCGGTGACCTCGGCGAGTGCGGGTCAGATTCCCGACTCGTAGTCGGCCTCGAAGTCGACGGTGAACGCGTCTGAGTCGTACGCAGCGTGGTAGGCGTGGTGGCGTTCGAGCGAGCCCGTCGCCTTGAAGTGGAAGAACGCAGCCGATGTGTAGGGCTCGCTCTGCGTCTCGATTTGCGTCTCCACCGACGCCGGAAGCGCCTCACCACTCGCCGACGCGGAAAGACTCCCCATCGAGACTGGCGTCGGGCGGGGGATGAAAGTGGATCTCGGGAGAGTGTGTAATCGGGTGACGATTGAATCGCCAGTTGACGTCGTCGCTACCGACCTAATGAAACGAATACATCCCCAGTTCGCTCCATTGGATATCGAGCCGAGCGCTGTCGGCGTCCCCGTGTCCATCGCTGAGACTGATCTGCAGTTCCGTGGGTGGACGACGGGGTAATGAGTGGGATATCAGAGGTTTCTGGATTGTTCGGGGAACTGCGCTCTCCATTCAGGACCCTTACGGAGTCTCCGATCTGGATACCGAGTTACGAAACATCCCCGAAGCGTTCGATTTTGGCAGTAGTGAACTCTGAAATCGCTGGACGGCTCCCTTATCAGGTCGTTCTGGACCCTTCTACTAAATACGCCAAACACTTGGTGAATTGGCCATCTCCCGGACAGTCATTCGCTGTGTATCAGATCACAAATCCTACTAAATTATGGAGGCTCATCTCCTCGTAGCTAGATAATGAACTCTCTTCCGCCCAAGATCCGGGTCCTCCACGTCGACGATGAACCAGACCTGGCTGAACTAACTGCGATGTTTCTCAATCGGGAGGATGACCGATTTGTTGTCGACTCTAAGACGAACGTGAGTGACGGTCTTGAGGCCTTTTCAGATGGGGAATTCCACTGTATCGTCTCGGACTATGATATGCCGGGTCAGTCTGGTCTCGACTTCCTCACAACAATCCGGGAAACTCATCCTCGCGTCCCATTCATTCTATACACGGGGAAGGGAAGCGAGGATGTTGCAAGTGAGGCGATTTCTGCTGGCGTTACTGACTATCTTCAGAAGGAGACAGGCACCAGCCAGTACACAATTCTCGCGAACCGGATCAAGAACGCCGTCGCTAACTACAATGCACAAGAGGTGATCCGAGAGACAGAACAGCGATTCTCGGAACTTGCTGAAAACTCAGAGGATATATTGTTTAGCGTTACTCCAGATTGGAGCGGGCTGCTTTTCATCAATTCCGCGTTCGAAGATATCTGGGGCATCCCCGTGGAGGTGCTTGAGGACACGCCGGACGTATTTCTCACCCACATCCACGAAAACGACCGTGAGAAAGCTCTGGTATCGATGGAAAAGCTATCAAACGGAACGCCTGATGAGATTGAATATCGGGTGATCCATCCCGAACAGGGTGTGCACTGGGTACGCGGACAGAGTAAGCCGATTCTCAACGAGGACGGATCCGTTGCTAGAATCGTGGGTTATGTCCAGGATATCACGGCGTACAAGGGGGATCACGGACTTCGCGTCATCGAGACTGCGACCGAGGGGATTAGTCTCGTGGAACCAGATGGAACGTTTTCATACCTGAACCCTGCATTTGCCTCGCTCTTCGGCTATGAGCGGTCGGAACTCAATGGCCGTTCTTGGAAACTCCTCTATCACAATGAGGAAGCAGACCGACTCGAACATAATATCCTCCCAGAAGTATCGAAGCAGGGGTACTGGAGCGGTGAGACCGTCCGTCTCACGAAGCAAGGCAACCGACTCGTTACGGATCACCGATTGGCGAAGACGGAAAGTGGAAGCATTGTCTGTACGGCCCAAGACCTCACCAGAGAACGGTCAACAGCGACGAAATATGGAGAATTCTACCACCTTTTAGAGATCGCGGACGGGAGCGCGTTCTACACCCTGGACCACGAGGGGTACCTAACTCGCTGGAACGATCACGCCAGAGACCTGCTAGGACATTCGGTCGAGGACGTTCTCGGCCTCCATCTCGATACACTACTCTCATCAGACTCGGCTGATGGAAGTCGCGCTGAGCGTTTTATCGAGTCTGCTCGGAAGGACGGCGAAGTGACGGCAGAAGTAGAATGGTGCCGGAGCGACGGTAGCACGTTCGCAGCGCCCATGACGATCATCGCTAGTCATACTCCCGAAGGAACGATTCGTGGGTTCGGTGTGATAACCGCCCCCGAAGAAACGGCTTCTGTTCCAGCGTAGCGGTCAGTCAGCGACCTCAACGCCAGTGAACTCGAAGCGTGCCCCACCGGATTCCTCCTCGGTCAATTCGATCGACCAACCGTGGTGGTTGGCGATTCGACTGACGATGGTAAGCCCGACGCCGTTCCCTCCGTACCCCGTTGAAAAGCCATGTTCGAAAACGGTTTCGCGCTTCTCTTCGGGGATTCCTGTTCCCGTGTCTTCAATGTAGAAGCCGTCTTCGCGAGCGCCAACCCGAATCGTAACCTCGTCACCACCGTGTCCGATTGCGTTTTGGAACAGATTCTCGAAGAGCGCCTGCAACTGGCCACGGTCTGCCTTCACGTAGTAGTCAGAGGCCGTCAAGCTCGCGTCACGGGTCTCAATCATCTCCCACGCATCATGGGCGACCGCACTCAACGAGACGTCCTCGAGGGAGTCCGCCATCTCGTTTGGCTGTACAAGTGTTAGCAGGTCCTGTGTGAGCTCATCGAGGCGGGTGAGTGCCTTCTCGACTTCCGTAAGATGAGCGGAGTCACCGGTTTCTTGGTACAGTTCCAAATGGCCGGTGGCAATCGAGAGTGGGTTCCTGAGATCGTGTGAGATCATACTTGCAAATTGATCCAGACGCTCGTTCTGTTCCTGTAATGCATCTGCAGTCTCGCGCTCCTGCGTTACGTCCTGTGTGGCGAGAACACCATACGGCTCGCCGTTAATCTTCGTGGGTTTGGTCTCGATGTGATGGATGCGGTCGTCATACTCGATATCGAAGGAACGTGCGTGGCCCTGAATCGTCGCACGCATTTCCGGTTCGAGACGACGGGTAGTCTGTTCAGGGAACAGTTCGTGAATTGAGCGCCCGAGTAGCTCAGTTGCTTTCGTCTTCGAGAATGGAAGTACGTTCGGACCCACAGCCCGATACCGGTGGTCCTCGTCGAAGAGAACAAGAACGCCATTCGGGAAATTCTGCACAAGAGCGGCTATGGCACTCTGACTGGAGGATATCTGTGGTGTGGAGTCACGCATTTGAATATTGGGATCTTCGCGTGCCGATATGAATAACTTTCCGAGAGCGTTTCTATGGCGTGTTAACTCGGTCGCGTTATCGACGCGGAGGGGTGTGGCGCCTTCTCGGCCCATTCGGTGGGCGCTTCCGAAAGGTCCCGACTTCCGAACGGCGAACGAGAAAGGCCCCGTCTGCGAGCCACTCGAACGTTTCACGTCCGCCCCTGATCGGTTGTTCAAAGTGAAGGTTGACCGTTTCCACAATTCATGGGTGGGCAGTCGGCTGAGCGTCCGCCAGTGGCTTGCTGTGTTCGTTCATTACGATAATTTTCAGCGACCGCATCAGTCGCTCGACGGAAGAACGCCAGCTCAGGAGGTCAACTAGACAGTGCCGATAATATATTGTAATAGATAGGCTGTCAGTTACGTGTGGCGGGACTCGCGGAGGGGTCGAACCGACCGGGACTCGAACTTCACTCGCTCCTTGCAGTCGCTCGCTGGCTCAAATTCCTCCGTTCTCCAGTCACGACTCTCACGTCCGTTCGAGTCGAGACATGCACCGACCGGGATTTGAACCCGGGTTAATGGCTTGGAAGGCCATTGTCCTGCCACTAGACCATCGGTGCGCGTCTCGGGCTACCCCGGCGCGACGTATGTGCGTTTCCCTTCTGCCCAAGGGTGGGTCACCCGCCACTCGTGACGACGGCGTAGCAGTTCCCCTCGCTCTCGTAGGCCGACGCGACGCCGAGCGAACTCGCCGCGAGGTCCGCCTCGAACTCCCCGAGGTCGTAGACGTGGTAGAAGCGGTCGACCGTCTCCCCGCCGGGGAGCGTCCAGTCCACCGTCGTGTCGAAGCCCTCCTCGGCGTCGAACTTCGAGTGGGTGACCGACCAGACGCTCACCAGCGCGCGCCCCGTCGGGGTGAGCACTCGGGCCAGTTCGTCCAGACTCGCCCGCCGCGCCGCCCGCGAGGGGAGGTGGTGGAGGGCGGCAATGTACACCCCGAGGCCGACACTCGCGTCACGGAGGGGGAGCGACGAGGCGTCGCCTCCAACCAGCGAGAGACGTTCGGCGTAGCCCCGGTCGGCCGCCCGGTCGCGGGCGGTCCGGAGGAGTTCGCCGCTCAGGTCGACGCCGACGACCCGGTCCGCACGCTCGGCGAGCAGTTCCGCGTGACGACCGTTGCCACAGCCGAGGTCGAGGGCCGTCCCCACCGGAGCGGCGTCGTCCACGAACGACTCCACCTCCGGCCACGGGTACTCGCGGGTCTGCGAGAAGTGCGCCGCGATGCGGTCGTAGGTGTCGCGGACGGCCCGGCGTCGGTCCATGTCGGGCGTTTCGCGCCGGGACGTATCAGTCGGACGATTCTCGGGGCGGGGGCGTCAGTAGATGGACTTGCCGAGCGCGCTGGCACACAGTTCGACGGCGAGTTCCGCGGTGCGGTTGTGCTGGTCGAGGATGGGGTTGACCTCGACGGCCTCCATCGAGCGAACGTCGCGGTCGGCGACGAGTTCCATCGCGGCGTGGGCCTCGCGGTAGGTGACGCCGCCGCGGACGGGCGTCCCGACGCCCGGTGCCTCGTCGGGGTCCAGCCAGTCGAGGTCGAGGCTCACGTGGATGCCGTCGGTCCCGTCGCTGGCGACGTCGAGTGCCTCCTCGGTGACCGCCGTGATGCCCCGGCGGTCGATGTCGCTCATCGTGAAGACGGTCACGTCGGTGTCGCGCAGGGCCTCGCGTTCGGCGTCGTCGAGGCTCCGAATTCCCACGAGCGCGACGTTCTCCTCGGAGACGTTCGGGGCCGGGCCCCACTCGGAGTCGGCGAACTCCCCCTCGCCGAGGAGGGCGGCGAGCGGCATCCCGTGGATGTTGCCCGAGGGGGTCGTCGCGGGCGTGTTGAAGTCGCCGTGGGCGTCGAACCAGACGACCCCGAGGTCGGCGTCGCGGGCGGCCCCGCCGACGGTCCCGATGGCGATGGAGTGGTCGCCGCCGAGGACGAGGGGGAACGACCCCTCGTCGAGTACGTCCGCCACCTCGTCCGAGAGGCGGGTACAGAGGTCACGAACCTCGTCGAGGTACTTCGCGCGGCCCGTACTGGGGGCGGCACTGTCCGGGTCGCCGACCTCCGGGTGGACGACCGGCAGGTCGCCGTCGTCGGTACAGTCGTAGTCGAGGTCCGCGAGCGCCTGCGAGATGCCGGCGTAGCGAATCGCGGAGGGGCCCATGTCGACGCCACGGCGGTCGGCGCCGAGGTCCATCGGGACGCCGATGAGGCGAAGGGAACGAGACATGGACGGGGACTCGCTCGGCCCGGGTATAGTGCCAGCGGTTCGGTGGGCGCTTCGGACCGGCGACGAACGCCGGGCAGGCCCCCGCTTCACCACATATTTGAAGCCGGCCATCGCGTGAGCGGTATGCGCCTCATCAAACTCCTCGTCCACGAGGACCAGCAGGGAGCGGTCCTCGACCTGCTCGACGAGGAGAACATCGACTTCGTGGTGACGGAAGACACCCGGTCGAGCGAGGACACCTCACTCATCGAGTTCCCCCTTCCGACGCAGGCCGTGGAGTTCGTCCTCGGCGAACTCCGGGCGGCGGGCGTCGACGACACCGAGTACACCGTCATCGCCAGCGCCGAGACGGCCAAGACCAGGAACTACCACGAACTCGAGGACCGCTTCGTCGCGGGCGTTGAGGAGGACGACTCGGTCGCCCCCGAGGAGATTCGCGCGAAGGCACTCGACATGCACCGGAACGCGCTCACCTACTACTCGATGACGCTCCTCTCGGCTATCGTCGCCGCGGCGGGCCTCCTGCTGAACTCTCCGGCGGTGGTCGTCGGCGCGATGGTCATCGCCCCGCAGGTCGGGACGGCGCTCATCACCAGCGTCGGGATGGTACTCGACGACCAGCGGATGATGCGACTGGGTATCCGCGACCAGGTCCTCGGGTTCGCCGCCGCCATCGTCGCCGCCATCGCCTTCGGCTTCGCGCTCAGGTCCGGCTTCTTCATCTCGCCGTCGCTCAACGTCTCGACGGTCGGCCAGATATCGAAGCGCATCTCGCCGGGCCTACTCTCGGTGTCCGTGGCGTTCTGTGCGGGTGCAGCGGGGGCGTTCGGTCTCGCGACCGCGCTCCCGGTGTCGCTGGTGGGCGTCATGATCGCGGCGGCGCTCATCCCAGCGGCCGCCGCCGTCGGCATCGCGTGGGGCGTCCCGAGCGTCTACGTCGGCGCGTTCGTCCTCCTCGTGGTCAACGCCATCGCGGTCAACCTCGCGGGCTTCGCCGTCCTCTGGTATCTCGACTACCGGCCGGCAGACTGGACCGACGACGGCGTGTTCGAGTCGCTCTCGGCGTACCAGACCTCGGCTGCCATCGTGGTCGTTCTGCTGGTCCTCTTCGCCGGGTTCGGCGGCCTCCTCGTCGACCAGATCGCCTTCGACAACGAGGTCAATGGCGGCGTCGAGGAGGTCCTCTCGGGGGAGGAGTACAGCGAACTCGAACTCAGAGAGGTGGGCGTCGAACTCGGTCTCGTCTCGCACTTCGGGCAGGACCCGGAGGTGACGGTGACCGTCGTCCGCCCCGACGGGGCCGAGTATCCGGGCCTCGCGACGACGCTCGACGAGGAACTGGAAAAGCGAATCGGGGAGGACGTGGTCGTGCTGGTGGAGTATCGTGACCGTCAGCGGTCAGAGGACCCTACCGGCGACGGAGCCAACGACGTCTCGGTCGGTCCTCCGGTTGCCCTCTCGGCCTACCGGTAGGGCGCACAGACCCGCGCGACGCCCTCCTCGAAGCTGATCTGTGGCTCCCAGCCGGTCGCCTCGCGAATCTTCGTGCTGTCGGCCATCGTGTCGTGGACGTACACGTCGAGGGGGTTCTCGATGTACTCGGGGTCGATGTCGGTGCCGAGTTCGACGTTGATCATCTCGACCATCGTGTTGAAGGAGTAGCTCTCCCCCGTCCCGAGGTTGTAGATGCCCTGCAGGCGTTCGTCGGCGGCGAGTTCGATGCCGCGGACGATGTCATCGACGTGCGTGAAGTCGCGCGTCTGCGTGCCGTCGCCGAAGAGGACGGGGGCCTCGCCGCTCGCCATCTCGTCGGCGAACTGGGCGACGGTGTTCGCGTACTCGCCCTTGTGGGCCTCGTTGCCGCTCTCGAAGCCCTGATAGACCGAGAAGAACCGCAGGCCGGCACACTGCATCCCGTAGTGGTTGTGGAAGTACTCGCCGTAACGCTCGCGGGCGAGTTTCGACGCCTCGTAGCCCGTGCGGGCCTCGACGGGCATCGTCTCAGGGGAGGGTTCGGTGCGCGAGCCGTAGATGGAGGAGGTGGAGGCGTAGACGACGGTGTCACAGCCGTCCTGTCGGGCCTGGTCGACGGTGTTGACGAACCCCTCGACGTTGACGCGCGCGCCCTGCGCGGGGTCCTCCTCGTGCATCTTGTACGAGGAGAGCGCCGCGAGGTGGAACAGGACGTCCACGTCGGTCGGGAGGTCGTCGTCGAGGACGCTCGCGTCGACGAACTCCACGTCGTCGGAGAGGTTCTCGGGGGTACCGAGGTAGAGGTCGTCGACCGCGACGACGTCGTTGTCGGCGGCGAGGTGGTTCGCGAGGTTCGACCCGATGAATCCCGCACCACCCGTGACGAGGACGCGCTTGCCGTTCATAGTCCAACACCCACCGTCCCGTGACTAAGTGGTATCGGTCGCATCGAAACTCGAAGGTGTGCGGGTGGGAGACACGCCCGAATCACCGTCGGACTTATGAAGTCCAATTTCGAAGCTAACCCCATGTCTAGCATCGAACTCACGTCGAGTCAGCGGAAGATACTCCAGGAGCTCATCAACCTCTACGGCGTCTCGGAGCAGGCGGTCAAGGGCGAGGACATCGCCGAGCGCACCGACCGCAACCCCGGCACCATCCGCAACCAGATGCAGAGCCTCAAGGCCCTCCAGTTGGTCGAGGGCGTCCCCGGGCCGAAAGGCGGCTACAAACCGACGGCGAACGCCTACGAGGCACTGGAGATTCAGGAACTGGACGAACCCGCCGAGGTACCGCTGTTCCACAACGGCGAGCGCGTCCCCGACGCCAACGTTCAGGAGATCGACCTCACGAGCGTCCACCACCCCGAACTCTGTCGCGCGGAGATCCGCCTCCACGGCACCCTCACGCAGTTCCACGAGGGCGACGAGGTCCGCATCGGCCCGACGCCCCGTTCGAAGCTCCTCATCGAGGGCGTCGTCGACGGGAAAGACGAGTCGAACAACGTCCTCATCGTCTCGACGACGAAGATGGAAGCGCCGGTCGGCGAACCGAACCACTGAGGCACCGTCGAGCGCGAACCGACGTGAGTTCGAGTGGCACCGTGCTCATTGATACCACACTCTTCGCTCCGTTGACCGTTCCAAAGCCTTTGTATCCGATGGCCTCGCAGAGCCACACATGACTGAAAACGTCGTCGTCCTCGGCTCGGGGTACGCCGGGGCCGGCGCGGTCAAGAGCATCGAACGGGAACTCGACGACCAGGTCGACCTGACGTGGGTTTCCGACGTGGACCACCACCTGGTCCTACACGAGGCCCACCGGTGCATCCGCAACCCCCGCGTGAAAGAGAAGATCGCCATCCCGGTCGACGAGATCAAGTCGCCGTCCACGCGCTTCATCCAGGCCGAAGTCACCGACCTCGACACGGCGGGCAAGGAGGTCGGCCTCGACGACGGCACCACCCTGTCGTACGACTACTGCGTCGTCGGTATCGGCTCGCAGACGGCCTTCTTCGGTATCGACGGCCTGCAGGAGCACGCCCTCACGCTCAAGAACCTCGACCACGCCCTCGAGATTCACGACGCTGTCAAGTCCGCGGCCCGCGACGCCTCCCGGAGCGACCCCGCACAGGTCGTCGTCGGCGGGGCCGGCCTCTCGGGCATCCAGAGTGCCGGCGAGATCGCCGAGTTCCGCGACAAGCACCGCGCGCCGATAGATATCCACCTCGTGGAGGGCCTCGACAGCGTCTTCCCGCCGGGCGACCCGGAACTGCAGGAGGAACTCGACGCGATGCTCCGCGAGCGAGACGTCAACATCCTCACCGGCGAGTTCATCACCTCGGTCGACGACGAGGTCGTCTACATCGGTGACGACACCGAACTGGAGTACGACGTACTCCTCTGGACCGGCGGCATCACTGGCCAGGAGGTCTGTCAGGACATCGACGTCGGGAAGGACGAGCGCAGTCACCGCCTCCAGACCACCTCGACGTTCTCGACGGACGCCGACGGCGTCTTCGCGGTGGGCGACACCGCGCTGGTCGAACAGCCCGACGACGAACCCGCGCCCCCGACGGCGCAGGCCGCCTGGGACGCCGCCGACATCGTCGGCGAGAACGTCAAGCGCGCCGTCAACGACCAGCCCCTCAAGGAGTGGCGCTACAAGGACAAGGGGACCGTCATCTCCGTCGGTAACGAGGCCGTCGCCTACGACGTCAAGCCGCTCAACGGCGTCAGCCTCCCCATCAACTCCCTCCTCGGCAACCCGTTCGGCGGGACGCCCGCCGAGACGCTGAAGAAGGCCATCGCCGCCCGCTGGATCAACCGCGTCACCGGCCCCGGTCGCGCCGCCAAGGCGTGGCCGGACATGTGACCGCGGCCCGATAACCACCCGACCGACCGTTCTTCGTCACCTCCACCGGAGCGCCGCAGCCCCGGCGACTGCGAGAGAGTTTATAAGCGATACCGGGACCACTCGCCGTGTGCACTGACGACCGCCCGGCTGCGGTACGCGGGTGTGCGACGCACCGCCGCCGGGGACGCCCCGCGTCGCCTGTTCGCCCTTCCCGACGACCGCTCAGTCCCGGCTCTTGTAGTCGCGCTGTTCGACCTCCTCCACCTCGTAGTCCGCCGCCTGCCACGCGGTGAACCCGCCGGCCACGTGTGCGACGTCCTCGAAGCCCATCTTCTGGAGGGTCTTCGCCGCGAGCGCCGACCGGCCGGCCTCGTTGCAGAAGAGGACGTAGCGGCGCGACGGCTCGAAGTAGTCCCGGTAGTACTCCGTCTCGGGGTCGGCCCAGAACTCCAGCATCCCCCTCGGGGCGTGTCTCGCGCCGGGGATGGTCCCCTCGATCCAGCGTTCGCGCACGTCGCGGATGTCGAGGAGCGTCACGTCCTCGTCGCCGAGCAGGTCGTGGACCGCCTCGACGGAGAGCGTCTCGACGTCCTTCTCGGCCTCCTCTGCCATGTCCCAGGCGTGTTTGCGGAGTGCTGCCATACCGGGGGAGTGGGCGGCCGCGAGAAAGGTCTGTCGACGACCGGTCGGTCAGTCGAGGCGCAGGCCGGCGTGCCAGCGGTGGGCTCCGGCCTCGGCCTTGACTTCGTCCATCCGTGCGAGGAGCTTCGTCGCCAGACTCGCCGTCTCGGCGGCGCGCGACTCACCCTCGGTCCGGAACTCGCCCGTCTCGCGGTTGGCGTAGACGGTACAGACCGCACCCGCGCGCAGTCCGTAGACGTTCGCCAGCGTGACGATGGCGCTGGCTTCCATCTCGAAGTTCTTCACGTCGGCCTGTTTGAGTTCCTCGAACAGTTCCTGCCCCTCGGGGGACTCGTAGCCGCCGAAGCCCTCGCGGCCCTGCCCGGCGTAGAAGGAGTCCGTGCTGGCGGTGTGCCCGACGTGGTAGTCGTAGCCGAGGCGCTCTGCGGCGGCGACGAGTGCAGTGACCACCTCGTAGTCCGCGACGGCAGGGTAGGACTTCCGGACGTAGGCGTCACTGGTCCCCTCCAGTCGGACGCCCCCGTCGGTGATGACGAGGTCGCCGATGTCCATGTCCGGCTGGATGGCCCCGCAGGAGCCGACGCGGATGAACGTCTCCGCGCCGACGCGGGCGAGTTCCTCGACGGCGATGGCGGCGGAGGGAGCGCCGATGCCCGTCGAGGTGACGGAGATGGGCGCGCCGTCGTATTCGCCGGTGACGGTGTGGTACTCGCGGTGACGGGCCACTTCCTCGTGGTCGTCCCACAGGTCGATGATCTTCTCGACGCGGTCGGTGTCGCCGGGCAGGAGGACGGTGTCCGCGACCTCGCCGGGAGCCACATCGATGTGGTACTGTCTCTCGTCGTCGGACTCGCTCATAGTCCGCTTGTCGCGCCGCCGGACTAATATCCACTCATCGACGTCGCCAGCGGGGCGCTCTCACGGCGACGCGAGCGACAGCTACTCCCCGTCGCCGGCATCGCCGTCTCCCGAGGCCGCCTCGAGGGTGCCCAGCGAGATGGTGTTCGGGATGAGTTCGCCGAGCGAGTACTCGCTGACGTCGTCGCCCTCGTCACAGAGGACCGTGAACTCCGCCTCGCAGAACTCCGAGAGGGTCTGTCGGCACATCCCACAGGGCGTCACGCCGTCGCGTGCGCCCGACGTGACCGCGATGCGCGAGAACTCGGTGTGGCCGTTCTTGACCGCCTCGGCGATGGCCACCTCCTCGGCGTGCAGCGAGTTCGAGTAGTTGGCGTTCTCGACGTTACAGCCCGTGTAGACCGCCCCGTCGGCGGTTTCCAGCGCCGCGCCGACGCGGTACTCGGAGTACGGGACGTACGCGGCGTCGAGTGCCCCGCGGGCGCGCTCGACGAGGTCGGAGTCGTCCATGGCCGCCCTTCCCCGGGGCGGGAGAAATAGCCACCGCCGTGCGGTTCCCGGGGCTCGGGTCAGTCCTCGCCGGACTCGTAGTGCTCGCCGGCGGCCTCGGGAATCTTCGTCCGGCCGACCAGCGCGAGGACGACGATGACGCCCACGTACGGGAGCATCTGGACGAGCGTCGTGGAGACGTCGAGGCCGGAGAACTGGAGGGGAATCTGCATGGCCTCCAGCCCCGCGAACAGCATCGTCGAGAGGAGCGCCCCCACGGGGTTGTAGTTCCCGAAGAGGTAGGCGACGATGGCGATGAACCCCTTGCCGTTGACCATCGTCTGGCCGCTCCCGGTGAACTGGCCGACGGTGAACGCGAGACTCGCCCCGCCCATCCCGGCGAAGACGCCCGAGAGGAGGACGGCCGCGTAGCGCACGCGATGGACGTTCACGCCCACCGTGTCCAGCGCCTTCGGGTTCTCGCCACTGGCGCGGACCCACCGCCCGAACGCCGTCCGGTTGAGCACGTACCAGCCCACGGCGACGGACACGAACATCAGGTACACCGACGGCGAGGCGTCGAACAGCGCCCCGAAGAACGGGACGTCGGAGAGGACGGGCACCGTGATGGTGCCGGGCACGGGAATCTGGTCGGTGTTCGGCGACCCGTAGATGAGGCGGGCGGCGAACGGTGCGAGGCCGAGGGCGACCAGCCACACTGCCAGTCCGGCGATGATCTGGTCGGCCCGGAACTCGATGCAGACGACGGCGAAGACGGCCGCGAGCAGGACGCTCGACAGCACGCCGAGCAGGAAGCCGAGCCAGAGGCTCCCCGTCGTCGTCACGCCGTACACCGTCGTGAACGCCGAGATGATGAGCAGACCCTCCAGCCCGATGTTGATGACGCCGCTCTTCTCGGCGTAGATGCCGCCGACGGCGGCCAGCGCGATGGGCACCGAGAAGCGGAGCGTCGAGGCGAGCGTCCCCTGGTCGGTGAGTATCTCGAACAGCGTCCCCGCGACGCTGTCGGGGAAGGCGAGACCGGCGACGGCCAGGAGCGCGAACAGCGCCAGCGCGCCGACACCGATGAGCTGTCGACCCGTCAGGTCGCCCAGACGGCCGGCCCCGAACGAGGTCTCACTCATCGTCCTCACCCCCCCGGACGCCGCCGTCGGTCGCGACCGCCCGGTCGCGCGGCGAGAGCGAGGCGAACCGGCCGCCGAGCAGGCGGAAGAACTCCGGCATCGCCACGAACAGGATGATGAGGCCCCGCAGGACCCCCACCAGTTGGACCGGGATGTCGATGTTCGGATCCGTCTGGATGGAGATGGTTCCGCTCTTCAGGATGCCGAAGAGGAACGCCGAGGGAACGACGCCGAGCGGGTTGTTGCCCGCGAGGATGGCGACGGTGATGCCGTCGAACCCGTAGGCGGGCACGCCCGTCTGGAAGTACCCGAAGAACATGAACACGTACACAGTCCCCGCGATGCCCCCGAGCGCCCCCGAGAGGCTCATGCTGGCGACGATGGTCTTCGCGGCGTCGACGCCCCCGTACTCCGCCGCCTCCGGCTGGATGCCGCTGGTCCGGAGGTCGTACCCGAACGACGTGCGTTCGAGCAGGAGGTAGACGCCGACGAGGACGACCAGCGCGAAGGCGAACGCGAGGACCGAGAACTCGTCGGAAGGGGCGTACACCAGCTTCGGGAAGTCCGCGAACGCCGGCAGGTCGCGGGTCTTCGTCGCGGGGCTCTCGGGGTCCTTGAAGTGGTTCTGCACGAGGTAGAGCGCGGAGAACGTCGCGACGAAGTTCAGCATGATGGTCGTGATGACCTCGTTCGCGTCCGCGTAGGCCTTCAGCGCCCCCGGAATCGCCCCGTAGAGGCCGCCGAACAGCGCACCCATCGCGAGGCCGAACGGGACGACGACGAGCGTCCCGACGAGCCCCGAGAACGCGGGTGCGACGGCGAGCATCGCGAGGGTGCTCCCGAGCGCGCCGACGACGAGTTGGCCCTGCGTCCCGATGTTGAAGATGCCCGCGCGGAAGGCGACGGCCACCGACAGGCCAGTGAACACGAGGACCGTGGTCTCGGCGAGCGTGTCGCCCATCCGGGCGTTGAACGGCGTCCACCCCTCGCGGAAGGGGGCCGCCCACTGGCCGTGTAGCGGGTCGAACAGCGGGTTGATGGGGTTGCCGAGCGCCCCGAGGAACAGCCGGTCGAAGATGCGCGCCGGGTCGTAGCAGAACCCGGTGTCGAAGTAGACGACCGCCGCCTGCTGGCACGTCGCGGTCCGGCCCGCCGCGAGGATGATGACCGTCCCGACGAGCAGCGACAGCACCAGCGCCGCGAGGCTGATGAGCAGCCGTTCGGTCCCCGACGCTCGGACGAGTCGGTCCAGCGCAATGCGGGCGCGTTCGCTCCAGTCGGTGCCGGACTTCGGCTGGTCGCCCGTGTCGCTCATCGCGACCCCCCGTCGGCCTGCGCGTCCGCCTCGCGTTTCAGTCGCTCGGGTCGTTCACCGGCCATCAGCAGGCCCAGTTCCTCCTCCGTCGTCTGTTCGGGGTCGACTACGTCCATGATCTCCCCTTCGAACATCACCCCGAGGCGGT
Organism: Halomarina litorea; assembly: GCF_024227715.1. NCBI lineage: Archaea > Methanobacteriati > Methanobacteriota > Halobacteria > Halobacteriales > Natronomonadaceae > Halomarina > Halomarina litorea. Next base: position 1,852,883 of record NZ_CP100448.1, on the reverse strand, counting down.
CCGAGAGCGCCTGCACCTCCTCCAGTTTCGAGGAGACGAGCAGGACGCCGACACCCTCGTCGCGCAGGCCGAGCAGTCGCTCGTGGATGAACTCCGTCGAGCCGATGTCCACCCCGCGGGTGGGGTGGGTGGCGACGACGAGTCGCGGGTCGCGCGCGAACTCCCGCCCGACGATGAACTTCTGCTGGTTGCCGCCGGAGAGCGACCGCGCCTCCGCGTCGGCGTTCGGCGGGCGCACGTCGTACTCCTCGATGACGGACTCGGCGTGGTCCCGCGCCCGCGCCCAGTTGATGCGCCCGCCGCTGGCGAACGGTTCGCTGTGCTGGCTCCCCAGGAGGCCGTTCGAGACGAGGTCGAAGTCCATCACCAGCCCCCGCTCGTGTCGGTCCTCCGGGATGTAGGCCATCCGGTCGTCGATACGCTCGCGGCGCGAGTGGTCGGTGATGTCAGCGCCGTCGAACCGGACGCGCCCCGACTCCGGGGCGCGGAGGCCCGTAATCGCCTCGACGAGTTCCGACTGGCCGTTGCCGTCGACGCCCGCGATGCCGAACACCTCCCCCTCGCGGACCGAGAACGACACGTCGGATACGGCAGTCACGTCCCGTTCGTCGGTCACGGAGAGCGAGTCGACGGCGAGGGCCTCCTCGCCGGGGTCGAACGGGGCCTTCTCGACTTCGAGGAGGACCTCGCGCCCGACCATCAGTTCGGCGAGTTCCTCGCGGGTCGTCCCGTCGGCGTCGACCGTCCCCACGTTCTTCCCGTCGCGGAGGACGGTGACGTCGTCGGCGGCGTGCATCGCCTCGCCCAGTTTGTGTGTGATGAAGATGATGGTCTTGCCCTGTGCGGTGAGTTCGTCGAAGACAGTGAAGAGATCCCCCACCTCCTGTGGGGTGAGGACCGCCGTCGGTTCGTCGAGGATGAGGACGTCGGCACCCCGATAGAGCGTCTTCAGGATTTCGACGCGTTGCTGGACGCCGACGGAGACGTCCTCGATGCGCACGTCCGGTTCCACGTCGAAGCCGTAGCGCTCGCTCAGTTCGAGGACGTCCTCGTGGGCGGCCTCGCGGTCGACCGCCAATCCGCCCCACTTCCGGGGCTCGTGGCCGAGCGTGATGTTCTCGGCGACCGTCATCGGGTCGACGAGCATGAAGTGCTGGTGGATCATCCCGACCCCGGCGTCGATGGCGTCGCGCGGCGAGTCGAACCGTCGTTCCTCGCCGTCGACGACGACGCGACCCTCGTTCGGGCGATACAGCCCGTAGAGGACGTTCATCAGCGTCGTCTTCCCGGCACCGTTCTCGCCGAGCAACGCGTGGACCGTGCCGCGCTCGACGGCCAGGTCGACGTCGTCGTTGGCGACGACGCCGGGGAACCGCTTCGTGATACCGTCGAGGTGGACGGCCGTCGTCATTGCTGTGGGGTTATCGAGTGAGGGGTTAAACGCGTGGTTTCGCGACTGTTCGGCTCGCTAATGCTTAGACGGACGAGGGGTCGGTCGGGACCGAGATGCCCCCGTCGATGATCTGGGTGCGCGCGCTCTCGATCTGGGACTTCACGTCACTGGAGATCTCGCCGCCGAGTTGCTGACCGTAGACGAGCGAGACACCCTCCTCGCTGAGGCCGAGCGTCGTCGCGGAGCCGCCCTGGAAATCGCCGTTGACGACGTTCTCGACGCACGTGAAGACGGCCGTGTCGACGCGCTTGACCATGCTCGCGAGGATGACGTCCGCGAACGAGGACTTGGTCTGTGACTGGTCGCGGTCCACGCCGATGGCGAAGCGCCCCTGCTCCTGGGCGGCCTGGAAGACGCCGGTTCCGGTGTTACCGGACGCGTGGTAAATGATGTCAGCACCGTTGTTGTACATCGACAGCGCCGTCTCCTTGCCGCCCGCGGGGTCGTTGAAGTCGCCGACGTACGACGAGAGGACCTCGACGTCCTGGTTGGCGTAGGCGACGCCGGCCTTGTAGCCGGCCTCGAAACGCCCGATGAGTTCGCCCTCGACGCCGCCGACGAAGCCGACGGTCGCGTCGCCGTTGGTCTGGCCCGCGCCCGCGCTGAACTCCTTCGTGGTGAGGAGCCCGGCCAGCTGCCCGGCGAGGAACGAGCCCTCCTGTTCCTTGAACGTGTAGCTCGCCACGTTGCTCTCCTCGACGACGGAGTCGACGATCTGGAACTGCTGGTCGGGGTACTGCGGGGCAGTCTCCGAGAGGGCGTCGGCCTGCAGGAAGCCGATACAGCTCACGAGGTCGTAGTTCGGGTTCGTCTCCTCGGCGTAGGATTGCTGGAAGGTCTTGAACTCCGAGACCTGCGAGGGCTCGGCCTCGTCGAAGTTGATGTTCAACTCCTGCTGGGCGCGCTTGATGCCCTGCTGGGCCTGGTCGTTGAACGACCCGTCGCCGAGTCCGCCGGTCGCGTACACCATCCCGACGTTGACCTCGGCGCTCCCGCTCGCGCCGTCGGTCCCCTCGCTCTGGTTGCCGCTCCCGTTGCCCGCCTCGGTCGTGCCGGCACCGCCCTCCGCCGGGCTACTGCCGTTGCCGTCGCCGTTCTCGCCGCCGGCCTCGGGACCGCCGGTACACCCGGCGAGACCTGCGACCGTCGTCACACCCACTCCCTTGAGGAAATCGCGTCTCTCCATGTCCATGGACACCTACGTACCCATCGGTAATCCTCCGTGATTAAATCCGTTGTTTCCACCGCGTCAGTGTGTCCCGTTCACACGGAATACCGCCGCGCTGGCGGTGCTCGCCGTCGTCTGGTGGTTCGTCGTGACCGAGGGTGGAAGAAAGTCGGGCCGTTAGGACACGTCGGCGACGGCCGACTCGACGCACTCGACGACCCGCCCGACGAGGGCATCCACGTCGTCGCTCTCGGCGTACACCCGGACGTACGGTTCGGTCCCGCTGGGACGGACGAGCGCCCACGACCCGTCGGCGAAGTTCACGCGGACGCCGTACTCCGTGTTCACGTCCGCCTCGGGGTACAGCGCGGGGAGGCGTTTCCCAACCAGTTCCATCGTCTTCACCTTCGCGTCGTCCGGGCAGTCGACGCTCACCTTCCTGTAGGGGCGCTCGCTGACGGGTTCGCGGAGCGCTGGGAGGCCCCGGTCGGCGACGAGCGTCGAGAGCAGGGCCGCGCTGGCGACGCCGTCGATCCACGGCCCGAAGTAGGGGTGGATGTGCTTCCACGGTTCGCCGGCGAACACGACGTCGCCGCCGGCCTCGCGGGCCGCCGCGATGCCCTCGTGGAGCGACCCGAGTTTGACGCGTTCGACGCGCCCGCCCGCCGCGTCGACCCGTTCGTCGATGCGCCCGGAGGCGTTCGGCGTCGTGACGACCACCGGGTCGGACACGTCGGCGATGCGCACGTAGTGCTCCGCGACGATGGCGAGGACGGTGTCCTCGTGGACCACCTCGCCGTCGCCGTCCACGACGACGATGCGGTCGGCGTCCCCGTCGTGGGCGATGCCGATGCAGTTGCCGTGGTCCGCGACGAACGCCATCAGGTCACCCAGGGTCTCGGGCGTGGGCTTCGAGGGCCGCCCGGGGAAGTGCCCGTCGACGTTCGCGTTGAGCGCGACGACGTGCGCGCCGAGGGCACGGAGCACCTGCGGGGTGGCGAGCGACGCCATCCCGTTGCCGCAGTCCACGACGACGGTCTGCCCGTCGGGCGCCGGGCCGTGCTGTCGGGCGTAGGCGGCGACGGCGTCACGGTAGTCCGCGAGCGGGTCGAAGCTGGTCGCGTCACCCCACTCGTCCCACGTCGTCGGCTCCAGTCCCTCGGCGACTCGTTCCTCGACGCGTCGCTCGGCCTCGCCGTCGTACTCCTCGCCGTCGACGAACAGCTTCAGCCCGTTGTCCTGCGGGGGGTTGTGACTCGCCGTGACCTGGATTCCGCGCCGGCCGCGCGAGGCGAACGCCAGCGTTGGGGTGGGGACGACCCCGACCCGTCGGACGGTCGCGCCCGCGCTCTCGGCTCCGGCCTCGACGGCGGCGACGAGCGCCGCTCCGGTCTCCCGGCCGTCGCGCCCGACGACGAGTTCCGTGGCGTCTGCACCTGCCGCCCGTCCCACCGCGAGTGCGAGCTCCGGAGTGACCCGGGTTCGCGCGTCCCCGCGGATGCCCGCGGTGCCGAAGAGGTCCATACACCCATCGCTGTCCGGGAGCTACTTATCTCGTGTCGTATCGTCCGGTCCTCCGGCGGTTCAGAGTTCGACGCCGCTCGGGATGAGGCTGCTCTCGCGGATGACCTCGCCGTCCTCGTCGTACACGAGGAGCGTGGACTTGTCGTGGACCAGTCGCTCGCCGTCGGTGGTGCGGACGACGACGCGGTAACAGCCCCCCTCGTCCTCGTCGTCCGTACCGCCGGTCCGAGCGGCCTCGACGAGTCGGAGGACCACCTCGGCGTCCACGTTGGCCTCGAGGACGTAGTCGCCGGTGACCCGGTTCGTCAGGGAGAAGACACCGGTCGCCTCGGGTCGCATCTCGGCCGCCTGCAGACGGTAGGACACGTCGACCTGGACTGCGTCGAGGAGTGACCCGGTCTCGTCGGTCAGGCGCTCCTCGAACGGCCCGGTCGGACCGTCGAACTCGATGGTCACCGTCGGTCTGCCGTCGTCGTCCGCGGTGTCCACGTCGAGCGTGAAGTAGTCGCGCCTCATTCACCCGAGATTGGTGGGCCAGCGGGATGAACGTGACGCCACCGGCGAGAGTCGGTATCGTTTTGTTCGCCCGCTCGTGGCGACAATTATGACACTGGTCGACCCGGCGTACCGAAACGAGTTCGCCGTCCTCGCCACGTGGCTCTCCGCGCTCCTCCCCTGGTCCGTCTGGTGGCTCTCGGGGTCGGTCGGCGTCGTCGAAATCCGCTTCCCGGTGGTCGTCGCCCGGTTCGTCACCGACGCCCCCGACCCGGTCCGGACGCCGTACTTCTTCGCGCGCCTCAACGAGGGCAACGCGAGCGGTCTCGGCTACACCGTCGCGCTCCTCGGTGCCCTCGTCTTCGCCCTCGCACTCGTCGCGAGCGTCGAACTCTTCCTCCGCGAGGAGCGACTCGACGACCTCCTCCCCCGGACGCCCGCGTTCGTCCTCGGCGGCCTGCTCACCGTCTCCGGTCTCGCCTTCGCGGGCGCGACCTACCTGCTCTCGGCGGTCCAACCGGGGCTGACCGTTCCGCTCGGCGTCCTCTTCCAGGTCGGGTTCGGCGCGATTCTCCTCTCCGGAGAACAATCACCATAGAGGGATGGTTTAAGTCATCGGAGTTACCAGTTCGGGCCAGACGCCGGCCGTCGGCGACGATTACGATGGTATCCAACGACACTCCGGGGGGAGTTCGCCACTGGCTCGCACGCACCATGGAGATGCTCCGCGGGTCGACCGTCGACCTGACGAACTACGACCCCGCGGCCCACGGACCGCTCGTCTCGGCGGGCGGTCCCGACGGGTACGAGACCGACCGCTACTGGCTCGACGCACCGTTCACGTTCGCCTCCATCGCCTACGACACCGAGGTGGACGAGTACCGCTACCGGGTCGTCGAACCCGCACTCGACGACCTGGAGCGGGAACTCCTCGACTCACTCGCGGCGGACGTCCGCGACCACCTGCTCTACCGGGCCGACGACCACGAGGAGACGTCGAGGGTCGACGCCGACCCCGAACAGGCCCTCCGCGAGGAGATGCGCGACCGACTGGAGGAGTACGGCGTGGAGGTCGACGTCCCCACCTTCTACCGCCTGTTCTACTACCTCGACCGCTCGTTCCGGGGGTACGGCCGGCTGGACCCGCTCATGCACGACCCGCACATCGAGGACGTCTCGTGTGACGGGCCGGAGATGCCGGTGTACGCCTATCACGACGACTACACGGACATCGAGACGAACGTCGTCTTCGAACGCGAGGAACTCGATACGTTCGTCGTCCACCTCGCCCAGCAGTCCGGGCGACACGTCAGCGTCGGCGACCCCGTCGCCGCGGCGACGCTCCCGGACGGGTCGCGCGCCGAACTCGCCCTCGGCCAGGAGGTCACCCCCCACGGCTCGGCGTTCACCATCCGGAAGTACAGCGAGGAACCGCTGACGCCCATCGATCTGCTGAACTTCGGGACCTACGACCTCGCGTCGATGGCGTACCTCTGGCTGGCCATCGAGCACAACAAGAACCTCGTGTTCGCAGGCGGGACGGCGGCCGGCAAGACCACCTCGATGAACGCCATCTCGATGTTCATCCCCCCGCGCTCGAAGGTCATCACCATCGAGGACACCCGCGAACTCGCGCTCCACCACGACAACTGGCTCTCCTCGGTCACCCGCGAGGGCCTCTCGAAGGGCACCGACATCTCCATGTACGACCTCCTGCGGGCCGCACTGCGCCACCGCCCCGAGTACATCGTGGTGGGTGAGGTGCGCGGCGAGGAGGCCATCACGCTCTTTCAGGCGATGAACACGGGCCACACCACCCTCTCGACGATGCACGCCGACTCCGTCCGGACGGCCATCAACCGCCTGGAGAACAAACCCATCGACGTGCCCCGCCAGATGGTCGAGTCCCTCGACCTGCTCATCGTCCAGAAGCAGGTGCGCCTCGACGGCCAGCGAGTCCGCCGCGCCGACGCCGTCGCGGAGATCGACGGCATCGACCAGCGGACCGGCGAACTCGACTACGGACAGGCCTTTGCCTGGAACGCGGGGTCGGACACGTTCGAACCGGGGAGTCGGACGGTCGCCGACGAGATACGCGACGAGCGGGGCTGGTCGCAGTCCGACCTTCTCCGCGAACTGAAGCGCCGCCACCGGTTCCTCGAGGCCCTCCGCGAGCGCAACATCACTGACTACCGCCGGTTCACCGCGATGGTCAACCGCTACTACGCGGACCCCGAGCGGGCGCTCGACCGGGTCGATGCGGGCACGGCGGCGGTGGCGGACGACTGACCATGCTGGTCTTGCTCGCGCTCACGCCGCTGGTCCTGCTCGTCACGGCCTCCCTCGTCCTCGCCATCGACGGGGAGTACCTGCCCCTCCGCCAGGTGACCGACCGCATCGCCATCGTCCTGCTAGCGAACGACCGGGCGTCGCCGCTGGCGAATCGCCGCATCCTGCAGGCGGCACAGGTTTCGACGCCGCCCAGACTCTACACGGCCCGGACCCGGCTATACGCCGCCGTCTTCGGCGTCACCGGCGCGGTGGCGGGCGTCTACGCCGCCGTCGGCGTCGGGAGGTTCCTCCGGGCCGGTCGGTCCGCGGAGGGCCGGACCGGCCTCGCTGCCCTCGTCTCGGAACCGCTCGGCGTCACCAGCCCGGTCGGCCCTGTCGGGACGAACGTGAAAGTCGCCCTCGTCCTCCTCGTCGCGAGCGGCCTGTTCGCCACGCTCGCCGTGGCGCTAACCTACCTCGTCCGCTACTACGCCCCCCGACAGCGGGCCTCGACGCGGCGTCGGCGCATCGAGTCCAGCATGCCCCGGACCGTCGCGTTCACCTACGCTCTCTCGCGCGGGGGCATGACGTTCCCCGAGGTGCTCCGGTCGCTGGCGCGCAACGAACGCGTCTTCGGCGAGGGCGCGGCGGAGTTCCGCGTCGCCGTCCGCGACGTCGACCTGCTCGGACGGGACCTGACGACGAGCATCCGGAAGGTGGCCGTCCGCACCCCGAGCGACGCGTTCCGCGGTCTCTGTGAGAACCTCGCGAGCGTCCTCCAGAGCGGGCAGGACCTCCCGTCGTTCCTCAGGAGCCAGTACGAGCGCTACCGCGACGACGCGGCGGAGAAACAGGACGAGATGATCGAGCAACTCGCGACGGCCGCCGAGGTGTACGTCACCGTCGCCGTCGCCGGCATGCTCTTTCTCATCACCATCCTCCTCATCATCGGGCTGACCTCCGGGGACACGCTGACGCTCATCCAGCTCGTCACCTACCTCGGCATCCCGGTCATCAACGTCGTCTTCGTCGCCTACCTCGCGGACCTGACCGCCGACATCAGCGGCCAGCGCGTCCTCCACGACCTCCGGAACGCGGAGCGCCTCGGTCCGATTCCGACGGCTCGATTCGCGCCGCGAGCGCTCACCGACGGCGGCACGGCGCTCGCCTCGAAGGCGGAGCGGATTCGGGCGAACCACGAACGCCTCGTCGCCTACCGCTCGTTCGAACAGGTCCGGCGACTCGCCGCCCGCCCCCTCGACGCCCTTCTCGACAGGCCGGTCCGCGTGTTCTACCTGACCGTCCCGGTGGCGATGCTCTACCTCTCGTACGAACTCGTCCCCCTCGTCGTCGCGGGGCAGGTGCCGACGATGGCGGCGCTCGACGACGTGCTCGTCTTCACGTTCGTCTTCCTGCTCGGCACGTTCGGGCTGGTCTACGAGGCCAGCCAGCACCGCCTCAAGCAACTGGAGGCCGCGCTGCCTGACCTCCTCGACCGGATGGCGAGCCTCAACGAGGCCGGGATGACCGTCGTCCAGAGTTTCGACCGCATCCGCACCTCGGACCTCGGGGCGATGAACCCCGAACTCGAACGCATCTGGGCGGACATCCAGTGGGGGGCGACGGTGTCGACGGCCCTCCGGCGCTTCGAGCGCCGGGTCCGGACGCCCTCGGTCACCCGACTCGTGACGCTCGTGACGAGTTCGATGCGCGCCTCCAGCGACGTGGGGCCGGTCCTCCGCATCGCCGCCAGCGAGGCGCGCGCCGAACGCCGGTTCAAGCGCACCCGCAGACAGGAGATGTCCACCTACCTCATCGCCATCTACGTGGCCTTCCTCGTGTTCCTCGTCGTCATCGTCACGATGGACGCCTTCTTCATCCCGAAGCTGGTCGAGGCGACCAGCGGGCTGAAGACCGGGGCGGGGGCCAGCGTCGGCGGGTTCATGAGCCTCTCGGAACAGGCGGTCGCGGACTACCGCCTCACCTTCTTCCACGCCGCCCTCCTGCAGGCGGCCTTCTCGGGCGTCATCGGCGGGCAGATGAGCGACGGGTCGCTCGAATCCGGCGTCAAGCACTCGGCCGTCATGGTCGCCGTGACGTACGTCGTCTTCGAACTCGCCCAGTTGCTCCTCTAGTCCGTCGCGTCCGCTCGAATTGTCTTCTACGTCACAGACACGGAGAACGTCTCGTCGTTGTAGTACGTCGTCTCGGCCCCGTCGAACGCCGCCTCGCGGCGTTCGCGCTCCCGTCCCGCGAACACGACCTGTGACAGCCCCCAGAACAGCCTCGGGTGGCGACTCCACCAGTCGTAGACGCGCATCGCGCGGGGACGGTCGCCGGTCATCGACGGGGCTCCTCGGCTCCGCGTCCTGTGACTGCCGGTCCGACCCGCGCCGCCGAGGACAACGATAAAGTCCCCTGACACCTAGACACCCCGTGACACTCGAGTACTCCCGCGGGCGGCTGTCGATGCTCGTCGCCGTGGCCGTGACCGTCGCCCTCGGGACGTTCCTCGCCCTCGTCGCGACGGGGACGCTCCCGACGCTAGCGCTCGCGTTCGGCCTCCTCGCCGGCCTGTTCACGCTGGTGGTCGTCCCCCTCGTCGTCATCGCGGGCGAGGTGGGGTCGAAGGCCGACGACCACGAGGAAATAGAGCGACGGGTCGCTGCCGGTCTCGGCCTGACGAAGACGGAGTTCGACGCCTCCTTCGAGGGGACGGGACGACAGGGACTCCTCTACGAACTGGACGAGGAGGACTCGGAGTAACGCGCGCCCCGCTCAGAGGTCGAACATCCGCGCGGTCTGTTCCATGTCCTTGTCGCCGCGCCCGGAGAGGTTGACGACGATGGTGTCGTGGTCCCCGTTCTCGGCGAGGTCGGCCGCCAGCGCGACGGCGTGACTCGACTCCAGCGCCGGGATGATGCCCTCCGTCTCGCTGAGCGTGCGGAACGCCGCCAGCGCCTCGTCGTCGGTCACGGCGCGGTACTCACAGCGCCCGACGGCACGGAACATGGCGTGCTCGGGCCCGACGCCGGGGTAGTCGAGGCCGGCGGAGACGGAGTGGACCTCCACGTCGTCGTCGATGACGCGGGTGCGCATCCCGTGGATGGTACCGTCCGTCCCGGACGCGAGCGGGGCGGCGTGGCGCTTCGAGTCGCCTCCCTCGCCGCCTCCCTCCGCGCCGTAGAAGGCCACGTCCTCGTCGTCGCGGAAGGCGTGGAACAGGCCGATGGCGTTCGACCCCCCGCCGACGCAGGCCACGCAGGCGTCGGGCAGGTCGCCCGTCTCCTCGACGACCTGTTCTCTCGCTTCCGTCCCGATGACCGACTGGAACTCCCGGACCATCCGGGGGAAGGGGTCGGGGCCGACGACGCTCCCCACGAGGTAGTGGGTGTCCTTCATGTTCTCGGCGAAGTCCTCCAGTGCGACGTCCACGGCGTCCGCGAGGCCCGCGCCGCCCTGCGTGACCTCGTTGACCTCGGCGCCCATCAGGCGCATCCGGAAGACGTTCATCCGCTGGCGGTCGGCGTCCTTCTTCCCCATGTAGATCTCGGTGTCGAGGTCGAACATTGCGCCGACCATCGCCGTCGCGACGCCGTGTTGCCCCGCGCCCGTCTCCGCGATGAGGCGCGTCTTGCCCGCGCGGTCCGCCAGCAGCGCCTGCCCGAGGCAGTTGTTTATCTTGTGTGCCCCGCCGTGGAGCAGGTCCTCGCGCTTCAGGTAGACGTCAGCGCCGAGTTCCTCCGAGAGGTTCCCGGCGTGATAGAGGGGCGTGGGCCGCCCGGCGAACCCCTCGAGGACCTCCCGGAACGCCGCCTGAAAGTCGTCGTCGGTGGCGATAGCGTCGAAGGCGGCCGCCAGTTCCGCGAGCGGTTCCTGCATCGGTTCGGGGACGTGCCGTCCGCCGAACCCGTCGAAGTCGCCGTCAGCGTGGTCGGACATACCACGTGCGCGGCGCGAGGTGGTAAAAAGTGTTCGGGCCGGGACAGCGAGCGACGGGTGTGCTCATCAGTGGTCGGTGACGGACCGACGTGCGGGGACGGGGCGGCGAGTGCGTTACTCGTCGTCCGCTTTCGCGTCTCCCTCCTCCGCCCCGCTCCCGTCCAGTTCGGCGGCGTCCTCCCCGCTGACGGAGAACACGTCGACGCTCGCGACCCAGTCGTCGTCGGTGAGGCGCATCACGCGGACGCCCATCGTGTTGCGCCCCTGCTGGGAGACTTCCCCGGCGCGGGTGCGCATGATCTGGCCGCCCTCGCTCATGATGACGAGTTCGTCGTCCTCGCTCACCTGCTTGAGGGCGACGACGTGGCCGTTTCGCTCGTTGGTCTTGATGTCGATGAGGCCCTTCCCGTAGCGCGACTGCGTGCGGTACTCCGACAGGGGCGTGCGCTTGCCGTAGCCGTGCCACGTCACCGTCAGCAGGTCGCGGTCGTCGCCCTCCGTGTCGCAGACGAGACCGACGACGGCGTCGCCCTCCCAGTCGCGCCGGTCGCCGACGTTCGCGTTCGCGACGTTCTCGTCGGTGAGCTTGATGGCGTTGACGCCGCGCGCGGTCCGGCCCATCGCGCGGGCCTCCGTCTCGTCGAAGCGGATGGTCATGCCGCTCTCGGTGCCGATGATGACGTCGCTCTCGCCGTCCGTGACGGCCACGTCGACCAGTTCGTCGCCCTCCTCCAGACGGACGGCGCGGATGCCCGTCGAGAGGATGTTGTCGAACTCGCCGGCGCGCGTGCGCTTGATGTACCCGCCGCGGGTGACCATCGTGAGGAACTCGTCCTCGTCGAAGTCGTCCGTGTCGACGATGGCCGTGACGCGTTCGTCCTCGTCGAGGTTGAGGATGTTCACCGCCGACCGCCCGCGGGCGGTCCGGCCCATCTCGGGCAGTTCGTAGGTCTTCAACTGGTAGACCTGTCCCGCGCTGGTGAAACAGAGCAGGTAGTCGTGCGTGCTCGCCTGAAACACCGTCGAGACGCGGTCGCCGTCTTTCAGGCGCGTCCCGATGATGCCCTTCCCGCCGCGGTGCTGGGCGTCGAACGACGAGAGGGGCATCCGCTTGACGTAGTCGTCCTCGGTGAGGACGACGACCATCTCCTCCTCGGGGATGAGGTCCTCGCGGGTGACGTTGCCGTAGTCCTCGACGATGCTCGTCCGCCGGTCGTCGCCGTAGGTGTCCTTGACCCCCCGGAGTTCTTCTTTGATGACGCCGAGCAGTTCCCGTTCGTCGCCGAGGATGGTCTCCAGACGCTCGATTTCGGCCGTGACGTCCTCGTACTCCTGTTCGATTTCGGCGGCTTCGAGGGAGGTGAGGCTCCCGAGTTGCATCCGGACGATGTGGTCGGACTGACGCTCGGAGAAGTCGTAGGTGTCCTGCAGGGCCAGTTTCGCGCTGTCGCGGTCCTCTGACTCCCGGATGAGTTCGACGACGCTCTCGACGTGTTCGAGGGCCGTCAGGCGGCCTTCGAGCAGGTGGGCGCGGTCCTCCGCCTCGCCGAGTTCGTACTCGGAGCGTCGGCGGACGACCTCGCGGCGGTGCCCGACGTACTGTTCGAGCATCTCTTTCAGGTCCAGCACGCGGGGCTGGCCGTCGACGAGGGCCAGCGAGATGACGCTGAAGGTCTGTTCGAGGTGGTGTTCGAGCAACTGGTTGCGGACGACGTCGGGGTTCGCGCCGCGCTTGAGTTCGATGACGACGCGGATACCCTCCCGGTCGGACTCGTCGCGCAGGTCCGAGATGCCCTCGATCTTGCCGTCGTTGACGTCGTTGGCGATTCGCTCGATGCGCCGCGCCTTGTTCTCCTGGTAGGGGAGTTCGGTGACAACGATGCGGTGTTCCTCCTCCTCGATTTCGAGTTCCGCGCGCACGCGGAGGCGGCCCCGACCCGTCGTGTAGGCGTCGTGGATTCCCTCGCGCCCGACGATGTTCGCGCCCGTCGGGAAGTCCGGCCCCTTGACGTGTTCCATCAGGTCCGCGACGGTGCAGTCGGGGTTGTCGATGAGGTGAATCGTCGCGTCGACCACCTCGCCGAGGTTGTGCGGCGGGATGTTCGTGGACATCCCGACGGCGATGCCCGACGCCCCGTTGAGCAGGAGGTTCGGGACGGCGGCGGGGAGGACCTCGGGTTCGGTGAGTCGGTCGTCGTAGTTCCCCTCGAAGTCGACGGTGTCCTTCCCGATGTCCCGGAGCATCTCCTCCGCGATGGGGGCCATCCGGGCCTCCGTGTAGCGCATCGCCGCGGGCGGGTCGCCGTCGACGCTCCCGAAGTTCCCCTGCCCGTCGACGAGGGGGTAGCGGAGCGAGAAGTCCTGTGCCATCCGGGCGAGGGCGTCGTAGATGGCCGAGTCGCCGTGGGGGTGGTAGTTCCCCATCGTGTCTCCGACGATGTTCGAGGACTTGCGGTGACCCGAGTTCGAGGTGACGCCCAGTTCGTGCATCGAGTAGAGGATGCGTCGCTGGACGGGTTTCATGCCGTCGCGGGCGTCGGGCAGGGCGCGCCCGACGATGACGCTCATCGCGTAGTCGATGTACGACTGCTCCATCTCCTCCTCGACGCGGATGGGCGTCACGCGCTGTGCGTCGGGGTCCGGCAGGTCTTCGGGGACGTCAGAACTCATTCGTGGCCTCCGTGGTGTGTTGCATGTGGTGGCTGGTGTGTGTCGGGTGCGGTCGGTCGCTCGGTACGGGAGACAGACGAGAGAGGGTCGGGAGACATGCTGTGCCTCAGATGTCGACCCACTCGGCGTCTGTCGAGTGCTCCTTGATGAACTGCTTTCGCGGACCGACGGCGTCGCCCATCAGTACGCTGAACATCCGGTCGGCGGCGGCCGCGTCCTCGATGGCGATCTGCTTGAGGATGCGGTTGTCCGGGTTCATCGTCGTGTCCCAGAGCTGTTCGGGGTTCATCTCGCCGAGGCCCTTGAACCGCTGGACCTGGTCCGGGTTGCCGTCACAGACCTCCTCGACGATACGCTCGCGGTCGGCTTCCGTCATCGCGTCGTACGTCTCGCCCTTGTACCGGATGCGGTAGAGCGGTGGCTGGGCGGCGTAGACGTAGCCCGCCTCCAGCAGGGGCCGCATGTGGCGGTAGAGGAACGTCAGGAGCAGGGTGCGGATGTGCGCCCCGTCGACGTCCGCGTCCGTCATCATGATGACCTTCTGGTAGCGGGCGTCCTCGATGTCGAACTCCTCGCCGATGCCCGTGCCGACGGCGGTGATGATGTTCCGTATCTGCTCGTTCTCGAGGACGCGGTCCAGCCGGTTCTTCTCGACGTTGAGAATCTTCCCGCGGAGCGGGAGAATGGCCTGGAACTCGGGGGCGCGGCCCTGCTTGGCCGACCCGCCCGCGGAGTCGCCCTCCACGATGAACAGTTCGGCCTCCTCCGGGTCGCGCGTCTGGCAGTCCGCCAGTTTGCCGGGCAGGGAGGTGGTCTCCAGCGCGCTCTTGCGCCGGGTGAGTTCCTCGGCCTTCTTCGCGGCCATCCGAGCTTTCGCCGCCTCGACGGCCTTCGAGACGATGGCCTCCGCGACGTTCGGGTGCTCTTCGAGGTACGTACCGAGTCCCTCGTGCATCGCGGACTCGACGATACCCCGCACCTCGCTGTTGCCGAGTTTCGTCTTCGTCTGCCCCTCGAACTGCGGGTCGGGGTGTTTGACGGAGATGACGGCGGTGAGGCCCTCGCGGATGTCCTCGCCCTTGAGGTTGCCGTCGATGTCGGAGGTGAGGCCGTGCGAGGAGGCGTAGTCGTTGACGACGCGCGTGAGCGCCGTCTTGAACCCGGTGAGGTGCGTGCCGCCCTCGCGCGTGTTGATGTTGTTCGCGAAGGCGTGGACCGACCCCTGCACGCCGTCGGTGGCCTGCATGGCGATTTCGAGCTGGACGACGCCGTCGCTCGTCTCGACCTCCTCGTCGAAGAAGACGACCTCGTCGTGGAGGACGGTGCGCGTCTCGTTCAAGTACTCGACGAACTCGCGGATGCCGCCGTCGTACTGGAAGGTCGTCTCCTTGTCCTCCGGTTCGCTGCGAAGCGAGATGGAGACGCCGGGGTTGAGGAATGCGAGTTCCCGGAGGCGGGATTCGAGCGTCGAGTAGACGAACTCGGTGGTCTCGAAGATGTCGTCGTCGGGCCAGAACGTGATTTCGGTGCCCGTCTCCTCGTCGGGGTCCATCGTCCGCACCTCACGGAAGGCGTCGGCCTCGGGTTCGCCGTGGTCGAAGCGGTGGCGCCAGACGGCCCCGTCGCGCTTGACCTCGACCTCCAGCCACTTCGAGAGGGCGTTGACGACGCTCACGCCGACGCCGTGGAGGCCTCCGGAGACCTGATAGGACTTGTTGTCGAACTTCCCGCCGGCGTGGAGGACGGTCATGATGACCTCCAGTGCGGGGCGGTCGTACTCGGCGTGGGTGTCGACGGGGATCCCCCGACCGTCGTCGGAGACGGTCACCGAGTGGTCGTCGTTGATGGTCACCTCGATGGTGTCACAGTAGCCCGCGAGGGCCTCGTCGATGGAGTTGTCGACGACTTCGTAGACGAGATGGTGCAGTCCGCGCGTGTCGGTCGACCCGATGTACATCGCGGGGCGCTTTCGGACGGCCTCCAGGCCCTCGAGGACTTGAATTTGGCCTGCTCCGTACTCTTTCTCTTGCGACATGAACTACTTGCCAGCCCTAAGATGGACCTGCCAATAAAACCCTCGCACGCGCGCGCGAAACTACCCTCATTGGGGCACAGTTCGGACCTCGGCGGGCCGCCGGGACCCACCGACCAGGTTCACTTTCACCGCGCGGTAGCGCGGACGTTATAACGAGTGGTTGGTAACTGTCCCACAGGAATGCCATCTTATCAGTCGGAACTCGGCGGCGGCGGCGACAGCGGCGTCGCCGAGGAGCTGGCCAAGGGCCAGCGAGCCATCTCCATCGCGGAGTTCTTCGAGAAGAATAAGCACATGCTCGGGTTCGACTCGGGCGCGCGTGGTCTCGTCACGGCCGTCAAGGAGGCCGTCGACAACGCGCTCGACGCCACCGAGGAGGCCGGCATCCTCCCCGACATCTACGTCGAAATCGCCGAGGCCGGCGACTACTACCGCCTCGTCATCGAGGACAATGGCCCGGGCATCACGAAAGAGCAGGTCCCCAAGGTGTTCGGGAAGCTGCTGTACGGCTCCCGGTTCCACGCCCGCGAGCAGTCCCGCGGCCAGCAGGGTATCGGTATCTCCGCCGCGGTGCTCTACTCACAGCTCACGAGCGGGAAGCCCGCCAAGATCACGAGCAAGACGCAGGGGGACGGCGAGGCGCAGTACTTCGAGCTCATCATCGACACGGACGAGAACGAGCCCGAGATATCGGTCGAGGACACGACGACGTGGGAGCGCCCCCACGGGACGCGCATCGAACTGGAGATGGAGGCGAACATGCGCGCGCGCCAACAGCTCCACGACTACATCAAACACACCGCCGTCGTCAACCCCCACGCGCGACTGGAGTTCCGCGAACCCTCCGAGCACCTGAAGTACGAGCGGGCGACCGACCAGTTGCCCGCCGAGACGACCGAGATTCGCCCCCACCCCCACGGGGTCGAACTCGGGACGCTCATCAAGATGCTCGGCGCGACGGACTCCTACAGCGTCTCCGGGTTCCTCCAGTCGGAGTTCACGCGCGTCGGCCAGAAGACCGCCGAGAGCGTCGTCGCCGCCTTCCGCGACCGACACTTCGGCCGCGAGATGGCGTGGAAGCCCCCCGCGAGCCACGAAGATAGCGGTGCGCCTTCGGCGCACCGAAGTGAAGGCGACGAAGCCGCCGAAACGGCCGACGTCCGGGCGGCTCTCGTCGACGCCGTCAACGGAAAGGGCGCGGACGCGACGGAGCAGTTCGCGGGGAGCGTCGCGGACGCGGTGGCCGAACGCGAGCGCATCGCCCACCACGAACTGGTCGAACTGGTCGACGCGGCCGCCGAGGACGCGGCCGAGTCGACGGGCAAGACGTTCGGTTCCTCGGTCCGCGAGAACGCCGTCGGGGCGGCGTGGAGCGAGATAACCGCCCAGCGCGCCGCGGACCTCTACCAACTCGTCGACGAGGCCACCACGAGTCGGAAGGACGACGCGGCCGTCGAGGCACTCGCCCGCCGCATCGCCACCGCCTTCGAGGGGAGCGACGACCCCCGCAACCGCGTGACCCGCCGCGAACTGGAGGGGTACGTCACCCGCGCCGCCGAGCGCACGAAGGAGCGCGACGACGTGAGCTTCGGGGAGACGGCCCGCGAGAACGTCGTCGAGGCCGTCTGGTCGAACTGCCGGTCGGTCCCCGACGAGGTGCCGAAGGTCTCTGAGACGGCAGGGGACCGCGACACCGCGAGCGAACTGATGGAGGCGATGCGCGAGACGGACATCCTCGCGCCCCCCACGGACTGTCTCGCGCCCATCACGGCCGAACTGCTCGAAGCCGGCCTCCGGAAGGAGTACGACGCCGACTTCTTCGCCACCGCCACCCGCGACGCGGAGGTCCACGGGGGTGACCCGTTCATCGTCGAGGCGGGCATCGCCTACGGCGGCGACCTGCCCGCCGAGGGGCAGGTCGGCGTCCTCCGCTTCGCCAACCGCGTCCCGCTGGTCTACCAGCGGGGGGCGTGTGCGACGACGGACGTGGTCAAGGGAATCAACTGGCGCAACTACGGGCTCGACCAGCCGGGGGGAAGCGGGATGCCCAACGGCCCCGCCGTCCTGATGGTCCACGTCGCCTCCACGAACGTGCCCTTCACCAGCGAGTCGAAGGACGCCATCGCGAACGTCCCCGCCATCGAAGACGAGATAGAACTCGCCCTGCGCGAGGCCGCCCGCGACCTGAAGCGCTACCTCAACAAGCGGCGGTCGCTGGAGAAGCGTCGGCGCAAACAGGACGTCATCGCCGACATCCTCCCCCGGATGGCCGAGAAGCTCTCGGAGGTCACCGGCCGCGAGGAGTTGAACGTGGAGGACTCGCTGGCGCGCATCATGAACAACGTCCTCGTCGAACGGCAGGTCGAAGACGGGAGGGTCAGGCTGGTCGTCGCCAACCACTCCGATACGAACGCCGACCTCGACGTGACGGACATCGTGAGCGAGGACCCCGGGGAGGTCGCCACGTGGCACGTGGCTGCCAGTGGGACGGAGTCCCACGATGTCGAGGGCGCACAGGTCGTCGAGATGGACGGCGAGTGGTTCGTCAAGTGGGCCCCGAGCGTGGGCAGTGGCGAACAGGCCGTCCTCGAGTACGACCTCGGGGAGGAGACCACCTTCGACATCCAGGTCGAGGGCGTCGAAGACGAGAAACTGACGGTGAACGCGTAAATGAGCTCAGACAGCGACACGCCACGACAGGACGAACTCGCCCGCGAGCGTCTCATCGACCTCGCGGCGGAGTTCTACGACCAGTTCGCCGGGGGGGAGGTGCCCTACATGCAGGTCCCCACCCGGACGAAGAGCAACATCGAGTACGACGAGGACCAGGGGGTATGGGTGTACGGCGACCGCCACTCCACGCGCTCCGCCAACAGCGTGGCCGGGGCACAGAAGCTACTCAAGGCCATCTACGTCATCGACTTCCTCCAGAACCAGTTGAACGAGGGGCGCTCGTCGACCCTGCGTGAGCTGTACTACCTCAGCGAGTCGTGGGACCTGGACGCCGCGCAGTTCAACGATCAGGACGAGTCGAACCAGCTCGTGGAGGACCTCGAAATCGTCTCCGAGGTCACCCGCGAGGACTTCCACATGCGCCCGGAGGAGTCGGGCGCGACCCTGATGGGGCCGCTCTACCTCCGCGAGCAGACCCGACGGGGCGAACGCGAGATTCACTGCCAGAACGACGTGGGCGAGGGGGGCTACCAGATTCCCAACAACCCCGACACCATCGAGTTCCTCGACCACGACGCCGACTTCGTCCTCTGTGTCGAGACGGGTGGGATGCGCGACCGACTCGTCGAGAACGGCTTCGACGAGGACTACAACGTCATCGTCGTCCACCTCAAGGGCCAACCCGCGCGGGCGACCCGACGCATCACGAAGCGCCTGCACGACGAACTCGACCTGCCCGTGACGGTGTTCACCGACGGTGACCCGTGGTCGTACCGCATCTTCGGCTCCGTCGCCTACGGGTCCATCAAGAGCGCACACCTCTCGGAGTACCTCGCGACGCCCGAAGCGCAGTTCATCGGCATCCAGCCCTCGGACATCGTGGAGTACGACCTGCCGACGGACCCCCTCAGCGACTCGGACGTCAACGCCCTCCAGAGCGAACTGGAGGACCCGCGCTTCCAGACCGACTACTGGCGCGAGCAGATAGAGCTCCAGCTCGACATCGGGAAGAAGGCCGAACAGCAGGCGCTCGCCTCGCGCGGCCTGGACTTCGTCACGGACACGTACCTGCCGGAGCGCCTGACCGAGATGGGCGTCTTCTGACGCGCCGCGGGGC
Organism: Halomarina litorea; assembly: GCF_024227715.1. NCBI lineage: Archaea > Methanobacteriati > Methanobacteriota > Halobacteria > Halobacteriales > Natronomonadaceae > Halomarina > Halomarina litorea. Next base: position 1,833,535 of record NZ_CP100448.1, on the reverse strand, counting down.
CTCCCCCCGGCACCGTCGTCCGTGGAACGTGTCTTTTATGTCGTCGTCGGGGATACGTACGGCAAATGCCGAGCTCTAAGGGCCCCTACCACAGCACCCGTGAGAAGCTCTCGAACGACCCCCGCGAGCGAGGGACCTCGCCGCCCCAGCGCGCCGTCCAGGAGTACGACGAGGGCGAGAAGGTCCACCTGAAGATCGACCCCTCGGTCCCCGAGGGGCGCTTCCACCCGCGGTTCAACGGCCACACCGGCACCGTCGTCGGTAAGCAGGGCCGCGCGTTCAAGGTCCAGATCAACGACGGCGGCAAGGACAAGGTCCTGCTCTCGCGGGCCGCCCACCTCCGCCGCCAGAAGTAGGTCATGACCTCACTCACCCCGCAGGCTCCGTCCCCTGCCCACGTTCGCCAGAGGTGTCTCACGTGACGATATTCAAAGAGAAACTCGACGAGGAGTACCTCACCGTCTCCGAGGCGAAGGAACTGCTCGCGGACATCGAAGCCGAGCGTGCGGCCGACGAGGAACGCGAGATGCGCTACGAACTCGCGCGAGCCATCGAGCACGTCAACCGCTTCGCCGAACTGTCGGCGGAGGACTCCCGCGCCCTCGTCGAGGAACTGGAGGAGAACGAGAAGATCACGGAGGCGACCGCCTACAAGATCGCGGACCTCCTGCCCCGGAACCGCGACGAACTCCGGGCCGTCTTCGCACAGGAGCGGTACTCCCTGTCGGGCGACGAACTCGACGACGTGCTGAACGTCATCAAGAAGTACGTCTAGGGGACGCGGCCTCGAAAGTACGCTTAAATACCTCCTTCCCGTTCAACTACACATGTCACCCGCCGACAGCGATGCGGTCGCCGTCGTTCTGGACTATCTCCCCCACGGACGTGCCGACGACGACCGCCCACAGTACCAGAAGCCGGCGCTGGTCCACGCACTCGGTGTCGAGGACTTCGGCCTCTCCGAGTGCGTCCTCGCCGACGACGCGGACCTCTCCATCGGTGACCGCTTCGCCCTCGGCGACGAGGGCATCGAGGAGGTCCGCAAGGTTTCCTTCGACCAGATATCGGGCGGCGCGCGCTCGGAACTCCAGTACGCGGTCGAGGAGATCGTCGAGGCGGACGAGCGGCGCTTCGTCGACCACTACAACGAGGCCCAGCCCATTACGCTGCGCCTCCACCAGTTGAACCTCCTGCCCGGCATCGGGAAGAAACTCCGCAACACCATCCTCGAGGAGCGGAAACGCCAACCGTTCGAGAGCTTCGAGGACCTCGACTCGCGCGTCTCGGGACTTCACGACCCCAAGGAGATACTCGTCGAGCGCATCATGGAGGAACTGCGCGAGGAGGACCTGAAGTACCGCTCGTTCGTCCGCTGAGTCGACTCGCGGGCCGCCGTCGCTCGGGGGCGGGCCGGCCCGCACCGCGCGCGACGACCGAGCGACGGATGTATCGCTTTTTCCGTTTCGACCGTCTACCGCCCGGTAATGACGACGTCGCCGCCGACCGGCGAACGGAACCCCGACGCCCTCGTCTCGCGGGCGGGCGTCCGCGGGAACCCCGACTACGACCAGCACTTCCTCGTCGACGACCGGGTGCTCGACCGACTGCCGGGCTACCTGCCCGAGGGGACCGATCTGAGCCACGTCCTCGAGATCGGGGGGGGAGCGGGCCCGCTCACGGACCGCCTGCTCGCACGCGTCGCCGAGGCGGACGGGCGCGTGACCGTCGTGGAACGCGACCCGCACCTCGCCGCGTTCCTCCGCGAGGAGTTCGCCGCCGACGTCGAGACGGGTCGCCTGACCGTCCTCGAAGGGGACGCCCTCGACGTGGAACTGCCCGACGACGTGACGGCGTCCGTCTCGAACCTGCCCTACAGCGTCTCGTCGGAGATAGCGTTCCGCCTCCTCCCCCTCGACGTCCCCCTCGTCCTCATGTTCCAGCGGGAGTTCGCAGAGCGGATGGCCGCCGACCCGGCCACGGACGAGTACGGTCGCCTCTCGGTGACGGCGGGCCACTACGCCGACGTCGAGGTGGTCGAACCCGTCCCGAAGGAGGCGTTCGACCCCGTCCCGGCAGTCGAGAGCGCAGTCGTTCGCTGTGTCCCCCGGAATCCGGACTACGAAGTTCCGGACGACGAGTTCTTCCTGCGGTTCGTCACCGCCGTCTTCACCCAGCGACGCAAGACGATGCGCAACGCGATTCGCAACACGGGGCACATCTCGAATCTGGCGGACCCGGACGCCGTCGTCTCGTCGGCCGACGAGAGCCTGCTGAGCAAGCGCGCGGGCACGCTGGCCCCCGCGGACTTCGCCGAACTCGCCGCCCTCGCGTGGGAGGTGGGTGACCCGCAGTGATGCAACTCCCGGTCGACCCGACCACCGTGGGTCGGGTGGTCCTCACGGCGGGCGTCCTCGGTACCGTCGCCCTGACGGCGCTGTTCGTCCACCGGCTGGGCGGACGGCTCCACGACCGGTACGACGCCGCTCTCGTCGAGGCGGGGCAGGCGAGTGTGGTCAGCGTGGCCGCGATGGTCGCCGCGGTGGCGCTGGTGGCAATCTGGGAGGCGTTCGACCTCGTCGAGCGACGCCTCCGCCCCCTCGTCTTCGAGGGTGAGGTCGGGCTCTTCGCACTCGTCGCCGGACTGGCGCTGGTCGTCGCCTACTCGTTGACGCGTATCACCCGCATCTTCCTCGAGGAACGGGACGCGAGCATCATGGACAGCCACCGGCGGGAGGTGCTCCAGCACATCGTTGAACTGGCCATCTTCGCCGCGACGGTGCTGTTCGTCCTCGCGCTGGCGGGCATCAACCCCCGCGACCTGCTCATCAGCGCAAGTCTCGTCGGCGTCGTCTTCGGCCTCGCCGCCCGGCAGACCCTCGGGGCGGTGTTCGCGGGGTTCGTCCTCCTGTTCTCGCGGCCCTTCGAGGTGGGCGACTGGGTGGCAGTCGGCGACAGCGAGGGCATCGTCCGCGACATCAGCATCTTCAACACCACGCTGCGGACGTTCGACGACGAGCACGTGATGATTCCCAACGACGAGGTGACCGCAAACGAGATACTCAACCGCTCGCAGATGGGTCGCCTCCGGGGGTCACTGGAGGTGGGCGTGGACTACGACGCGGACGTGGAACGGGCCGCTACGCTGGCGGAGGAGGGGATGGCGGAGTTGGGGGAGCTCATGGACACGCCCGCGCCGAGGGTGGTCGGCAAGCGCTTCGGGGACTCCGCCGTCGTCCTCGAACTGCGCTTCTGGATACGCAACCCGAGCGCACAGCGCCTCTGGCAGGCGAAGACGGCGGTCATCGGGGCAGTCAGGGAGTCGTTCGACGGGGAGGACATCACCATCCCGTTCCCCCAGCGGGAGGTCTCGACTCGCTCGTCCGACGGCGTCGTGGAGGCGTCGGGCGACGTCCACAGGGACGGCCAGCAGGCCGGGGGTGACGCCTGATGGTCTCCCGCGAGGACCTCGACGACGTGTACCAGCCCGCAGAGGACTCCCACCTGCTCGCGTCGGCGGCAATCGACTCGATGGGTCCCCTCGACCCGGACGCCCTCGTCGTGGACGTGGGGACGGGGTCGGGGTACGTGGCGGCGCGCGTCGGGGAGGCGACGGACGCGCGTGTCGTCGGCGTGGACATCAGCCCCCTCGCGGTGCGCGAGGCGCGAGAGCACGGGGTGTCGGTCCTCCGCGGCGACCTGCTCGAACCAATCCGAGGGCCGGTGGACGTCGTGCTGTTCAACCCGCCCTACCTCCCGACAGACCCCGAAAACGAGTGGGACGACTGGATGGAGTACGCCCTCTCGGGCGGGGAAGACGGCCGGCGGGCCATCGAACCGTTCCTCGCGGACCTGCCGCGCGTCCTCGCGCCCGAGGGTCGGGCGTACCTGCTCGTGAGTTCGCTCACCGACCCCGAGGCGGTCCGCGCCCACGCCGAAGAACAGGGCCTCGACGCCCGACAGGTCGGCGAGGAGTCGTTCCCCTTCGAGACGCTGTCGGTCTGGGAGATTACTCTGAGGAATTTTCCTGAGTAGGAAATATTATCAGAGGGGATGCCGTAGCCGCGCGTGATGACCGAGCTAGTCGCGACCACGACGGGGTTGTTTCCCCTCCCCGACTGGGCCAAGTCGGACCTCTCCGACCTCAAGGGCCACCAGAAGGACGACCTCATCAGCGGCGACGAATCGGAGGAGATCGTCGCGCAGTACGACCGCGCACGGAGCGAGGGTATCGACCGACAGCGGAGCGCCGGGCTGGACCGCATCGTCGAGGGCCAGTACCGCTGGGACGACATGCTCGCCCACCCGCTCTGTGTTCACGACAACGTCGAGACGCGCGGCATCGTCCGCTACTACGACAACAACAACTTCTACCGGGAGCCGGTCATCACCGGCGACCTCGGTTTCGACGGCGACATGGCCGCCGACCTCGAAACCGCGGCGGAGACCGTCGAGACCGACGCCCTGCAGGCCGTCGTCCCCGGCCCGTACTCCCTCGCGGACCTCGCGACCGACGAACACTACGGCGACGACCTGCTCGACGGCGTGACGGACTTCCTCGTCGACGAGGTCGGGGCGTTCCCCGACCACGCGACGCTGTTCGTCCTCGAACCCTCCCTCGTGGAGGAGGCCCCCGGCGACGGCGAGGACGAACGCGCGAGCGAGGCCATCGACCGCCTCGCGGGCGCGACGGACGCGGACGTCGTCGTCCATACGTTCTACGGCGCGCTGACCGAGAAGGTCCACGCCCACCTGCTGGACGCCGACGTGGACGCCATCGGCTACGACTTCGTCACCGACCACGAGCAGAACCTCTACAACATCAACGAGTACGGCACGAAAGACAGCATCTCGCTCGGCCTCGTCGACGGGCAGAACACGAAGGTCGAGTCCCCCGACACCGTCCGCGAGCGCGTCGAGTGGGTGAGCGAGAACGCACCCGGCGCGTCGTTCGACACGGCGTACGTGACGTTCAACACGGAATCGTTCTACCTGCCGACGAGCAAGTTCGAGGAGAAACTGGACGCCCTCGCGGCGGCCGCCAAGACCGAGGTCGAAGCATGAGTGACACACCAGACGTGAGAGAGCAGTTCCGCCCGGCCGACCACCAGAACGACCACTTCGTCCTGACCACGGTGGTCGGGTCGTACCCCAAGCCCAAGTGGCTCAACCGGGCCCGCGACCTCTACCACGGCGAACTCGAAGTGAGCGCCGCCGACCGCGCCAGCGACGAACCGCGCGGCGGGTTCGACGTCGACGTCGACTTCGACGAGGCCAACTGGCAGGAGGCGAAGGACGACGCCTCCCGTCTCATCACGAACGAACACGAGCGTGCCGGCCTCGACGTGGTCGTCGACGGGGAGATGCGCAGAAACGAGATGGTCGAGTACTTCGCCCACCGCATCGCGGGCTACGAGTTCCACGGCCCCGTGAAGGTGTGGGGTCACAACTACTTCGACAAGCCGAGCGTCGTCGACGAGGTGGAGTACGACGAGACGTGGCTGGTCGACGAGTTCGAGTTCACCGACGGCGTGGCCGACCGCCCCGTCAAGGTGCCCATCACCGGCCCCTACACGCTCGCGAAGTGGTCGTTCAACGAGCACTACGAGGACGAGGCCGAACTCGCGTACGCGCTGGCGGACCTCGTGAACCTCGAAGTCGAGAAACTCGTCGAGGCGGGCGCGCGCTACATCCAGATCGACGAACCCGCCCTCGCCACCACCCCGGACGACCACGCCATCGTCGGCGAGTGCCTCGAACACATCACCGACGGCATCCCAGAGAACGTTCGAACCGGCCTACACGTCTGCTACGGCGACTACTCCCGTATCTACCCCGAGGTGCTCGACTACCCCGTCGACGAGTTCGACGTGGAACTGTGCAACGGCGACTACGAGCAACTGGACGTGTTCACCGAACACGAGTTCACGATGGACCTCGCACTCGGCGTCTGTGACGCCCACGTCGCGGAGGTGGAACCCGTCGCCGAGATCAAGGAGAACATCACGAAGGGCTTCGAGGTCGTCCCGCCGGAGCGACTCACCGTCTCGCCGGACTGCGGGCTGAAGCTCCTGCCCCGGAAGGTCGCCTACGGCAAGATGGAGAACATGGTGCAGGCCGCCCGCGAGGTCGAGGCCGAACTCGACCGCGGCGAGATAACCGTCGGGAAGGCCGCCCCGCGGGCCGACTGACCGGACTCGCCACCTCCCTTTTACGTATCGCCGTCGAATCGGTGGTATGGGTACCACACCGCACCCCGCCGTCGAGCGCGCGGCGGCGGACATCGCCTCGATGGAGGTCCGGGGGGCGGCCACCATCGCGGCGGCGGCGGCCGACGCCCTCCGGACGCAGGCCCGCGAGTCGACCGCCGAGACGCCCGAGGCGTTCCGTGTGGAGCTTCGGCTGGCCGCGCGCACCCTCCACGAGACGCGCCCGACGGCGGTGAGCCTCCCGAACGCCCTCCGGTACGTCCTCCAGCGGACGACGGGCACGACGGTCGAGGCCCTCCGCGAGAGCGTCGTCGTCGCCGCGACGGAGTTCGAGACGCGCCTCGACCGCGCACAGGACACCCTCGGGCGCATCGGGGCCAACCGCCTGCAGGACGGCGACACGGTGATGACGCACTGTCACTCGACGGACGCCCTCGCGTGCGTGGAGGCCGCCGTCGCACAGGGGAAGTCCATCTCGGCCGTCGTCAAGGAGACCCGCCCCCGGAATCAGGGCCACATCACGGCGAAGGCCCTCCGCGAGATGGGCGTCCCCGTCACGCTCGTCGTGGACAACGCGGCCCGCCGATATCTGGACGACGTCGACCACGTCCTCGTCGGGGCTGACGCCATCGCCGCCGACGGGAGCGTCGTGAACAAGATCGGCACGTCGGGGCTGGCCGTCATGGCCCGCGAACGCGGGGTGCCCATCATGGTCGCCGCCCAGTCGCTGAAGCTCCACCCGGCGACGATGACCGGCCACACCATCGAGATAGAGATGCGCGACGAGGCCGAGATCATCGGCGAGGCGGAGCGACGCGACATCGGCGACATCTCCGTCGAGAACCCCGCCTTCGACGTGACGCCGCCGCGCTACGTCGACGCCATCGTCACCGAGAGCGGCCAGTTCCCGCCCGAGAGCATCGTCCTCCTGATGCGCGAACTGTTCGGCGACGGCGTCGACGAACCGTGGCTCGACCCCGGGGACCGGTAGTCGTCGAGTACGAAACTCAGAGGTCGTCGACGAACGGGAACAGCGCGCCGAGGACGACGCCGTAGACGATGTGCCAGACGAGCGACGCCGTCGTGACGTTCGGAATCCCCGGTTGTGCGGCGACACCGACCGCGTCCAGCCAGATGGGCATCACGATGCCCGCCCCGACGACGGCGAGGACGACGGCGTAGACGACGCCCGCGAGGACGCTCTTCCAGACCCACTCGTGGACCCGGTACAGCCCCGGGTCCGAGAGGAGCCACGCGAACAGCACCCCGAACAGCGTCCCGTGGACGAGGTGCGCGAGCCACCCCGCGACGAGGCTCCCCTCGAACCCGTAGAGGCCGGCGATAGCCCCGCGGAGCGTCGGGAGGTCGACGACGGTGATGACCGCACCCATCACCACCGTCGCGGCGAGTCCGGCGACGGCCCCGCCCTTCCACGCCCACGCGACGTCGAACTCGCCGGGGGCGGCCGTCTCCGCGGGTGCCTCTCCTCGGTACGACATGGCATGAGTTGGTCCGTGCGGGGGAAAAAGCCGGCCCGACACTGTAGGGGCCACGGCGGGGTGCCGCCACGGAAATCGGCACACGGCGAGCGGGGGCGCCGCCGGAGTCAGGTGTTTTTAACCCACGGCGACATGTGGAGGGGTAATGCGCGTCCTCTGTGCCGGCCACGTCAACTGGGACGTGACCCTCCGCGTCGACCGCCTCCCGGACCCCGACGGCGAGGTGCTCATCGAGGAGCGGGTGCAGGCGGGCGGGGGGAGCGCGGCGAACGTCGCCTGCACGCTCGCCTCCCTCGACGTGACCGCCTCGCTGTTCGGGAGCGTCGGGGAGGATCAGACGGGCCGCCTCGTCTGCGAGGAACTCGACGCCTTCGGGGTGGACACCGCGAACATCGTCCGGGTCGCGGGCCACGAGACGTCGACGAAGTACCTCGTCGTCGACGGCACGGGCGAGGTGATGGTCCTCTCGAATGCGGGAGCCAACGAGGCGTTCGCGCCCGACGACCTCGATACGACCACGCTCGCGGCCGCCGACCACCTCCACCTGACCAGCCAGCGACCCGCGACGGCGGCCGCGCTGGCCGAACTCGCCGACGAGCGGGGCATCGTCGTCAGTTTCGACCCCGGGCGGCGCATCGCGGACCGCGACTACGCGGCGACGCTGGCCAACACGGACGTCCTCTTTCTCAACGAGCGCGAGGCGGCCACGCTCTCGGAACGCGAGTCCTTCGCGGACCTCGTCAGCGAGGCCACCGTCGTCGTGAAACACGGCGGGCAGGGGGCGACCGTCCACCGTCCCGGTCGGGAACTCGACCACCCCGGCTACCCGGTCGAGGCGGTGGACACGACGGGCGCCGGCGACGCCTTCGCGGCGGGCTACATCGCCGCCCGCTGGCGCCTGTTCGACGGGGTCGTCCCCGGTAACCAGTCCGACGACGCCTACCGGGAGGTGCTGGCCGCCGCCAACGCCTGCGGCGCCCTCGCGTCGCTCCGGGTGGGGGCACGGACGGCCCCGACGTGGGCGGACGTGGAGGGGTTCGTCGCCGACCACGGCGTCGTCGGGGAGTGAGGAGCCGACGAAGAAGGGGACGGGTAGCCCTACCGGGGCGTCTCAGTCCCCCACTTCTCCATCGCGGTGGCGAGTTCCGGATGGTCCTCGGCGTACGTCGCGAGGTCGGTGCCCTCGACGGTGGCGTCGATGGCCTGTCGGAGGGCCTTCGCGCCCGCGTGGGTGCCGTCGGGGTGGCCGTGGACGCCGCCGCCCGCCTGAATGCCGATGTTCGTCCCGCAGCGTTTCACGAGTTCGGGGACGAGGCCTGGGTGCAGACCGCCCGACGCCATCGGAAGCACGTCGTTCATGCCGTGGCGGTCGGAGTAGAGCCACTCGTTGATACCCACCGTGTCCTCGTTGGCGAGTTTCCCGAGGTCCGCGGTGCCCGTGTGCAACTGGTCGGCCCCGCAGAGGCGCGTGATCTGGGCGATGACGCGCATCGAGACGCCGTGGTCGGGGACGCGGTCGAAGGCGGCGTGCATCGCGCGGTGGGCGTGGATGGCGAGGCCGTGTCTCTCGCAGCGCTCGCGGACGGCCTGCACGGCGGCCCACCCCGTCGTCACCACGTCGACCATCACGTACTCACAGCCCTGTTCGGCGGCCGCGTCGACTCGGTCCAGCATCGCGTTCGTGTCCGCGGTGACGTTGACGAGGTAGGACTTCTTCTCACCCGTCTCGTCCTGTGCGTCGTCGCGGGCCGCGAGCGACTCCGTGAGACGATCCTGATAGGGGTTGAACGCCTGGTCGGTGAGGTTCTCGTCGTCTTTCAGGAGGTCGATGCCGCCGGTCCACGCGTCGTAGCCCACCTGGACGTGCTGGTCCGTCGAGAGGCCGACTTTCGGCTTCGGGACGGTGGCGGTGATGGGGCGGTCGCCCGCGTCGAAGATGTCGTTCCGGACGCTCGTGCCGAACTGCGGGCCGGGGAACGACGTGGTGAGCGTCTCGGGCCACTCGCAGTCCTCCAGTCGGATGCGGTCGACGGCCTTCATGCCCATGATGTTCCCCGCGATACAGGAGAGCACCTGCGGCATGTTGCCCGGTTCGAACAGTTCGTCGGGGTAGGCGACCCGGATGGTGTTCCCGTCTATCGAGAACGCCGTCGCCGAGAGGTCGGTGATGGACCCCTCGACCTGCAACTCCGCCCACGTTCCGTTGGAGGACTCGCTGGCGACGCGCGAGGCGGCGGCCTCCACGTCCATGTCGGACGCCGGGTCGACGGTGAACGTACAGACGAGGTCCGAACTGGCCGGTTCGTAGTCGAGGTCGAGGAAGTCCTCGTAGGTGATGCCGGGCATACCCATGCCCTTCGCCGTCCGTGGTAATAAATGTCGGACGCCCTCGGGGTCGCGGTCAGTTCGCGAGCATCACGTCGCTGGCCTTCACGACGGCGGTGGCCTCGTCGCCCTCCTCCAGTCCGAGGCGGTCGACGGATCCGCTGGTGATAGTCGCCGTCACCTCCGACCCGTCCACGTCGAGGACCACCTCCGCGATTGGTCCCTCCACCTCGATGCTCCGGACGGTGCCGGTCAACCGGTTGCGTGCGCTGAGCGCCATGGCGAGGTGACGCTCACCCGACACGTAACTCTTCCGTCGGTCACTCCGGGCGTGCGCCTTCAGCGAGAACAGGAAGGGGAGGGGTCTCAGACCCGCCGCGAGAACAGCACGTCGAGGCCGCGGGCCAGCGACCGCGTGGTGAGGGAGTCGCTGCACGAGAGGCGCCACTCGGCACCGCGTTTCGTGACGGGAACCTCGCGGCCGACGAGGTCTGAGAGACGCTCGCCCGGCACCGCCGCGTCGTGGAGGAGTCGTTCGAGCGGGGACCGTCCGGTGAGGTCGTCGGGCAGGGGGAACCACTCGCTCGCGGTCGCCCCCTCGGGTGTTGGAATCGCGACGTCGACGCGGACGCCCGGCCGTCGGGAGCGTGCGAGCGCGAACGGCATCCGCCCGGAGCGCCGCGACTCGGGGACCACGTCGGTGACGACGCCCGCGGTGACGTAGCGTTCGTGTTCCAGCGCCCGCAGGTGCGTCTCCACGTCGGCGAGGTCGAGGTGGACGCCCGTACCGACGTGCGAGGCGAGGAGCGTTCGGACCGCCGCCGTCACCGCCGCGAGGAGGGCCACGAGTAGCCCCAACCCGACGACGACGCCCACGCTCAGCGTGAAGACGAGGAGTTCGAGGTCGGTCATGTCGAGTGAGGATAACGCACGGAAGGCGATAACCTCTCCTCGCTCGCGTCGTGTTCGCCGAATCACTTCCACGGGTTGGCGACGAGTTCCCGTTGAATCGCCGCGCCGACCCGCACCCGGCAGTCGCTGCGCGGGACGGCGATACAGAGCAGGACGTACTCCGCGTCGAGGTGGCGCGGTTTCAGCGCCCGTGGCTCCCGTCGGTGGACGAGGTCGCCCGCCACCACCTGCCCCGTGCAGGTGGCGCACGCGCCGGTCAGACAGCCGAAGGGGAGACCGAGTCCCTCGCGTTCGGCCGCCGCGAGCACCGTCTCGTCGCCCGCGACCGACAGGTCGGCGGTCCGACCGTCCTCCCACTCCAGCGTGACCGCGTAGTCCGGGGGCGCGGTCACGTTACATCCAGACGTCGGAGGTGCAGTCGCCGTCCGGCCAGCGAATCTCGTGGGCACGGGCCGGCCCCGCCGGCAGGTCCCCGAAGTCCACCATGAACTCCTGGTCGAGTTCCATCGTCCCCTTTCGGGGGTTCACGTCCGCCTTGAGCATGACGGACCCCTGTTTCCCCTCCTCGGGGTAGAACTGCTCGTCCCACGTGGAGAACAGCGAGGTGGTCCAATAGAGGCGTTCCCCGTCGAGCGAGAGCTGGAGCATCTGGGGGCCGCCGAACACGTCGCGTTCGCCCTCGATGGGGTTCCGAGGGCCGAAGTTCCCGCCCGCCCAGATGCGGTCTGCGAGTCGCGGGTTGGCGGGGTCGCTCACGTCGTACATCCGGACGTCGCCGTGGAGCCAGTTCGAGAAGAACAGGTAGCGGTCGTCCATCGACACCAGCAGGTCGGTGACGAGACCGGGGACGGGCATGTCCCAGTCGTCGTGTTCGCGAGGCTCGACGTCGATGACCTTGTCCGCGTGGTACTCTCCGTCCTGCTCGTAGAAGTGGAAGACGTTCGAGGAGAGCGCCGCGCCCACGAATCCGTGGGTGGAGACGGGCGAGTGGAGGAAGCGCACTTCGAGGGGTATCATCCCTTCCTCGCCGAGGTCGATGGTCTGTCGTATCTCCTTTTCCTCCCAGTCCCAGACGTGGAGTTTCCGGCCGTACTTGCCCGCCTCCACGTCATCGAGGTCGAAGCCGGGGTAGTAGGTCTGCGGGGCGGCCCACTCGCTCGATATCATCACGTTCTGGCGTGGCTGGTACCAGAAGTCGTAGTTCATCTCCACCTCGCCGGGCGGGTCCCAGCGCCCCTCGATTTCGAAGTCGTCGTTCAGGAGGAGGAACCCCCCGGGGAGTTCGCCGTCCGCGTCCCCCAGCATCGAGAGCATTATCTCGCCGTCCGGGATGCAGTGGACGGTGTGCGGTGCCGAGAGGTCGTACTCGAAGACCTCCTCCGGTTCGATGACCTCGATTATCTCCGGATTCCGGCGGTCCTTCGTGTCGACGACGTGGATGCGCGAGGAGCGCTGGCCCGGAATCACGAGGTGCTGGCGCTCCAGTCCCTCGACGTGACACGACGAGGAACAGGCGTTCCAGCCGAAGTGGTGCAACTCGTCGCCGCGGTTGGGCATCTCGACGCGGTCCACTATCTCGCAGTACGTCGGCGAGTCCGGGTCGACGTCCACTACGCCGAGGAAGTCGGGCGCGTCCACATCCGTTCCGACGTAGAGTCCCATCACGTAGGCCAACTGCTCGCGCTCGGACTCCTCGATGGCCGCCTGCGGCGTCGAGTAGCCCGGTCCCGCGTGGTCGCCGTGGTCGTGGTCGTGTCCCGCGTGGTCGTCGTGCTCGTCGTGAGGTGCGTCGGCATCACTCATGGTACAGAAGTCGTTTCGCGGCAACACTTCTCACATAGCGCATTGCGGAATATATTGCCGGTAGTCGAGGCCCGAAGGTCAGGACGGACGGCAGGGGTACGTCCCGAGTTCGGCGCGGTCGACCGTGTCCGGCCCGCCGAAGGTCGTAGTTCGCTCCGTGGCGCGCAGGGTCACCGCCTCGACGCGGGACTCGTGGCCCGCGTTCCAGCGCTCGCAGGCGTAGGACGCGATGTGCCGGCGGACGGAGGCGTCCCCCCACGACGCCGACCCGGCGTACTTTCGCCAGCGCGCGTTCGTGTAGTCCCCGCCCGGCGGCATCCGGAACGCCTCCACCCGTTCGCCCGATTCGAGGCGGCCCTCGGCGACGTACCACCGCTCCGCGGTCGGCGGGTTCGCGAACATGTCCCACCGACGGTCCGAGAGGTCCGCCGACGAGTCGCCGTCGGCCACGTCCACGTAGCCGAGTGCGGCCGCGTTCCACACCAGCAGGACCAGCAGGCCGGCGAACGCGAGTGCGGTCCCCGCCCGCCGGCCCCACCGGGTGACCCGGTCGCTCGACCCCGTGTGCGGGGCGAGTGCCCCTGACACCCGTTCGCGCGCACGCCTCGCCCGCGGGCGCGCTCCCAGCGGTACAACGACCCGCCGTTCGGTGGCGTCCCAGACTCGCGGGGGGAGGAAGGGGAGGAGCGACGCGACCGAGACGAGGGGGAAGAGGCCGAGGCTCATCGTGCCGAGCATCCCGAGGTGATCGGCGAGGAACGCCCCGACGAACAGGGCGCGGGCGATGCCCGTCAGGACGAGGAGGAGCGGCGAGGCGACGACCATCGCGAGCCACGTCCACCCGAGGACCGCGAGCAGGTCGGGGAAGCCGACCAGCACGTCCCCGAGCGGGGTGGCGTAGGCGTCGAGTGCGAGGGCGTACCGGAGGGCGTCGCCGCCGGTCCACTCCCCGCCGCGGAGTTTGAAGACGGCGTTCGTCGCGTAGACGGCGACGACCTGCGCGAGCAACGCGGCCGAAGCCAGCGTCGTGACGCGCCCGCGCTCGCGGTCCGCACCGCGGCGAACCGCGCCGACCGACCACCGATCCCCGAGCGGGAGGAACAGCCCCCAGAAGAGCAGTCGCCGCAGGAGTCGGTCGCCCGCGTTCAGCACGAGAGGGTTTGCCGCGTGCAGCGAGACGAGCAGGCAGAGCGACCCGAGCGTCGCCACTCTGGTCCGGTAGCCCGCGAGGAGTGCGAGGGCGAACGCCCCCGCGAGAGCGAACAGGGCCGCCTGCGCCCACGCCGCCCCGAACAGGAGGTGAATCGAGAGGTCGGAGAACGCCGGGTACTGCGCCCGGAGGACGGCGTGGGGCAGGACGCCCGCGTCGGCGTGGAACGCGACGAGGTGACGCGAGCGAGCGAGGAGGTCGACGAGCAGGAGGACTCCGAGCGAGACGCGGAGGGCCGCGAGCGCCCGGCGGTCGATACCGAGTCGGACGGCCAGCGCCCGGCGGACCCGGGTGCCGAGACTCCCCGTCACCCCGCCATCCGTCGACTCCTCGGCCATGTACTGGCGAGGCTAGTCGAAGGCGGGGCATACGTCTTGCCGTCGGGCAGAGTGCGCGCGGACGACGTGTAAGAACGATTATCGAAACGCGATGCTGCAAGCGTTCATTAGGCTGCCGTGACAGGGCGCGAGCATGCAGGTCCCCGACGACGTGGACGTCCTGGAGGAACTGTCGAGTCTCCCGACGGTGGCACACCCGACCGTCTCGCCCGACGGCGAGCGGGTGGCGTTCTACTACGACGGCACCGGCCGCAACGAACTGCACGTCCTCGACGTGGGGACGAGCGAGACGCGGCAGGTGAGCGTCGGGGAGGTGCCCCGGAACGCCCGGTGGCCGGTCGAGTGGAGCGCCGACAGCGACCGGATGTTCTTCCACGTCGACGAGGCGGGCGACGAACAGAACGACGTCCACGCCATCACGCTGGACCCGTTGGCGTGACCGACCTCCGGGACATGTACGAGAACACGATGCCCCACTTCCGCACCGAACTCATGGAGAAGTACCTCGGTCGCCCCGAGGAGAACCCCGACCTGTACGACGAGCGCTCGCCGGTGAACTACGCCGAGAACCTCGCCGCGCCCCTCCTCGTCCTCCACGGCGTCAACGACCGCCGGGTACCCGTCTCGCAGTCCCGACTCTTCCGGGACGCCCTCGACGAGAACGGCTTCGAGGAGGGTGAGTCGGGGGACTACGAGTACGTCGAACTCGGCGAGGAGGGCCACGGCTCCTCGGATATCGACCAGAAGATTCGCTGGCTTCGGGCGCTGGACGACTTCCTCTCGCGACGGCTCGACGTTCCGGCGGCTCCGGCCGACGACTGAGCTACGGGCGGACCCCCGAACGCGGCCCGCCATCGCGAGGACGGCAGTCGCTCTCGGGGCGCGCTGGTGAACGTGAGAACCGCGAGGTGGGCTACGTTACTCGTAGAGCCACTGCTCGTCCGCGCGGTCGTAGTCGACGAGTTCCGACTCGTCGAAGAACAGGTCGATCTCTCGCTCGGCGGAGCCCTCCTCGGTGTCCGAACCGTGGATGACGTTCCGGCCGAGGTCGAGACCGAAGTCGCCGCGGACGGTGCCGGGCGCGCTCTCTGCGGGGTCGGTCTCGCCCATCATGGTGCGGACCTGCGCCACCGCGTCCTGACCCTCCCAGACCATCGCCATCACCGGACCGCTGGTGATGAAGTCCGTGAGGTCCTCGAAGAACGGCTTGTCGGCGTGCTCGCCGTAGTGCTCCTCGGCGAGGTCCTGACTGATCTGCATGAACTTCGCGCCGACGAGCTTCAGACCGCGGTCCTCGAAGCGACCGACGATGTCGCCGATGAGTCCGCGCTGGACGCCGTCGGGCTTGACCATCACGAAGGTTCGCTCGTGATCGCTCATTCCTCGTCCTCCTCGTCGTCGACTTCGTCCTCCGCGGATTCGAGGTCTGGCGTGTTCCCGTCCGTGTCCTCGACGGGTTCCTCGTCCTCGTCACCGCGAGCCTCCTCGTCGGGGGTCTCGGCCTCGACGCCCTCGGTCGCGTCCGTCGCGCCAGGCGTCTCCTCGCCGGTGGTCCCCTCCGGCTTTGTCTCGGAGACGCTCTGGGCGTCGGGCGTCGCGGAGTCGCCGACGTCGGCCTGCGTGTCCTCGTCGCCGGTCGCCGTCTCCTCGTCGGGCGTGGCGACGTCCGAGGTCGGTTCGGGTTCGTCCATGTCGGTCGACCCCTCCTCGGCGACCTCCTCGACTTCGTCTTGCGAACCGACGGTCTGGCCCTTGTTGCGGCGGCCGGCCTCGGTCCACTCGAGTTCACGAGCCTCGCGGCCCATGAAGTAGTTCTTCTCCGCCTTCGAGTTCTTGAAGTGGAGGACGGTGCCGTCGTTGCGGATGAACATGATGCCCGTGCCGGGCTCGATGTCGTCGCCGCTGAAGTCGCAGGTGCGTGTCCGGGGCATCTAGCGACCTCCGATGGAATCGGCCTCGCGGGCGGTCTCGCGCAGCTGGATGACGTCGCCGACGCGGACCGGCCCGAGGACGTTTCGCGCGATGATGCGGCCCTGGTTCTCGCCCTCTCGGATGCGACACTTCACCTGCATGGCCTCGCCGTGCATACCGGTCTTGCCGACGATTTCGACCACTTCGGCGGACGTCGCATCGGATTCCTCTTCTGCGCTCATTTACTTGAGTTCCGCGAGCTTGTCCGAGATGTCCTCGACGTCGTCACCGGCCTCGCCGGCGTCGACGATGGCAGCGGCGGCGCTGCCGACTTCCAGACCGGCGGCGTGCCCGATGTCGTCTTGCGTCTCGACGAAGAGGTACGCGATGTCCTTCTCCTCGCAGAGTTCGGGGAGGTGCATCACGACCTCCTCGGGCGTGACGTCTTCGGCGATGTAGACGAGCTGGGCGTTGCCTCGCTCGATGGCCTTGGTCGTCTCGTTGGTACCTTTCTTTACGGAGCCGGTGTCCCGTGCGACCTGGAGCGCCTCGATGGCGTCGTCTTCGAGGTCGGCCGGAACGTCGAAATCAACGTATACTGGCATGGTTATTGGCGTCCCACGTGGTGGCTCGCGCTCCCTCCGCCTCGTGCCCGACGGTCACGTGAGCGACCTGTCGCGCACTGCCGACCCGAGGGTCGGCGAGAGTCCCTGGCTGGGAGCATCATCAACCCCACGCGGGTTGTACCCCGTCATAATTCTGCCCTGCATAAAAGCGCTTCCGAACGTCCCTGTGCGTGTGCCACCGCCACACGCCGCATCGTGACGGTTCAGCGTTCCGAAATTTCTGCGCCTACTCCTCGTCCCCGTACTCGGCGACCTGAACCAGTTGCTTGCCGATGTTCTCCCCGTCGAACAGGCCGAGGAACGCCTCCGGTGCGCGCTCCAGTCCGTCCGTGACCGTCTCGCGGTACTGGACCGTGCCGTCGTTCACCCACCGGGCGAGTCGCTCGTTGGCCTCCTCGTAGCGGTCCTCGTAGTCACGGACGAGGATGCCCTCGACGCGGGCGCGCTTCTGGATGAGCGTCCCGAAGTGCCGCGGCCCGGTCGGGCGCTCCTGCGCGTTGTAGAGGGATATCTGCCCGCAGATGACGACCCGCGCGCGCACCGAGAGGTTGTCCATCACGGCGTCGGTGACGGGACCGCCGACGTTGTCGAAGTAGACGTCGACGCCGTCGGGACACGCCTCGCGCACCCTCGCGCGCACGTCGTCGTCCTTGTAGTTGATGGCCGCGTCGAAGCCGAGTTCGTCGGTCAGCCAGCTGATCTTCTCCTCGCTCCCCGCGACGCCGACGACTCGACAGCCGGCATGGCGGGCGATCTGCCCCACGACCGAGCCGACCGCCCCCGCCGCCCCCGAGACGACGACGGTGTCGCCCGGCTTCGGGTCGCCCACGTCCAGCAAGCCGAAGTACGCGGTCCGGGCGGGCATCCCGAGGACGCCGAGCGCCGTCGAGACGGGCGCGAGGTCGGGGTTCACGCCGACGAGTTCGTGGCCCTTCGCGATGGCGTAGTCCGCCCACCGCAGGTTCCCGTTGACGACGTCGCCCTCCTCCCAGGCGTGGTGGTTCGAGGCGACGATCTCGCCGACGACGCCCGCCTGCATCGGTTCGCCGACGGTCCACGGTTCGGCGTAGGACTCGGCGTCGCGCATCCGCCCGCGCATGTACGGGTCGACTGACATGTACAGCGTCCGTACCAGCACTTCCCCGTCCCCGGGGACGGGTCGCTGTCGCTCGGCGAATTCGAAGCAGTCCATGTCGGGTCGACCGTCGGGGCGCTGTGCGAGCAGCCAGACGCGGTTTGTCTCGGCCATGCACGCCGAACGGACGCGGGGGTAGTTATAGTTCGCCCGCGGGACTCCGAGGACCGCAGGACGGATAGCCGCCCCCAGCCACCTCCCCGTATGCACCCACGCGTCGACGCCGCCGTCCGCGCCCTCCGCGAGGAGGCGCGACGGACGAACGAGCGCCGACTGCTGGTCCTCGCGGGGAGCCACGACGCCTGCCTCGACGCCCTCCCCGACGTCTTCGAGGCTGGCGACGTCGCGGACCCGGTCCTCGTGGGGCACCGCGACCCCGGCACGGCGAGCGTCGAACGCCACGAACCCCGGCGAGCCGACGCCCTCCTCGGCACCACCCGCGAGTGCGTCGTCGTCGACGGCCACGAGGAGTGTCGTCCGAACGCCCTCGGGCGGGCCGTCGGCGCGGTGGACGGCGGAGGCCTGCTGGTCCTCCTCGCGCCGCCCCTCGACGAGTGGAGCCGTCGGAGAGACCGCTTCGACGAGACGCTCGCCGCCCCGCCCGCGACGGTCGAGGACGTCTCCGGGCGCTTCCGCCAGCGACTCGTCTCGCTCCTGCGCGCCCATCGGGGGGTCGCTATCGTCGACGTCGATTCGGAAGTCGTCGAACGCGAGGGACTGACCGACCCCGCACCCGCCCGCCCGCAGGCATCCCCGACGCTCCCCGAGACGCACGCCTTCCCGCGCGTCGCCTACGAGGCCTGCCGGACCGCCGACCAGATTGCGGCGCTGCGGGCGTTCGAGCGTCTGCGCGACCCGAGCACCGCGGTCGTCCTCGAAGCCGACCGGGGGCGCGGGAAGTCGAGCGCCGCCGGCCTCGCCGCCGGATCACTCGCCGCGGCGGGCCGGGACGTTCTCGTCACCGCACCCGACCGGCGCGGCGCCGGGGAACTGTTCGCCCGCGCACGCGAGGTGCTCGATGCCCTCGGCGTCCTCGCCGACCGAGGCGACGAGGTCGGCGAGGGGAACGGCGAACTCCGGGCCGCAGAGGGCGGCCGGGTCCGCTTCGTCCCGCCCCTCGAAGCCAGCGAGTTTCCCGACGACCCGGACGTGGTCCTCGTGGACGAGGCGGCTGGCCTCCCCGTCTCGCTGCTCTCCTCGCTCCTCGGGCGAGTCCCAGTCGGGTTCGCCACGACCGTCCACGGCTACGAGGGTGCCGGACGCGGGTTCGCGGTCCGGTTCCGCGAACGCCTCGCGGAGAGCGACTGCGAGGTGGTCGACGTGTCGATGGCTGAACCAATCCGCTACGCCGGGACCGACCCCGTCGAACCGTGGGCGTTCCGGGCGCTCCTCCTCGATGCGAGTCCGGCCGTGGAACTCCTCGTCGCCGACGCCACCCCCGACTCCGTCGAGTACGCCCGCCCAACCCCGGACGACCTGCTGGCGGACGAACACCTCCTCAGAGAGCTGTTCGGCCTGCTGGTCCTCGCGCACTACCGCACCGAACCGGACGATTTGGCGAGACTGCTGGACGCCCCGAACCTCTCGGCGCGCTGTCTGGTCCACGGGGGCCACGTCGTGAGCGTCGCCCTCCTCGCCCGCGAAGGCGGGTTCGATGCCGACACCTGCGAGCGAATCTACCGGGAGGGTCGGGTACAGGGCAACATGCTCCCCGACCTGATGACGGGGCAACTGCGCGACCCGGACGTGGGTCGGCCACTCGGGGTCCGCGTCGTCCGCATCGCCACCCACCCATCCGTGCAGTCGTCGGGACTCGGGACCGAACTGCTCGATTCGATACACCGGGAGTTCGGCGACGAGGTGGACTGGTTCGGGACGAGTTACGGCGCGACACCCCGCCTGCTCGACTTCTGGCGGGCGAACGGCTACCACTCGGTCCACCTCTCGGCGACGCGCAACGCCACCAGCGGAGAACACAGCGTGGCGATGCTTCGGCCGGCGGCCCCGGCCCCCGCTCCGGACCACGTCACCGCCCGACACGCCCGCTGGTTCCGCCAGCGGGTAGGCGACGTACTCGGCGACACCCTCTCGGAGGTGGACGCGGACGTGGTCCGGGGTACGCTCGCGGCGTTCGACTCGCCCGTCGTGACGGACCTCTCGGACCGCGAGTGGCGACTGATCGCCAGCGCCGCCTTCGGCCCCGGCCAGTTCGACATGCACCCCGGCCCGTTCCGCCGACTCGCCCTCCGTACCCTCACGGACCCGGCGTTCGACCTCGACCCGCGACAGGAACGACTGCTCGTCCGGCGCGTCCTCCAGTTCCACGACTGGGAGTCGGTCGCCGACGAACTCGACTTCTACTCCAAGAGCGGGGCCCGCCGCGAACTCGGGCAGACGTTCGCCGCCCTCGTCGCAGGCTACGGCACTAAGGCGGCCCGCGACGAACGGGACCGGTATGGTTGAGCCACTCGGCTGGCTTGCGCTCGGACTGCTCGTCCTCGGCGTCGTCGGCGCCGTGGTCCCCCTCCTCCCGGGGGCGCTCTCGTCGCTCGCGGGCGTCCTCCTCTACTGGTACTCGACGGGGTACACCGAACCGGGACCGGTGCTCCTCGCGGTACTCGTCCTCGTGGGACTGCTCACCCTCGCGGTGGACTACTTCGGCGGCGCGGTGTCCGCGAAGGTGGGCGGTGCGTCCACGCTGACGACGGCCGTCGCCGCTGCGGTGGGCATCGTCCTCCTGTTCGTCGCGGGACCCGTCGGACTCGTCGTCGGCGTGGCGGGGACGGTGTTCGTCGTCGAGTTCGCCCGCAATCAGGACGCCCGGCAGAGCGGTCGCGCCGCGGTGTACGCCGCAGTCGGCGTCCTCGCCTCGACGGTGGTGCAGGCGCTCCTGACGCTCTCGATGCTCGTGGCGATGCTCCTCGTCGCGTTCCTCTGAGACGACCGTATCCCGCTCCGCCCGCAGGGGCTTTGCCCGCGCCGTGCGACAGGAAGCCATGGAGTGTTCGAAACCGGGTTGTGAGAACGAGGCGGCGGTGCGCCTGTACGTCCCGTGGGCCGAGGACCGCGTGGTCTGTACGGCTCACGGGCGGGCGCTGGTCCAGCGGGACGGCGTGGTCGCCGAACCCATCGAGGGGAGCGAGGAGAACTGGCGATGACTCAGGGCCAGACGGCCATCATCACTTCGTCGACGTAGTCGCCCCCGATGCGGTAGTGCTTCTCGCGGACGGCCTCCGTCTCCCACCCGCGACTCTTCAGCCACTCGATTGCGCGCTCGTTGGTCGAGGGGACGGAGTTGTACACCTTCTCGAAGCCGTTCTGCTTGGTCCACTCCAGCCCGCGCTGGAGGAGGTGGCTCCCGATTCCCTTCCCGCGGTACTCGGGGAGGACGCCGACGGTGAGTTCGGCGGTGTGCGAGAGCTTCTCGATTTCGGGCGCGCTGAGGTGGACCCACCCGACAACGTCGTCGCTGACCGTCGCGACGAAGAACACGCGCGACTCGAGGTCGTTGTGGCGCAGGAGGACTCGCTCGTGGTCCACGATGTCGGCCACCGTCTCGGCGACGATGTCCGACCGCTCGGAGAGGGCGCTCCGCATCGCCCCGACGAGCCCCGTCAGGTCGTCCTCGCGGGCCTGTCGGATGGCGAACTCCACCTCGCCCTCGGTGAACAGTTCCTGCGTGCCCGGTTCGAACGCGACCCGGAGCGTGTCGCCCTCGCGTTCGAGGACGCCGTCGCGCTTGAGGATGGCGACGTGGTGGCCGAACGCCGTCTCGTCCATCCCGAGCGTCCGGTGTGCCTCGTGGTAGTCCACGGACCCGTAGCGCTCGACGTACTCGTAGACGTCCTTCCGGTCGGTGTGGCCGAAGTCGAGTGAGTCGGAGAACTGCATGGCACGTGATACCAATGCAAAAGACTTAACATATATTGCCGCTTCCCGGGACACTCATCCAGAATTACAAAGACGCCTGACGGGTTCTCGGGGGCGAGCGGTCACTCGGCGGCGTGTGGTCGTCCCCGCGGACCGCGTCCGTGGCGGTCCGGGACGTGGGTGAGGAGCGCCGCCGTGTCGCGCACGTCGCGCGTCTCGACGAGTAACTCCGCGGCCGTCCGCAGGGAGAACTCGGCGTCGAGGTCCACCCCGTAGCAGGCGGCGTACAGGTCGAGCCAGTCGTTCATCGTCCGTTCCAGGCGGGCGAACTCCGCGGGGGAGAACGCGACCCGACGGCCCCCCGTCCGCCCCTCGACGTAGCACCAGACGGTCGGCCCGAGACCCTCCCGCAGGTAGTCGAGCGCCCGCGCTTCGTCGGGCGGATTCGCCGGCGGGACGAACCACTCGCAGGCCAGCGTGGCCCGCCGCGCGAGTCGTTCGATTCGCGCCGCGGACGCCGTCTCGTCGGCCCCCGTCATCCCTGCTCGAACTCCACGCCCTTGCCCCCGCGCGGGTGGGTCCACTCCGTGTCGGCGACGATGGCGCACGTCCCGCACTCCACGCAGGGTTGCGTGTCGAGGCTGACGACGCGTTCGGTGTGACCGTTCGTCTTCACCTCCTCCTCGCGGTAACAGCCGCCGCCGAAGTCCAGCGCGCTCACGGGACAGGCCGTGACGGCGGCACCACTGGCCGCCCACGAGTTGTCCAGCACGCGGATGTGCGGGTTGCCCACGTCGGTGTCGTAGGTGAGCGCCCCGATGCGGTCCGCGAGGCTGGGGGGTTCGACCCGGCTCTCGGCGGTGACGTCGGCACCGAGTTCCTCCGCGATGACCGACGGGAGCGTCACGTAGGGCGTCGCCGTGTCGGGCACGATGGCCGCGAGGCCCGGCGAACTGTACAGCGATTCGAGACGCCCGCCCAGCGCCCTGACTCCCAACCGCCCGACGCGGGAGGTGAGGACGGCGTCTGTCAGCGAGGCGACCCGGTCGCGTTCGCCCAGCGCCCGCGAGACGCGGTAGCCCGGCGGTCGGAGCTTCCGCATCGTCCCCGAGTCGCGCAGTTTCTCGGCGTAGCGCCGGCCCGCCTCGTCGGTGTTCCCTCGGTTGCGGGCCTCCACGAACGCCTCGGCGGCCAGCGCGCCCGCCGTGACGGCGTGGTTCATCCCCTTGATGATGGGCCCCTGCGCCTGCATCTGCCCGCCCGCGTCCCCGACGAGAACGAGTCTTCCCTCGTGGGGGTCCGGGTGGGCCACCTTCTTCGAGTCCGGGACGAGCTTCGCCGAGTACTCCAGTTCCCGGTAGTCGTCGCCCAGCCAGTCCGCGAGGAGCGGGTGGGTGAGCAGGTTGTCGAGCAGTTCGTGCGGTTCGGCCCGCTCCGCGACGAGGCTGTCGAGGTGGAAGACGGTGCCGATGGAGAGCGTCTCGCGGTTGGTGTAGAGGAACCCGCCGCCCCGAACGTCCTCGAAGAGGTCGCCCGAGAACAGGTGGGCGACACCCTCCCCGGGGTCGATGTCGAACCGGTCGTCGACGTCCGGGGCGTCCACGACTGCCTTGACGCCCTGGAACCACTGGTCGGGGTGCTCCCAGTCCATCAGGCCCGCGTCGCGGGCGAGTTCGCTGTTCACCCCGTCGGCGGCGACGACGACGTCGGCGCGGATGGGGTCTATCTCGTCGCAGGTGACGCCGACTATCTCCCCGTGTTCGCGCAGGAGGCCGTTCACCCGCACGCCGGTCAGGAGTCCACCGCCCGTCTCGCGGGTCATCTCGTGGACCCGGTCGGCCAGCCACGAGTCCATCGGCCGCCTGAGGACGGCGTCGGACCACTCCGTGTCGTGTTCGTGGAGCGCGGTGATGTCGAACGAGCGCACCTTGCGCCCGGCGACGTTGTGCAGGTAGTACTCCGTGACGGGTCGCTCCGCGGCCTCCTCGCGGAAGTCGGGGAAGAGGTCGTCGATGGTGTACGGCGCGGAGGACTCGGCGTAGAGGAGTCCCCCCGAGACGTTCTTCGACCCGGCGTCGACGCCGCGTTCGAGGACGAGCGTCTCGACCCCCTCGGCGGCGAGTTTGGCGGCGGCGGCGGCCCCGCCGGGGCCGGCACCCACCACGACCGCCTCGTAGTGTTCGTGCTCGGTCATTGGCGCTCACCCCCGCTGCCGTCGGCGACGGCCTGTACGTCCAGCGTCCCCGACTTCACCGCCTCGGTGAGCATCGGGAGCACCTCGAACAGGTCCCCCTCGACGAAGTAGTCGGAGAAGTCACGGATGCGGGCGTCGGGGTCGGTGTTGATGGCGAGGATGGTGTCGGACTCGTCCATCCCCACCTTGTGCTGGACGGCCCCCGAGATGCCCGCCGCGATGTACAGTTTCGGAGCGACGACCTGTCCCGTCTCCCCGATCTGGCGTTCCTCGCGGGTGTACTCCTCGACGTGGCCCCCGAACTCGTAGGAGCCGGTGACGATACCCCGCGAGACGCCCACGTCGGCGTCCTCGAAGGCGTTCGCCAGTTCGAGGGCGAGTTCCATCCCTCGCGTCGGGTCGTCGCCGATGCCCCGCCCGACGGCGACGACGACGTCCCGCCCGGTGAGGTCGACGCCCTCGTCTAGCTGGTCGAACTCGGTCACGCGCACGCTCAACCAGTCCTCGTCCAGTTCGAGGTCGTGGGTGACGACGAGGCCCTCTCGCTCGGGGTCCGGGTCGGGGACGTCGAAGCTCCCCGGAATCACGGAGGCCCCCTGCGGGTGGAACTCCCGCCCCGGGTTGTCCAGACAGAGGATGGTCGAGTACTCGAACCCCGAGAAGTCCGGGCGCTTCATGTGGAGGACGCCTCGGAACTCTTTCTTCTCGCCCGCCCGCCCCACCTTGGCGGGATTGGAGATGACGGTGTCCTCGATGTAGAGGCCGGAGCAGTCGCTCGCGAGGCCGGAGTCGAGTTCAGCCTGCACCTGCGCCGAGAGGTCACGCCCGTTGTTCGTCGCCGGGAAGAGGACGTAGCGCGGTTCGTCGTAGTCGCGCCACTCGGCGGGGTCGGGACCCTTCTCCCCCGGCTCCCCGCCCCACCGCGCCATGTCGCAGAACACCTCGGTGTACGCGCGGTGGACGAACCGGTCGAGTCGGTCGTCCTCGTGGACGACGACGGCGTCCGCGCCGCAGTCGATACACTCGTCGGCGAAGCGTTCGACGTCGCTCCCGATGAGGACGGCGACGACTCGCTCCGACCGGTCGTAGTCGGCGTTGTAGCCGTCCATCAGCTCGCGGGCCTTCCCGAGCATCTCGCGGGAGACGTCGAGCAGGTCGCCCGCCTGCGTCTCGCAGTAGACCCACATGTCGCCGTAGGTGGCGTCCGTCAGCGCCCGAACGTGGCGCTTGTCCGCCGTGGGGTGGTCGAGGTCCGGGTGGCGCTCCTCCGGTGTCTGTGGCTCCTCCTCGACGTCCCCGCCCTCGTCCTCCTCGCTCCCGCGGATGGAGTCGATGCGGCTCTGGACGAGGCGCTTCGCGCCGTCGCGGTTCTCGCCGGCCTCCTCGGCCGCGAGGATGGCGTCCAGACGCTCCGGGTCGTCGATGTCCTGCACCGCGTTACCGAGTTCGGCGAGGCTCATCTCCGTCGGGTCCACCTCGCCGTCCGACGCCTCCTCGTCCCCGGAGAACTTCCCGATACGGCTCTCGATGACCTTCTTGACGGGGTCGCGATTCTTCCCGTCTTCCTCCGCTTCGAGGATGGCTCGCAGTTCCGCCACGTCCTCTACGTCCTTGATTCGCGCCGTGAGGTCGGCGATGTCGTAGTCCGCGGGGTCGATGGACATCTCAGTCACCCCCCGCCTCCGCGGTCGGACTCCCGTCTCCGCCCGCGAACGGGCGGAGCACCTCCAGAACCTCGTCCATGGCCGCCGCGTCCCCCGGGTCGACCATCGTCGCCTCGCGTTCCGCGGGGGCCTTCGGGATGGGATCGACGGAGGAGACGATGGTGGGCGACCCGTCGAGGCCGATGTAGTCCGGGTCGAGGTTGAGGTCCGCGTGGTCCCACGTCGTCATGACCGCCTCGTATCGCTCGGCGCGGTCCCGCGTCTCCGCCCGGAGGTCCTTCAGGACGAGTCGTTCGCCCGCCGTCCGGTAGGACGCGTCGAACTCGGGGTCGGTCACGACGAACGCGGGGAGCGAGGTCTCGACGGTCTCTATCTCGGTGACGTCACCCTCGACGAGTCGCTTGGCCCGGAGGGTGCCCGCGTCCTCGTCGACGTCGAGGGCGACGACGTGGGTGACGATGGGCATCCCGAGACACCACGCCGTCTGCAGGCCAGTGTGCCCCGTCTCGCCGTCGGCCGTCTTGAACCCCGCCACGACGAGGTCCGGCACGCCCAGTTTCTCCAGCGCGGTGGCGATGGTGATGGAGGTAGCCCACGTGTCGGCGGCGGCCATCTCGCGGTCCGAGAGCAGGTAGCAGTCGTCGGCGTACACCGACCGCATCCCCTCCTGTAAGACTTCACCGTACCCCGGCGGCCCCATGCTCATCAGCGAGACGCGCCCGCCGTGGCGGACCTTGGTCTGGAGGGCCGCCTCTAGCGCGAACCGGTCGTTCGGGTTCATGACCGTCGGGGTCTTCCCCCGTTCGAGGTGGCCCTCCTCGTCGAAGGACACCTGCCCCTCGCGGAAGTCGGGGACGCCTTTCGTCAGGACGACTGTGTGCATCGGTAGCTAACACCGTGAAGCAGTCCGTCATACCACGAAAAATAGCTTTTTTCACGACGGACGGACCCTCCCGAGAACCGGCAATTGTTGCGGCGGCGGGGAGGGTGGAGGTCTCAGAGGCGTCCGGCCCGCCCCGCGTCCACGTCGATGGCGTCCACCGGGCAGACGTCCACGCAGAGCATGCAGTCGATACACTGCGCCTCGTTGGCCGGGTCTGCCTTGATTTCGCTCTCCGGGTGGCCGGGGGTGTCCACCCACTCGAAGACGTCCACGGGGCAGTCCTCGAGACAGGCCCCGTCCGCGAGGCAGATGTCGAAGTCCACGGCGACGTGCGTCCCGTGGATGCCAAGTTTCTCCGGTTCTTCCACCGGGCCCCACACCCGGTGGCCGTTGTGTTCCTCCGCGACTTCCCTGTTCGATTCGAACTGCGGATCGATGGCCATTGTTACCTCGACACAAGGATTGAAGAGGGATAAAACTACTCGCCCGTGGCCACGCCCATCGGGAGGGAGGTGCCCGGCTACGGGTGGTGTTTCTATCACACCGGAGTATTTTACCACTTTACGAACTGAAAGCGTTCGATGAACACCCGACGACACCTCGTGGCCACGTGTGGCGGGGCGGTCCTGTGCGGACTCGCAGGCTGTCTGGGCGTCCTCGGTGACGATTCGGGGACGCCGACGCCGAGAGTCGAAACCATCGTCGAGGAGGTGAGCGTAGAGAACGAGGGCGACTCCCCTCGTACGGTCCGGTTCACGCTCTCGCGGGACGGCGAGACGGTGCTCTACGAGGCCGTCACGGTCCCGGCCATGTCCGGACGGCGACTGGGTGTGAGACAGGTTCAGGTTCCGAAAGCGCACCGGGTTCCGGGAGCGTGGTCGATCAGTGTCGTCGACGAGAAAACCGGTGAGGAGAGCGAGGTGGCACTGGACGCGGAGTACAAGACGGGGGGAGAACGGAGCGCAATCGTCGTTCTGGTCGATGGGGACGAGACGGCCGGCTTCTACATCGTAGAACCGTTCGACTAGCTCCGCACGACCCGACGAAGAGAGCGCGCCTGCTCAGGGGTGCGCGTAGTACGCGACGACCCGAACGCCCGCCACGTCGTCGATGCGGGCGAAGCCGATTCGCTCGAACTGCACCACGTCGTCGGCCTCGTACTCGCGCAGGCCGGGTTCGGCGGTGCCCGTCACGTCGCCCTCCATGGTGCGCAACTGGACGGGGACGCCCTCGCCGGCGGGCACCCAGTGGACGACGGGGACGCCCTCCTCGCGGACCACGTCGATGTCCGCGTCGAGGAACGCCAGTCCCTCCGCGGTCCGGCGGGTGCAGCCGAGACCCTTCAGCCAGACCCGCTCGCCCTCCTCGGGGACGTCCTCGGATTCGAGGAGGACCGCGTCGCCGACGGGGATGTCGCGGGCCCCCCGTTCCTCGTGGTCGGGGTGGACCGGCGGGTGGGCGGCGTCGGGCCCGCCGTCGAGCGCCAGTTCCTCGCCGTCACGGACGAGGAACGCGCGGTCGGACTCGTCGTCCACGAGGTCGCGGTTCTTCGCGTAGATGTTCGACATCGGCAGGTCCACGTCGCTGGTGGAGGTGCCGAGTTCGACGATGGCGTCCACGATGGCCTGCCCACGGATGCCCCGACGGCGGACGCTCGCGAGGGTGGGCGCGCGGGGGTCGTCCCACCCCTCCAGGTCGCCGGCCTCCACGAGGGCCCTGATCGTCGAGGTGGACATCTTCACGTCGTAGGCGTCGATCTGTATCTTCCCCCAGTGGACCACCTCGGGGTACTCCCAGCCGAAGTAGTCGTAGACGAAGCGCTGTCGTTTGGCCGAGTCCTGCAGGTCGATGCCCCGGATGATGTGCGTGATGCCCATCAGGTGGTCGTCGATACCGGACTGGAAGTCGAGCATCGGCCACGCGCGGTACTCGCTGGCCGCCTCGCGGGGGTGGGGGGTGTCCACGACGCGGAACGCCACCCAGTCGCGCAGCGCGGGGTTCTTGTGCTCGATGTCGGTCTTCACCCGGAGGACCATCTCGCCGGAGGCGAACTCGCCGTCGACCATCGCCTCGAACTCCGCCATCGTGGTCTCGGGGTCCTTCTCGCGGTGCGGGCAGGCCTCCCCGGCGTTCTTCAACTCGGAGAACGCCTCGCCGGAACAGGAACAGGTGTAGGCCCCGCCCATCTCGATGAGGTCGCGCGCGTGGTCGTAGTACGTCTCCACGCGGTCGCTGGCCTTGACCACCTCGTCGGGTTCGAACCCCAGATAGTCGATGGCGCCGAGGATGGCGTCGTAGGCGTCGAGGTCCGGGCGCTTCGTCTCGGGATCGGTGTCGTCGAACCGACAGAGCATCCAGCCGTCGTAGAGGTCCTTGTACGTCCCGATGACGGCGGGCATCCGGGCGTTCCCGAGGTGCCACGGGCCGTTCGGGTTGGGCGCGAGGCGCATCCGCACCTCGTCGTACTCCTCGACGTTCGGCAGGTCCGGGAGCACCTGGTCGTCCTCCTCGTCCTCGGCGTCGAGTTCCTCGACCGCCTCCGGGTCGAGTTCCACCAGTCGCTCGCGCTGCTCCTCGGTCGAGAGGCCGTTGACCCGCTCGACGACGGGGGCGACGACGCCCGCTATCTGGTCGCCGTGTTCGCGGAACTCGGGGTTCTCGCCCATCAGCGGCCCCATGATGGGGCCGACCTGTGCGTCGGAGTCGTGTTTGAGCGCGTTGAACAACGCGTTTCGTTCGGCCGCTCGTTCGACACGCTCGCGGAGGTCGTCGTCCATTGGGTGACCCTTCCGCGAGTGGGGTCAAAACCTCCGGGATTCGTCGCCGACGAGCAACACACGTACCGCGAACTCACATACACGAGTGGGGGAATTCATCAGAATATGCTATTTTCTCGGCGAGCGAGCAGTCCTTCCCGGCGGTACCTCCAGCCGTACGTCGAGGACGGCACGATAGCGCTCCGGGAGAATCAGGCCATCTACCTGTTCGACTTCAACACCGACGACCCCGTCGACTCGTCGTCCGTCGGGTTTCAGGACGCCGTCGTGCTGGTCACGTTCTTCACCGAGGAGACGAGCGTGGCGATCCACCGGACCACCCGTGGGGAGGACGTCGTCTGTCCCAGCGAGTTCTGACCCCGGTCCGCGATCAGGGCGTCTGGACGGTCACCTGTTCGACGAACGCGCCCGCGTTGTCCACCGCGACGAGTTTCACCCGCGTCCCGAGCGGTACGTAGGTAGTGACGCTCGTCTGTCCGCCGCTGACCGTCGCCGTGGTGTACGTCGAGCCGGACGCGGTGACGACGACGAGCGTCCGGACGCCGAGTTCGGTGGTCGCCCGCTCGGTCAGCGTGACCGTCGCACGGACGCGATTCACTGCCCACGGCTCGCTGGCGGACACCCGCACGAACACCTGCGAGTCGGGGAACGACCGCTCGAACGACGGCGAGAGCGTCACACACCCCGAGAGACCGAGGGTCGTGCCGGCGGCGAGACCGGCGAGCAGTCGCCGGCGGGTCGTCGTGCGCTGTCCGTCTCCCCTCATCGCTGGGAGTCCCTCAGAATGAGCGGCCCGATGGCGAGGGTGCGCTTTGCGACCGTGGCGATGCGACTGATGTACGAGACGAACAGGAGGAACGGGACGAGCGTGAGGGTGAGCGCCCCGGCGGTGACCCAGAGGATGTCGCTGATACCGAGCGTCGACCCGGTGAACGTCGTCCCGTCGACGAACGACATCATGATGCCGGAGACGACGAGCGCGGGGAGGGCGGCGTAGATGATGAGCTGTGAGAGGCTCGTGAGCGCCCACTGGAAGTACAGCGTCTTGATGTGCTCGCGCGCGGGGCCGAACATCGCCAGCGACGACCGCAGTTGGTACAGGTCGCCCTGCTGTTCGTCGGAGAGGGCCGAGTCGTACTCGTCGCTGATGCGGTCCGTCTGGAATATCTTCCACGCGTAGTTGTAGTTGAGCGCGGCGAACAGCACGTCGAACGTGCCGAACGTCGCTCCGTCGAGTTCGTCTCTGACCTCCTCTGCGTTCTCGATGAGGCTGTCGACGAACGCGTCGACCTCCTCTTTCAGGTCCTCGTTGTCCGAGTCCTCGATGGACTCGCGGAACGTCCGGGCGCGCTGGCCGGTGGCGCTGACGAGCGCCCGGAGGAACATCGAGGGGTCCGCGGGCGTCGTCGTCCCGAGCAGTTCGCTCGCGTAGTCGCGGTAGTCGAGGGTCGCGCTCATCCGCTGGCGCTGGTCGCCCAGCGGCCCGTTCTCCTGTGAGATGACCAGCTGGTTGATGGAGACGATGAGCGTCACCCCGGTGAGGACGGCGCTGGTCATCGTCGTGAAGATGGTGTCGAGGACGTCGGTGGTGATGGCCGTCTGGCGGAACGGCGGGAAGAGCACCGCCCCGCTGACGACGAACGCGACGAACATCAGGGACGCGAGCACGCCCGTGAGCACGAGGCGGTTCGCCTTCAGGAGCACCCACAGTTTGAGACGGCTCTCGCCGGCACGCTCGCGCATGGTGTTCTCCGTCCCGATGGAGGAGGGGTCGTCGCCGGACATCTCGACGTCCACGGCGGTGCGGGCGCGCGTCTCATCGCTCCCACCGCCCTCCTGCTCACTCGTCATCGTCGACGGGTCGCTTGAGGACCAGGTACTTCGTGCCCCCGCCGGAGTACTCGACGGTGGTGACGAGTTCCCACCCGTCGGCGCCGAGTTCGTTCAACTCCGTCTTCGGGTCGGCTGCCTCGTGCATGGTCGCCTCCCGGTCGGGTCGGAGGGTCTCGTACTCCCATCGCTGCTGTTCGGAACCCATCTACTGGTCTCGACTCGGGGACGACGGATAAGCCCTTACCCGGCGGTCTACAGTCGCTACGCAGCCATGACTGTCCGTGCTGAGGACAGTGCCAGTCGCCGCCTGGCCGGGCGGCGAGAGGCGTAGCCGCGTCGGGGGTCAGTACTCCCGCTCGACGAGGTAGTCCGCGATGCCCTCCAGCGTGTGGCGGGCCTCGTTGTCGGGGAGGACCTGCAGACGGTCCTTGCCCGTCTCGATGTACTCGTGGGCCATCTCGCGAGCGTACTCGATGCTCCCGGCGTCCTCCAGTTCACCGACCGCACGGTCGATGTCCGCCTCAGACACCTCCATGTGCGTGTCGGTCGACACGAGGTCGTCGACGTCGACGCCCTGTCGCTTGGCGTGGAGGGTGACGATGGTCCGTTTCCCCTCGATGAGGTCGCTCCCCCGCTGCTTGCCGAGGACGTCGCTCGGCACCGTCAGGTCGAGCAGGTCGTCCTGAATCTGGAAGGCCCTCCCGACGTCGAGGCCGTAGCCGTTGAGCGCCTGTACAACCTCGTCGTCGGCACCCAGCAGGACCGCCGGAATCGACGCCGCCGCGGCGTACAGCACCGCCGTCTTCGACTCCACCATCTCGAGGTACTCGGCGGGCGTCACCGCGTCCCGCCCCTCGAACTCCACGTCGAGGGCCTGGCCCTCGCAAATCTTCGTACACGTCGTCGCCAACTGGTCGAGCGCGCGCACCGAGCGGTCGGCGGGCGCGCCGGTATCGAGCATCAACTCGAAGGCCTTCGAGTAGAGCGTGTCGCCAGCGAGGATGGCCGTCTCGAGGTCGTACTCGCGGTGGACGGCCGGGACGCCTCGGCGGACGTCGTCGTCGTCCATGATGTCGTCGTGGATGAGCGTGAACGACTGGATGACCTCGACGCTCACCGCCGCCGTCAGGACGTCTATCGCTTCCGGCCCGAACGCGCGGTAGTCGCCGGCCAGCGGGTCGGTGTCGGTGATAGCCTCCGCCGTCAGCAACAGCACCGTCGGTCGGAGGCGCTTGCCGCCCGCGTCCAGCAGGTAGCGCGAGGCCTCGTAGAGGCGCTCGGGACGCTTGATGGGGAGCGCCTCGACGATGGCCTCGTTGACCTCGTCACGGCGCTCGCGGATGGCCCGCTCGACGCGTTCGGGACCGGCGCTCATTCCGTCAGCTGGATCATGTTCCCGTTGCGAGTGACGTGGAGGTCACGCCCGAGGGTGTACCCCTGACTCGCAGCGAGACTCGTGTACGGTGCGAAGCCCTTCATGTCCTGGTGGGCCGGGATGACGTGCTGGGGCTGGAGCGCCTGCAGCATCTCGTAGTGGCCCTCCTCGCGGAGGTGACCCGAGACGTGGATGTCGTCGTAGATGCGCGCACCCTGCATCTTCAGGAGCTTCTCGGACTGGTAGCGCTGGCCCTCGTTGGTCGGCTCGGGGATGACCCGGGCCGAGAAGACGACCTTGTCGCCGTCGTTCAGCTCGTAGGGCGTCTCGCCGCGACCCATGCGGGTGAGCATGGCGCGGGGTTCGCCCTGGTGCCCCGTCACGATGGGCAGGAACTTCTCCTTGCCCTCGTTCATGATGCGCTTGAACGTCCGGTCGACGCTCTTGCGGTGGCCGAACATCCCGAGGTCGTCGGGGAAGTCGACGAAGTTCAGGCGCTCCGCGGTGCCCGAGTACTTCTCCATCGAGCGACCCAGCAGAACGGGCTGGCGGCCGATATCGTCGGCGAACTCGACGAGCGACTTCACGCGGGCGATGTGACTGGAGAACGTGGTGGCGACGATGCCGCCGTCGTAGTCCTCCATCGAGTAGAGCGCGTCGCGCAGGTGCGTGCGGGCGACGTTCTCGGAGGGCGTCCGGCCCTTGCGCCCGGCGTTCGTACAGTCCTCGATGTACGCGAGGACGCCCGGCCCCTCGCGGCCGATCTCGCGGAACCGCTTCATGTCGATGGGGTCGCCGATGACCGGCGTGTGGTCCATGCGCTTGTCGAGACCGTAGACGACCGCGCCCTCCGGCGTGTGGAGGACGGGGTTGATGGCGTCGATGATGGAGTGGGTGACGTTGACGAACTCTAGCTGGACGTTGCCCGAGTCGCCGATCTCCATCGTCTCGCCCGCGCTCATCTTCTGCAGATCGTTCTGGACGCCGAACTTCTCCTCGGACTGGATCTGCTGTTTGACCAGTTCGATGGTGAAGGGTGTCGCGACGACGGGCGCGTCGTAGCGGTGGGCCAGTTTCGAGATCGCCCCGATGTGGTCGAGGTGGCCGTGGGTCGGGACGATGGCCTGCACGTCGCCCTCGAGGTCCGACATGACCCGGTCGTCCGGGATGGCACCCATGTCGATGAGGTCGAGCGAGTGCATCCGCTCGGTCTCGACGTTGTCGTGAATCAGTACCTGTGAGAGGTTGAGACCCATGTCGAAGATGACAACGTCATCCCCGGCACGGACGGCCGTCATCTGCCGGCCGACCTCTTCGTAGCCGCCGATTGTCGCGATTTCGACTTCCATAGTGTTGACTCCGAGTGGAGTCGCCCGGGGGGCGTGGTTCGTGCGTACGACCGGCGAGTCGGTTCACTGATGGCTCGGTGCCTACGTGGCCCGCGGCCGACCACACCACGGCGGTGCGGTCCGGGACGGGCCCCGCCGGTCGCCGCCCAACGCCCCGGGGGCGACCGTACGCTCGGTTACCGAAGCCTTTCGACCGTGGGGTTAAAAATGGAGTGGCTTCGGTTCGACACCTCGTCGGAACCGGCCAAAGGGGCCGAGTTGACGCCGCTACGGAATAATCGTCTGAACTTTACTATCTTGATTTCCGAACTTATTTAACAGAAAATCAGATTAACACCGCCACGACGAGAATGAAACACATCGTAGTCGTGTTCGTCGTCCTGTCGGTCGTCCTCCCTGCGGGGGCGCTCACGGGCGACGGCACCCCGCTGGCGGAGGCTGGACTGGACCAGGAGGTCGAACGAGGGGCGACGGTCCTCCTCGACGGGACTGGGTCGCGTGACCCCGACGGCACCATCGTCGCCTACGAGTGGCGCATCGAGACGCCTTCGGGAGCGACCGAGCGACCGCGAGACGCGTCGAAGCCTCGGACTCGCTTCGTCGCGGGCGAGACCGGGCGCTACGAGGTCACGCTGGTCGTCACCGACGACGACGGCCAGACCGCGGCGGACACCCTCTACGTGGACGTCTCACGACCGTCGACACCGACCCCGACGCCCACGCCGACCGCGACTCCCTCGTCCCCCCGCGGACCCTCCACGCGGTCGACGCCCACGTCGACGCCACCGACTCCGACGCCGACGCCGACTCCCACACCGACACCCCCCGTCTCGACGAACCTGACCGGTACGAGTCCCACGGTTCGCGGACCGCAGTTGGTCACCGGGTCGAAACCGCTTCGCGGGACCTACGCCCTCGTCGGCGGCGGCCCGAACGTCGACACGGTTCGATGGATGGCCGACGGTTCGGCTCGCGACACCGGGACACGAACTACCATCGACTGGCGCGCGGGCGTCCACGAACTCCACGCAGTCGTTACCTACCGAAACGGGACCAGCGACGTAGTCCGGTTCGCCGACGGGTCGACCACTGTCGAGGCGGACCCGAAACCCACCCTCTCGCTCGGGAACCTCTCGGGCAGGGGGTCTGTGTCGGGGCTCGCGAATTCCGAGGACGGGTTCGGCAACCTCGAGACGGTCACCGTCTCGATAGACGGGATTCGGACGGAGACGCGCAGAGGGGACTCCAGCAGGATCGGCGCTCGTCAGAGCGACTCGCTCTCGCTCGATTTCGACTGGTACAACCTCGACGTCGGACGGACGTTCACGCTCACGGTGAGCGCCGTGGACACCCGGGGACAGGAGACGACCGTCTCCCGAACGGTCGTCCCCCGAACGGCACCCGAGATCACTTCTGCGGAGTTCGTCAACGATCCCGTGGACTCCTACCATCGGCGAATCGCAGCCGAGCGATACACTGCACATCACGTCCTGAAGGTGGATTTGAACGGTGTCCAGCGGGAGAACGTCGAGATTACTGCGGCTCCCCGAAGTGCGACTACGACCTTGGAACTAACCCAAAAGCGTATCGAGCAGACTGGAGGGGAGTTGATCGTACATTCGTACTGGGCGGGAAGAGCTCCCACGAATGCTTCGGGTCACGAGGTTCGGTACAGCGTGTCAACCGTCGATGACGGCGGAGATACCTGGGCATCTCGCACGACGGTATCCGCATTCGACGTCAACCCGAGCCCCCCGGAGCTCCGCCTCCGGATGTTGAACGACGGTACACGGTACGTGGGGAACCCCAACGGAACTGGCCAGAAGGTGATCGACTTTTCTGAGCCGATAACAGTTGAAGCGGGGGAATCCTTCGACCCAGACGGGAGTGACTTGACCTTCATTTGGGAGAACGGAGCCGATCCGATTTCGGCAGACAACGAAACGGCGAGACTGTCCGGATGGGACAACGGTTTGCTCATTCTCGAGGATGGTCAGGGGCAGGTCACCAAACAGTACTGGAAGACTACTGTAGGGTTCGTCCCCGACGTTGCCGAGCAGACAATCGAAAGCTCCCCACAGAGCCGGTATGGAAGTGCCGACGACGGTGAGACGTACTCACCCGACCAGACGGTACGTATCAGTATAACCACCGATGTCGTCCGATTCAGACGTGAGACCGCGGACATCTCGATCGGCGCGACACTCGACGGTCCCTCCGGGGAACTCGTCGAGTGGCGTGAGGTCGAACCCGAACGTCGCGCGGCCGGTGATCACCCGGGTGGAAGCAACGCGGTCTACTACGAAGGCACCGTCCAGATTCGGGCCGGCGCACTCGCGGCTGAGAGCGTCCGACCGGACCTCGTGCTGTTCAACGAGGCGCGGCCAGACCACACTAGGGAGCGCACCGAACTGCCGTCGGTGACCGTCTCCGAGGTCGACGAGACGGTCCGCGAGAACATCGAGATCACCGACGTCCGCTACGCGATACGGAAACCCGTCGAGACGCGAGTCCAGGTCGACAGTCGAGCCGAGATGAACCTCCGACAGTCGAACGGGTTCACGGTCGAGGAGACACACCTCCGGACGACCGGTTACGACATCGAGAAGCACGTCCAGACGCAGAAAGCGGAGTACGTCCACCACTCCCGGGAGTTCTCCACGTCGTGGAACCGACGGACGTTCCTCAAGCACAATCCGCGATGGCGAAGCGCCGGAGTGGACCGGGACGTCAGGCGCATCCAGCGCACCACGACGGACTGGAAATCCTCACGAGGGTCGGCGTTCACCGGCCGAACGCGCCGCGTCCTCGACGAACCCGCGGAGTACCACACGGAGCGGGAGTACGAGTACACGGGCTGGGAGACGTACACGCGAGAGGTGGAGAGCCGCCAGTGCTACAGCTTCGGCTGTTACACCTTCACCTACGAGAAGACGGTCCGTGAACCCGTCACTCACTCCTACTGGGCGAGTTCGCGCTACCACAGTTCTCACGACGCGACCGGACGGACGCGTCGTGAACTGGTTCATCCCGCACGGTACACCACCGAGTACGAACACGAGTACGTCTCGTGGGACGTCGAGATCACCCGCACCTACGAGGCCGAGTGGACCGAGCAGACCCAGCAGGCCGA
Organism: Halomarina litorea; assembly: GCF_024227715.1. NCBI lineage: Archaea > Methanobacteriati > Methanobacteriota > Halobacteria > Halobacteriales > Natronomonadaceae > Halomarina > Halomarina litorea. Next base: position 1,796,492 of record NZ_CP100448.1, on the reverse strand, counting down.
GTACGACTGGCGCCACTACGACACCGTCTCGGACCAACGGGTCGCGTTCCGGATGGCGAGTGACAATCCCGACCTCCGCGTCGGCGACGAGCGGACCGAGCGTGTCTGGACGATGGTCCGGGAGGACAGGGAAGTCGTCGTTCGCCCCGCATACGAGAACGACTTCGACGTGGTCGAAACCCGGGCGACGGTTCGCGGTGACACGGTGCGGTACCACACCGAGGGGCCGTCGGAGGAGATGCACCGTGACACACTCGGGTCCTTCGAAGAGGCGTTCGTCGGTGACGGGTTCGTCACCAGAGACGAAATTCGCGACGCGACACGAGATAAGAACTAGAAAGAAAAACACGAACAAAAGAAATTTACAACAGCAAATGTCGGAATCACATATGCGCCAGTCCCTGCGTCTCGCCGTCGTCCTCGTCGTCGCCTGCACTCTCGTCGCGGTGCCGGCAGCCCCCGTCGGCGGACTGTCCTCCGAGGACGGCACCATCGAGCGGGAGTTCACCTCCGAGTTCGGCATCGAGTACGTCGCGACGCTCGACACGGAGACACACGTTCTCGAAGTGCACGCCCGGAATCCGACAGACGGGCACCTCGAAGCCAGTTCGATCGTGTCTGTCGACGGCAAGAGAGAGTTCGAAATCGAGTCCAGGCTGCGTCCCAGCGAGACATGGAGCAAGAGTATCAAGCTACGATCGTCGCTCGACGCTCTCAGAAGCAATCACTCGGTTGCGATTTCCACGTACGGGGCACACGAGACGTTCGACTTCGAATACACCGTCGATCCCGAGAGTCCCCACGGCGTGGCGATTCCTCGCATCACCGACGTCAGCGTCGGTACCGCACAGATCGACGGGGAACCGTCCTCCGTCGTCAACGTGACGATCGCCAACCCGTCCATCCAGACGTATCCGACCAAACTGATGGTGCACACGCGCGGAACGGACGGGAGCTTCTATGCAGCAGTAGTCCCCCCCGGCGAATCAGAGACGATCACCGTCGAACTGCTCGACGCTCGCGACGCCACCATCGCGGGAGAGGCACGACTGTACGCCGGCGACTTCGACGAGCGCGAGGGTGGACTCGACCAGGTCGGGTTCGTCGGGCGAGCAGGTGAGGAGACCGCGCAGTGGAACGAGTCGTTCGAACCGGTCGCGGCGCCGTGGAGCGACGACCCGTACCAGTACGTGAACGCGAGCGTCGACGACGGGCAGAGTATCGCGGACCGCGCGAGCGGTGGCCACGACGTCGGCGGCGTCCCGGTCGTCTATCCGATCCTCGCACTCGTCGGCGTCGCCCTGTTGGCCACTCGTCTCCGCTGACTTACCGGTCGATTCCGCCCTGTTCCTTGATGCCGAGGATATACTTCACGTTGAGGTAGATCTCCCCGGGGGAGGTCTCCTCGTCGGGGTCGTAGAGGTCGCTCACGCGATACAGAATCGCGGAGACATGCTTGCTCTCGGAGCTCTCCTCGCGGACGTCCTCCGCGATCTCCCGGAGGAGTGCGGCCCGGTCGGGATCCTTCTCGACTCCCATCAGCGTCGGGAGTGCTGACGGCGGCGGACGACGCCGACGTTGTTCGCGGCACGGCCGACGAACTCCCGGAAGGCGTCGCCGGTGGCGCTCTCATCGTCGAGGACGACCGGGGTGCCCTCGTCTCCCCCCTGTCGGACCGCGGGGTCGAGGGGGATCTCGCCGAGGAAGGGCATCTCGACCTCGTCGGCGAAGCGTCGGCCGCCGCCCTCGCCGAAGATGGCGTGTTCGCCGCCGCAGTCGGGACAGCGGAACGTCGACATGTTCTCGACGATTCCGAGGACGGGCGTGTCGTGCTTACCGAACATCCGGAGGGCCTTGCGGGCGTCGTCGAGGGCGACCTCCTGTGGCGTCGTGACGATGACCGCGCCCGCGAGGGGGACGCTCTGGAGGAGCGTGAGTTGCGTGTCGCCGGTGCCCGGCGGGAGGTCCACGACGAGGTAGTCGAGGTCACCCCACTCCACGTCGTCCCACAGTTGCGTGATGATCTTGTGGACCATCGGCCCCCGCCAGATGACGGGGTCGTCCTCGCCGACGAGGAAGGCCATGCTCATCAGCTTCACGCCGAAGCGCTCGGGCGGGACGATGGTCTCCTGAGCGGTCGCCTCGGGGCGCTCCTCGGCGGCGACCATCCGGGGGACGTTCGGCCCGTAGATGTCCGCGTCGAAGAGACCGACGCGTGCCCCGCGGTCGGCGAGACCGGCGGCGAGGTTCACGGCGACGGTGCTCTTGCCGACGCCACCCTTGCCGGAGGCGACGGCGATGATGTTCTTGACCCCCGGGAGGACCTGCTCTTGCGGGGAGAGGCCGGTCTCGACGTCGGCCGAGAGGTCGAGGTCCAGGTCCAGGTCCGAGAGGGCGTCCCGGACCGCCTCGGCGATGTCGGTCTCGTGGGGTGAGTAGGGTGCGCCGAGGGCGAGCGAGACGTGTACCGTCTCGTCGTCGACGTCGACGCCGTTGACGAGGCCGAGCGAGACGATGTCGTCCCCGAGGTCGGGGTCCTCGACCGTCCGGAGGCGGTCGAGAATCGCGTCCGTGTCCATATCTCCCCTCGTCGCGTTCGGCCGATAAGGGTTGTGAACGTGGGGGCAGCCGGGGTGACTGGTAGTCCCGGCACGTTGCGTTTCCCCCGACATCCGTCGGCAGGTAACCGACTTCGGTTTCGGGCGGGGAAGTCTCGCCCACGAGTTTATATCTGCGCGGTGGCAGGCACGTGTATGCTTGTGGATGGGTTCGGTCGTGAGGTGTCCGGGGTCCGCGTCTCGCTGACCGACCGCTGTAACTTCGACTGCGTCTACTGTCACAACGAGGGGCTCGGGGACACTCGCGGTCCGATGGACCCGCAGGACGGCGAGATGTCCACCGACGACGTCGTCCGCTTCCTCGAGGTGGCCGCGGAGTTCGACGTCAGGAAGGTGAAGTTCACCGGCGGGGAGCCGATGCTCCGCGACGACCTAGAGGAGATCATCCGCCGTACGCCCGACTCGATGGAGACCTCGCTGACGACCAACGGGACGTTCCTCCCGGGGCGTGCCGAGGGGCTCGTCGAAGCCGGCCTCGACCGCGTCAACGTCTCGCAGGACGCCCTCGACCCGAAGGCGTTCCGCGAGGTGACGAAGTCCGGCGCATACGACGACGTCATCGAGGGGGTCCTCGCCGCCGTCGACGCCGGGCTGACGCCCGTAAAGCTGAACATGGTCGTCTTCGAGGCGACGGCGGGCTACGTCCCCGAGATGGTCGAGCACGTCGCCGAGAACGACGGCCTCCAGCTCCAGCTCATCGAGTACATGCCCGAACTCGCGGGCAGGCCGGAGTGGGCGGTGGACATCGAGCGAGTCCACGGCTGGCTGGAGGAACAGGCGGACCGCGTCGAGTTCCGCGACATGCACGACCGGCGGCGCTACTGGATTGACGGCGGGATGGTCGAAGTCGTCGACCCCGTGGGCAACGAGGACTTCTGTGCGAACTGCCATCGCGTGCGCGTCACGCACGAGGGGTACCTGAAGGGCTGTCTCAACCGCAACGACGACCTGCGCACGATGGGCGAGATGACGCGCGGGGAGATTCGCGAGGCGTTCCGCGAGGTGGTCCACAACCGCGTGCCGTACTACGGCGAGTACATGGTTCGAGACGGCGACGGCGACTGGGTCGTCAACGAGGAGTACATCGGCGCCTGAGGGGACGGACCGTCGCCCCCGACACGGTCACTGTCGACAGACTGTAACCATCTCACACGCGTTCGGCGATTCGGTGTGTTTAAGTACGGCCACTGGGTTTTGTCGTATGCAATCAGTGCAGGGGCGTCGGGTCCCGAGTCCGGAGCCGAGTCGGCTCACAGGGCGCGAGTACACACGCGAGTTGTGGTAGCCAAGCCTGGCCCAAGGCGCTGGGTTGCTAACTCAGTGGCGTCAAGCCCCCGGGGTTCGAATCCCCGCCACAACGTCCGTAACCACCCACACACCGCTATGAGCACGGAAGAACCAGAGCCAGAGGAGGAGGAAGCGGAAGACGACATCCGCTACTTCGTCCGCATTGGACAGACGGACCTCGACGGGACGAAGAGCGTCGAGCGTTCGCTCACCGACATGAACGGAATCGGCAACCGAACGGCTCGCATCATCTGCGACAAGGCCGGCGTCGACCGCAAGGCCACCTTCGGCCGTCTCGAGGAGGACCTCATCGAGGCCGTCACCGAGAAGGTCGAGCAGTACGCCGACGAGGTGCCCGAGTGGCTGACGAACCACCAGAACGGGTACTACGACGGCGAGACCACCCACAAGGTCGGCAACGACCTCGAGATGATGCGCCGTCAGGACATCAACCGGATGCAGATGATCAACTCCTACAAGGGCGTGCGCCACAAGCGCGGCCAGAAGGTCCGCGGCCAGCGCACCAAGTCCACCGGTCGGACGGAGGGCACCATCGGCGTCAACGTCGAGGCCATCAAAGAGGAGGCTGAGGACGAATGACGCTCGGACAGAACACCAAGTTCTACGAGACGCCCAACCACCCCTTCCAGGGCGAGCGTATCGCCGAGGAGGGTGGGCTGGTCGGCCGCTACGGTCTCAAGAACAAGGAGGAACTGTGGCGCGCACAGTCCGAACTGCGCAGCTACCGACGCGAGGCACGAAAGCTCCTCGGTCGCGCGCAGGGTGACGCCGAGGCCGCAGAACAGGAGGGCCAGGAGTTCCTCCAGAGCCTCCGTCGGACGGGCATCCTGGGCGACCAAGACGGCCTCGACGACATCCTGAGTCTGGACGTCACGGACGTCCTCGAACGTCGCCTCCAGACCGTCGCCTACCGCAAGGGTCTCGCGAGCACGCCCAAGCAGGCGCGACAGTTCATCACGCACGGCCACGTCCTCGTCGACGGCGGGCGCGTCACCATCCCGTCGTACACCGTCACGGTCGACGAGGAGGACACCATCGGCTTCGACGAGACCAGTCCGCTGGCCGACGACCTCCACCCGGCACGGGCGGAGGGACAGGAGTAACCCATGAGTCAGAACAACGAGGGCCGCTGGGCCGTCGCACACGTCCACGCATCGTTCAACAACACCATCATCACCATCACCGACGAGACGGGCGCAGAGACGCTCGCGAAGTCCTCCGGTGGGACCGTCGTGAAGCAGAACCGCGACGAGGCGTCGCCCTATGCGGCGATGCAGATGGCGGAGACCGTCGCCGAGGACGTCCTCGCGCAGGGTATCGAGGGCGTCCACGTCCGCGTCCGCGGGCCGGGCGGCAACCTCCAGAAGAACCCCGGGCCGGGCGCGCAGGCGACCATCCGCGCGCTGGCTCGCGCCGGGCTCGAAATCGGCCGCATCGAGGACGTCACGCCCATCCCGCACGACGGGACGCGAGCACCGAAGAACTCCGGGTTCTAACACGATGAGCGACTTCGAAGTGGAGTTCATCGAACGCGGCGACCGCAAGGCGCTGTTCCTCGTCCGAGGAGTGACGCCGGCGTTCGCCAACGGCATCCGCCGGGCGATGCTCGCCGACGTGCCGACGCTCTCCATCGACACCGTGCGTGTCGTGGAGAACTCGTCGGTCATGTTCGACGAGCAGATCAGCCTGCGCCTCGGTCTGGTCCCGCTCTCGACGCCCCCGGGCGAGTTCGAGATGGGCGACGAGGTCACGCTGGCGCTCGACGTCGAGGGGCCGGCGACGGCCTACTCCGGCGACCTCGTCTCGGCCGACGGCATGGTCGAGCCGGCCGAGCAGAACGTGCCCATCATCGACCTCAAGGAGAACCAGCGACTGGAGGTCGAGGCCGTCGCGAAACTCGACCGCGGGAAGGCCCACGCCAAGCACCAGGGTGGTGTGGCGGTGGGCTACCGCAACCTCCAGACCGTCGAGGTCGTCGGCGACCGCGACGAGTTCGCCGAGGAGGAAGTCCAGATCGTCCGGGGCGTCATCGAGGAGGACGGCGAACTCGTCCCGACCGAGGAGTTCGGCAACGACCTCCGAAACCGGTACCCGGACCAGGAGGTCGTCGTCCACGACGTCCCCAACGCGTTCGTCTTCCACGTCGAGACTGACGGTTCGATGACCGTCGAGGAACTCGTACTCGAAGCGGTCGACTCGCTGTACGACCGCGCTGACGAACTCGAAGAAGCGGTCCAACTGTAACGCCAATGTCCCGAACCCCTCATCCGCCGGTGATGACGCCGACCCCGCCGAGCCAGCGGACCGAAAGGGGTTTTAGTGGACGTACGAAACACGGTACTGCGAGCAGGGATAGCCAAGTCAGGCCAACGGCGCGGCGTTCAGGGCGCCGTCCCATAGGGGTCCGCAGGTTCAAATCCTGCTCCCTGCACTTCTCACCGAATTCAGAATCATGAGTCAGAAGACCAACCCGAGACTGCAGAGTCTCATCGCCGACTGCAAGGTCGCCGCACGGAGCGGGGCCGCGGTGTGGGGCGACGTCGCCGAACGGCTGGAGAAGCCCCGGCGCACCCACGCCGAGGTCAACCTCGGGCGTATCGAACGGTACGCTCGCGAGGACGAGACGGTCATCGTCCCCGGCAAGGTCCTCGGCAGCGGGGCACTCCGCAAGGACGTGACCGTCGCCGCCGTCGACTTCTCCGGGACGGCCCGGACCAAGATCAGTCAGGTGGGTGAGGCCATCGACCTGGAACAGGCACTCGAACAGAACCCCGAAGGCACGAACGTGCGGGTGATGCGATGAGCGTCGCCGAGTTCGAAGCGGACGTCGTCATCGACGCCCGCGACTGCATCCTCGGCCGGGTCGCCAGCGAGGTGTCCCAGCGAGCGATGAACGGCGACCGCGTCGCCGTGGTGAACGCCGAGCAGGCGGTCATCACGGGCGACGAGGACGACATCATGTCCGTCTACCGCAAGCGCGTCGACGTCGGCTCCGACCGGGGTCCGTACTACCCCAAGCGGCCGGACCGCATCTTCAAGCGCGCCATCCGCGGGATGCTTCCGTACAAGAAGCCCCGCGGCCGCGAGGCGTTCGAGAACGTCCGCACCTACGTCGGCAACCCCTACGACGACGTGGAGGCGGAGGTCCTCGAGGACACGTCGCTGGACCGGCTCTCGAACATCCGATTCGTCTCGCTCGGCGAGATCAGCGAACAGCTGGGGGCGAACGTCACATGGTAACCAACACGAGCGGCAAGAAGAAGACGGCAATCGCCCGCGCCACCGTCCGAGAGGGCACCGGTCGCGTGCGAATCAACGCACAGCCCGTCGAACTGGTCGAACCGGAGATGGCCCGCCTGAAGATGCTGGAGCCGTTCCGCATCGCACAGGAGGACCTCCGCGACGACGTCGACGTCGAGGTCAGCGTCAGCGGCGGCGGCATCAGCGGACAGGCAGACGCCGTCCGCACCGCCATCGCGCGCGGACTCGTGGAGTTCAGCAACGACGCCGAACTCCGCGACGCGTTCATGAGTTTCGACCGGTCGCTGCTGGTCAACGACGTCCGGCAGACCGAACCGAAGAAGTGGGGCGGCCCCGGCGCGCGGGCCCGCTACCAGAAGTCCTACCGCTGAGGTGATCCGTCCATGATGATACCCGTCCGGTGTTTCACGTGCGGTAAGGTCGTCGGCGAGCACTGGGAGGAGTTCAAGCGGCGTACGCAAGAGGACGACGAGAACCCGGCGGCGGTCCTCGACGACCTCGGCATCGAGCGGGCGTGCTGCCGGCGGATGCTCGTCTCGCACAAGGACCTCGTGGACATCGTCTCCCCCTACCAGTGATGGCACAACAGGAACACAACCGCTACGAGAAGGCCCGCATCATCGGTGCGCGAGCGCTGCAGGTGTCCTACGGTGCGCCGGTCCTCGTCGAGAGCGAGCAGACCGAACCCATCCTCATCGCGGCCGAGGAGTACGACGCGGGCGTGCTCCCCTTCACGGTGCTGCGAGGTGAGCGATGACGCTCATCACCGACATCCGCCTGCGCCGCGTGCTCGACTCACGGGGGAACCCGACCGTCGAGGCCGACGTCTCGACGGAGAGCGGCGGATTCGGCCGTGCGGCGGCCCCCTCGGGGGCGTCCACGGGCGAGTACGAGGCCATCGAACTGCCGGCCGAGGAGGCCGTCACGAAGGCGCGCGAACTGGCCGTCCCCCGACTGGAGGGACAGGTGTACGCGGGCGACCAGCGCTCCGTGGACCACGTCCTCCGGGAGGCCGACGGCACGAACGACTTCTCCGAACTGGGTGCGAACGCGGCCGTCGCCATCTCGATGGCGGCCGCGAAGGCGGGCGCCGACATGCTCGGCGCGCCCCTGTACCAGCACCTCGGCGGGGCGTTCCGAGGCAACGACTTCCCGACGCCGCTCGGCAACGTCGTCGGCGGCGGCGAACACGCCGCCGACGCGACGGACATCCAGGAGTTCCTCGCGGCACCCGTCGGCGCGCCGAGCGTCGCGGACGCCGTGTTCGCCAACGCGCAGGTTCACGGCGAGGTCCACGACATCCTCGCCGACCGCGGCATCGCCGCGGGCAAGGGCGACGAGGGCGCGTGGGCGCCGTCCGTCGACGACGGCGAGGCGTTCGACATCGTTCAGGAGGCTTGCGAGCGCGTCGAGGACGCGGTCGGCTTCGAGGTCCGCTTCGGACTGGACGTCGCCGCCTCCGAGATGTTCGAGGGCGGCGCGTACCACTACAGCGACGGGGAGCGCACCCCCGACGAGCAGGTTGAGTACGTCGCCGGTCTGGTCGAGGACTACGGGCTGGTCTACGTCGAGGACCCGCTGGAGGAGGACGACTACGAGGGCTTCGCCACCCTCACCGACCGCGTCGGCGAGGACTGTCTCGTCTGCGGCGACGACCTCTTCGTGACCAACGTCGACCGACTGCAGGAGGGTATCGACCGGGGTGCGGCGAACAGTATCCTCGTCAAGCCCAACCAGATCGGAACCCTGTCGCAGGCGTTCGACGCCATCGAACTGGCCGTGCGGAACGGCTACGACCCCGTCGTCTCCCACCGGAGCGGCGAGACGGAGGACACGACGATTGCACACCTGGCCGTGGCGACCGGTGCCCCGTTCATCAAGACCGGGGCCGTCGGCGGCGAGCGAACCGCGAAACTCAACGAACTCATCAGAATCGAGGAAAACGCATGAGCGACAACGAGGAGGGACTCGAAGAGGTCGACGCCGAGGCCGAGGAGGCCGCGGCGGACGCCGACGAGTCCACAGACGTGGAAGCGCCGGCCGCCGACGAGGCGGCCGAAGTAGAACCCGGCGAGGTCAACGCCGACGCCGCCCCCGCCGAGGAGGCGGGCGAGGCGGCCGAGGAGGAGACTGAACCCGTACTGGACGAGGACGTCATGCCCGACGACGAGGCAGACCTCCTCATCCCCGTCGAGGACTACCTCGCCGCGGGTGTCCACATCGGGACCCAGCAGAAGACCAAGGACATGGAGCGGTTCATCCACCGCGTCCGGACCGACGGTCTGTACGTGCTGGACGTCTCCCAGACGGACGACCGCATCCGGACGGCGGCGCAGTTCCTCTCGAACTACACGCCCGAGCAGATTCTGGTCGCGTCCTCGCGCCAGTACGGGCGGTTCCCCGCCGAGAAGTTCGCGGACGCCGTCGGGGCACGCGCCCGGACCGGTCGGTTCATCCCGGGCACCCTGACGAACCCCAAGTACGACGGTTACATCGAACCCGACGTCGTGGTCGTCACCGACCCCATCGGCGACGCACAGGCCGTCAAGGAGGCCATCACTGTCGGCATCCCTGTCGTGGCGATGTGCGACTCCAACAACTCGACGAGCAACGTCGACCTCGTCGTCCCGACGAACAACAAGGGTCGCAAGGCCCTGTCGGTCGTCTACTGGCTGCTGGCCAACGAGACGCTCGACAACCGCGGTGCGGAGCCCTCCTACGCGCTGGAGGACTTCGAAGAGGGAATCTGAGGCGACGCGACGACGCGCAGTTTTCCACGGTCTCCCGTCCCGAGTGGCGACGCTCCCCGACGACGGCGTCGCGGGCTCACGGCGCGTACGTCGTCCGGTCGGTCCCGACGGTCCGACCGTCTTCGGGAGCGGAACGGCCGTGTGGCCGTCTCAGGAGTCGTTCGAGCCGTTCGAGTCGTTGCTGCCGTTCTCGCCCTCCGCGGGGGGTTTCGTCTCGATCATGCTGCCGTCCGGCCCGAGGACGTACCAGACGCCGCCGACGTCCTGTCCCTTCACGTCGCCCGGTTGTTCGTCGGGGGTGAAGTAGTACAGCGGCCACTGGCCGGCCGTGACCTGCATCGACCCGTCGCGGCGTTCGACGGTGCCGAGGTCGGCGGTGACGCCCTCGCCGGCAGTCGGGTCGCCGTCGACGACGAGGGGCGGCCACGCCTCGGCGCAGTCGTCGTAGCAGACGCTCTCGCCGTCCTCGTCGCGCGTGAACAGGTAGAGGGTCATCCCCTCGCCGTCGACGAGGATGTCGCCGTAGGGTTCGACGGTTCGGAGGGCGACGGTCACGTCGCCGGCGGCCCCGTCCGTCGTCGTGGTGTTCCCGCCGGTGGTGGTCGGTTCCGTCGTCCCGTCGGTGGTCGTCGGTTCGTCAGTAGTCGCGGTGCCGTCGGTGGTCGTGGTGCCGTCGGTGGTCGTGGTGCCGCCACCGCTCGTCGTCGTGGTATTGGTGCCGTTCTCGCCGGGGCCGCTATCGGCGCATCCCGCGAGCGCCGCGATGCCCGTTGCCGAAACGGCGAGGAAACTTCGTCGTCGCATAACGGCCGAGCTAGGCGTACTCGAATTATATCGATTGTCCGACATCTCTCCGGACTCTCTCCAAAATCTCTCCGAACTGGCGTGCGTCGGCTACTCGAGGGTGATGCGGACGAGGGCGGCGAGCGCGCTGGTCTGCAACACCGTGAGGACCATGATGGCGATGTTGTACCGTTCGGGGATGCCGGCGTACCACCGACTCGTGGAGGGGTCGACGAGGTAGATGTACGTCGCGAACCCGTTCTGGACGAGCAACAGGCCCCCGAACACGAGGAGGCCGAGCGCGAACGTCGCGCGCAACCGGAGGTAGTTGCGCAACCAGACGTAGCTGAGGCCCCCGAGGACCACCAGGTTGACCAGCGTGGCGACGCGCGTCACCGTAAACCAGAGCTCCATCAGTCGTCCCCCCCGTACCGGTCGGCTGTCGTGTCGGTCATGCTTCCTCCATCGTCTCGATGATTCGTTCGACGGTCCCCCAGTGTCGTTCCACCTCGTCGGTCAGCAGGTACACCGTCCCGTACCCCCCGCCGCTGTCGTAGATGGCGTTGTGCTTCTTGAGCACGTCGAGGTGGTGACGGACGGTGGTGTAGTCCAGGTCGAGGTCCTCTGCTAGCTGGTTCGCGTTCCGCGGGCGCTCGACGAGTGCCCGAAGGATGCGAATCCGGTTGGGGCCACCCCGCGCCCCGGTGAGCATGTACCAGAGGACGCCCTCCATCGCGTCGCACGTTGTCGGAGCGGACACATTAATGTACGTCGCCCGGCGGGCGCCGGGCGCCGGACGCGTGGCTGCCCGGGAGCGGTTCGAATACACTTAACCGAGCGGTGGGGCATTAGCCGGTATGACCGTTTCGAGCGCGCCGGGGAAGGTCTACCTCTTCGGCGAGCACGCCGTCGTCTACGGGGAACCGGCGGTGCCGTGTGCCATCGAGCGCCGCGCCACGGTGTCCGTCGAGCGACGCGACGACGACCGACTGCGCGTCGAGGCGAGGGACCTTACCCTCGACGGCTTCACCGTGGAGTACAGCGGCGGATCGGCCGACCGGCCCGACGTGAACGTCCCGACGCCGCTCGTGGAGGCCGCGATGGGCTACATCGACGGGGCCGTCGAGCAAGCACGGGAGGCGGCGGACGCCCCCGACGCGGGTTTCGACATGGTCGTCGAGAGCACCATCCCGTTGGGGGCGGGCCTCGGCTCCTCGGCGGCCGTCGTCGTCGCCGGCATCGACGCCGCGGCGCGCGAACTGGGCGTCGAACTGGCCCCCGACGACGTCGCCGACCGGGCCTACCGGGTCGAACACGAGGTACAGGACGGGCAGGCATCGCGCGCGGACACCTTCTGCTCGGCGATGGGCGGGGCCGTCCGCGTCGAGGGCGACGACTGCCGGCGCATCGAGGACGCCCCGAACCTCCCGTTCGTCGTCGGGTACGACGGCGGGGCGGGCGACACCGGGGAACTGGTCGCCGGCGTCCGCGAACTCCGCGAGGAGTACGACTTCGCCGCGGACACCGTCCGGGCAATCGGGGACATCGTCCGTCGCGGGGAGGGGGCACTGGAGGAGGACGACGTCGAGGAGGTGGGCCGCCTGATGAACTTCAACCACGGCCTGCTGTCGGCGCTCGGCGTCTCCTCGCGGTCGCTCGACGCGATGGTGTGGGCCGCGCGGGAGGCGGACGCCCTCGGCGCGAAACTCACCGGGGCGGGCGGCGGGGGGTGTATCGTCGCGCTGGACGAGACGCCGGCCGCGGAGACGGCGCTCAGTTACACGCCGGGGTGCGAGGACGCCTTCCGCGCCGAACTCGACCGCAAGGGGGTGCGCGCCGAATGATGACTGTCCTCAAACTCGGCGGGAGCATCGTCACCGACAAGGACTCCCCGGAGACGCTGGCGAAACACGCCATCGCGCACGCGGCGATGGCCATCGCGGGGTACGTCGAGGCGGAGGCCGACAACGACCTCGTCCTCGTCCACGGCGGCGGGAGTTTCGGGCACTTCCACGCCAGCGAACACGACGTCACCCCCACGGAGGGGTCCCGCGACGGGGCCGCGGTCCTCGCCATCCACGAGGCGATGCAGGAACTCAACGAGGCCGTCGTGGGTGCGCTGGCCGACGAGAAGGTCCCCGCGCTCCCGGTCCACCCGCTCTCGGCGGCCCGTCGCTCGGCGGAGGGGGACCTCTCGCTCCCCCTGGAGACGACGGCGACGATGGTCGAGGAGGGGTTCGTTCCCGTCCTCCACGGCGACGTCGTCGTCCACGAGGGGGCCGGTGCGACCATCCTCTCCGGTGACGAACTCGTCGTCGAACTCGCCCGGGGGCTGGACGCCGACCGGGTCGGCCTCTGTTCTGCGGTGCCAGGCGTCCTCGACGAGGCGGGGTCGGTCGTCCGCCGGATTCAGGCGTTCGAGGACGTCGAGTCCGTCCTCGGGGCCAGCGAGTCGACGGACGTGACCGGCGGGATGGCCGCCAAGGTGCAGGAACTGCTCGACCTGGAGATGCCCGCCTCCATCTTCGCGGTCGACGACCTCGGGCCGTTCCTCGCGGGCGACGCCGTCGGGACGCGCATCGACTGATTCGGGTCTCAGTCGTCGGCGGGCGTCGCCGCGGCATCTACGTCCGCCATCGCCCAGACGCGGACGTACGCCTCCACGAGGGCGCGCGTGTTCACGGTCTCGCGACCCTCCCGTTCCGCGGTCGCGATGCGCTCGCGCGATTCGGCGAGCATCCGGCGTTCGGTCGGCGTCTGGTCCGGTTCCTCGCGCACGTCGTTGAGCAACGCCTCGAAGTCCTCGCGGATGTCGAGGTCGGCGCGGGCGGCGTTGCACCGGGGGAGCGGGGACATCCCCGTCTCGAGGACGAGGTCGGTCACCACCGCCCAGTCCGACTCGCAGAAGTGGATGGACACCTCGCCGACGATGTCGCGCCACGCGATGGGCCCGGAGTTGCGGAGCAACTGCACCGCCCGCGGCGGGATGTCGAGGCGGGCGACGGTGTCGGCGTCGCCACAGAGACAGCAGGGCATCTCCGTCTTGCCCGTGTACATGGGCGAAGTAGGGGAGGGAACGCTTTGGACCTGGCGTTCGCGGCGGTCCGGCCCCCGGGTGCCGTCGGCGGGGGACTACTCCGCGGCCGGTACCTCGGGTGCGTTCGACCCGTCGACGGACAGGGGGTCGCCGCGCCAGTCCACGTCGAGGCGGTGGCGGGAGACGTGCGGCGCGCGGCGCGGCCGTCGCGGGTCACGACGCTCACGACGCGGGAGCCGTCGGTGACGACCTCCGCGGGGACGGCCGGGTTGCGCAGGAGGCGGGCCGCCCCGCTCGCACGCGCGGTCGACGGCAGGGTGTTCGGCGTCCGCGAGAGTACGGTTTCGACGGGCGTCGGAATCACGTCCCGGAGAGCCCCCCGACCGCACATCAACGTTCCGTACGTATCCGTACGAAGTACTAGAACGACTAGTGGTAGTTACTCACTACTGGCTCCTCTTCTGGTCGAATGTGGGAAATTCGTCTCGGAAGATTGATCCAGCGCAGTTCCGTTCGTTGCGGGGAATCGGCCGGGAGGTGTCCGCCGTCGGGCGTCGTCGGGGTCGCCCACCATCCCGAATGGCTTAAGCGCGGGACACCGGAACCGAGCGTATGGACACGGCCGAGCGGCGGGAGCTACTCACCCGCTACACGGACGAGGTCGTCACCGAGGAGGAACTCGAGGACGTACTCGCACGCGATGAGCCCCGGGCGTACATCGGCTACGCGCCCACCGGCGAGATGCACATCGGCCACTTCACGACGCTTCGCAAACTCGCGGACTTCCTCCGGGCAGGCGTCGAGGTGACGGTGCTCGTCGCGGACCTCCACGCCCACCTCGACGACGAGAAGAGCCCCTTCGACCTGCTGGAAGCCCGGGCGGACTACTATCAGGTCGCCATCGAGGCGATGGTCGAGGCGGCGGGCGCGGACCCCGAGCGCATCGAGTTCGTCCGCGGGACGGACTTCGAACTCGACCAGCCCTACACGCTCGAACTCTATCGCATGATGGCCGACACGACCATCTCGCGGGCGCAGCGCGCCGGAAGCGAGGTGGTGCGCCAGTCGGAGAACCCGAAACTCGGGGGGCTCGTCTACACGCTGATGCAGAGCCTCGACGTCGCCGCCCTCGACGCCGACATCGCCTACGGCGGCATCGACCAGCGGGGCATCTACATGCTCGCCCGCGAACTCCTGCCGGACTACGGCTACGCCAAGCCCGTCTGCGTGTTCGCCCCCCTCCTGTCGGGGCTGACCGGCGGGAAGATGAGCGCGAGCGACGCCGCCTCGAAGGTCAACCTCACCGACACCCGCGAGCAGGTCGCGGAGAAACTCCAGAGCGCGTACTGCCCGATGGGCGAGGTGGAGGACAACGGCGTCCTCGAGTACGTCCGCTTCCTCGTCTTCCCGCTCCTCGACGAGCGCGGGGAGACGTTCGTCGTCGAGCGCCCCGAGAAGTTCGGCGGCGACCTGACCTACGAGGACTACGAGTCCCTCGAAGCCGATTTCGTCAGCGAGGACCTCCACCCGCAGGACCTGAAGAACGCGACGGCCGACCACCTCGCGGACCTCCTCGCGCCCGTGCGCGAGCGACTCCTCGACGACCCGGACCTGCTCGCCACGGCGTACCCCGACCGCGAGGAGTGACCCTCCGGTAGCGGCGATTCCTTCCTCGGTATGGTGTCGTTTCGTCCGGTCAACCGCCCGTTAACGACCGGCTATCCGTCCGTTCACGAGGGGCTGAACCCGTTCGGAGCCGATTAGGCCGGACGGAACGGGTACAGGGTCACTACGCCAGACAGTTTCAGATTACGGAATGATTAGCTATCATGTCTGTCTCCGATGTATAGGTATGGTTGGAACCACTGCTGACGGCGGCCGAACCGCGGCGCGACAGGCACGACAGAACGTCGGGGGTGTCCTCGCATGAGCGTCGACGTGGGTGTCTCCGAGGAGACGACCACGCGCGAGGGCGCACGCGAGACGACCACGGAGGCGACTTCGGAGCAGGGGACGGCCCGCCTGTCGAAGGACACCGTCTTCGAGGCGCTGACGAACAGCCGCCGCCGAGCGACCCTCCACTACCTCGAGGCCAACGACGGCGAGGCGAACATCGGGGACCTCGCGGAGCACATCGCGGCCGACGAGAACGGCATCTCGGAGCTGGAGCTGAACTCGGCCCAGCGCAAGCGGGTGTACATCGGTCTCTACCAGTGTCACCTCCCGAAGCTCGACGAGATGGGTATCGTCGACTTCGACAAGCACCGGGGAACGGTCGTCCTCGTGCCCGAGACCGCGGCGCAGGTCTACCCCTACCTCCACCTGGACCCCCTCTCGGAGTCCTCCGAGGAGGACGGCGGCCTCCTGCGCGGCCTGCGGAACCGACTCCGCGGCTGACGACCGGACGTCGGCCCGGCCCCCTTTCTGTACCTGTCTGCGCCCCCGAGCGACCGCACCGTCCCCGACGACGGCCACCGGCAGAGGCAGGCGACGAAACTACCATGCCGGACGCCGAGATATGCGCCATATGCCCGATGCCACCCGTCCGGGGTCCGCGAGCGACGACCGCGCCCCGCTGGTCGGGAACTGGCTGTCCCGCATCGACGACCACCTCCACGCCGCCGGCGGCCTCCTCCTCTGTCTCGACTTCGACGGGACCCTCGCACACATCGCGGAGGACCCGACCACGGTCGCCCCGACGGCGGAGTGCCGCCGGGCGCTCGTCGACCTCGCCGACCGTGAGGACGTGCGCGTGGCCGTCATCAGCGGGCGCGCGCTGGACGACGTGCGCGACCGCGTCGGACTGGACGGCATCTACTACGCGGGCAACCACGGCCTCGAACTCGACGAGGTGGGCGACACCGTCGTCCACCCCGTCGCCGAGAAACACCGCCCGACGGTGCGGGCGGCCTGCGAGGCGCTCTCGGACCGCCTCGTCGACGAACCCGGCTGTCACGTCGAGGACAAGGGCGTGACCGCGACGGTCCACCACCGCCTCGCGCCGGACGAGCGCACCGCCCGCATCCGCGCGCTCGTCCGCTCGACGGTCGAGGAGGTGGGCGGGGACGCCCTCCGCCTGACGCCCGCGAAGGCCGCAATCGAACTCCGCCCGGACCTCGACTGGGGGAAGGGCGACGCGGTGCGGACGTTCCGCGAACGGGTGTCCGAGGACTACCTCCCGATGTACGTCGGCGACGACAGCACCGACGAGTCCGCCTTCGAGGCCGTCGCCGCCGACGGAATCGGCGTCCACGTCGGAGACGGTCGTGACACCGCCGCGACGTTCCGCGTGCCGGACCCGGACGGGGTGGCGTCGTTCCTCGACTGGCTCTCGACCCGCGAGTGACCCGCCGGGGCCCCCGACTGCCGCCTGTCCCACGGCGTCCGAGTTGAGACACGTTTACTACGGCCACCCCCATCCGGACGTGTGGAGATGGCGACCATCACGCGAGCAGAGATTCCAGCGGAGGAGTTCGCCCTTCTAGAGACGCTCCGGTCGGTACCCGAGGTCACGTTCGACTGCGAGCGCATCGTCGAGAGCGGGAGCGAACTGGTGATGCCTCTCGTGTGGGCGCGCGGGGCGACGCGGGAGGAATTGGAGGGGGCGCTGTCGGACGACCCGAGCGTCCGGGAGTTCTCGTTGCTCGCCGACTTCGACGACGACCTGCTCTACCGGATGACGTGGGTCGAACAGGTCCACCTCGTCCTGGAGATGGTGACGACGCTCCACGCGACGGTGATGGACGCCTCCTGCGACGGGGCGACGTGGACGCTGCGCGTCTTCTACCCCGACCACGACGCCCTCTCGCGGACCAACGAGTTCTGCGAGAGCCACGGCCTCAGCTTCGAGGTGACCCACGTCCGGGAGATGGAGGGCGAGCCCTCCGGCCGGTTCGGCCTGACCGACGAACAATTCGAGGCGCTCACGCTGGCCTGCCAGGAGGGGTACTTCTCGGTGCCGCGCCGGACCGACCTCGACGAACTCGCCGCCGACCTGGACATCTCGCACCAGGCGCTCTCGGAACGTATCAGGAGGGGAACGGAGGTACTGGTCGAGGAGGCGCTCCTCGTCGGCCCACTGTCCGACCGGTAACCGGGTGGCACGGACGCCACCCGGTGACACCAATGTCCGGAAACTGATATATTGGTTCCGCCTCGTACCAGATAACGTGACGCAACTACGACGCGACGTCGAGGTGGACGCGTGATACTCCAGACGACCCCGTTCGACACGGCCTTCGCCGGCATCGTCCTGTTGCTCGGCCGGGTGCTGTTCGGCGGCATCCTGGCGTTCACGGGTATCAACCACTTCATGCAGACAGAGCAGATGGCGGGCTACGCCGAGGCCAAGGGCGTTCCCGCCGCGGGCCTCATGGTCCCGTTCACGGGCGGGATGCTCGTCGTCGGCGGCCTCGCCATCGTCCTCGGCGTCTACCCCATCGTCGGGGCGGGCGCGCTGGCGCTGTTCCTGCTCGTCTCGACGCCCCTGATGCACGACTTCTGGAACGCCCCCGAGGAGCAACAGCAGACCGAGATGACGCAGTTCCTCAAGAACGTCTCGCTGCTCGGCGGGTCGCTGGTCTTCCTCGCCCTCGCGGGCGTGGAGTGGCCCTACTCGCTCGGCCTCGGCCTGTTGTGAAACCCGTCTGACGGGAACCCTGTTCTCCCGCCGCCATCGAAACCGACAGACGGCAGCGGATTCTCGCACGCTAATCCCCCGTGTGCGGGGTTGTCAGGCCTTCACACGGCAGTTTGCGATATCATTATATCCCCGGAGACGTACGACGTATGTATGACGCACACCTGCAGGAACTGCAAACGGACGTTCAGTTCGAAACTCGACCTCGAACTCCACCAGGACACCTGTTCCGACGCGCAGTTGTTCTGCGACAAGTGCGGCGACCGCTTCGCGGAGCGACGGGCGACCCGCGACGGGTGGCACTTCGAGTGCCCGAACGAGGACTGCGACGGCGCGGGCCTCGGCGAGGACCTCCGGCAGGTACGCGACGCGCTCACTGTCGCCCGATAGCGCCCGACGCCGACTGTTCTGCGGTTCGTTCCTGCAGGCGCCATGGGTGGCTCGCGATCACCTCTCGTCTCCGGCCTGTGCGCCGACGGCCAGTTCCTCGATTCGGTCCAGCGCGCGCCGACAGACGGGGACGTACCCGGCCGCCAGCGGCGGCACCTCGAAGACGACCCGACAGGCGTTCGCTCCGAGCGGTTCGACCCGGTGACCCGTCGCCGGAACGCGGGGAGCCGCGTCGAGGACGTTCCGCATCGCGTCGCCCGCGGGCACGCCCACCCGCCACGTCCACCGGTAGTCGGCACAGGCCGTGACCTCGAACGGTGCCCACGGCCCCCCCGTGAGGGCCAACTGGACGCGCCCTCGGGTCCCGTACTGGATGTATCGCTCCCCGTCGTCGCACTCGACGGCGCGGACGCTCGGGCCCCACTCGGGCCACCGGTGGGTGTCGATGAGGACCTCCCAGCACGCTTCGGTGGACGCGCCAACGCGACGCCCCACCTCGATTCGATACCCGTCCGGCGTCCGTGCGAGCGTCGTACTCATGTCGGGAACTACGGGCGACCGGCACTTGGGTCGACCGGCCACCGGACGGTCGCACCGCCGCCCGCCGTCCATCGCTCGGCGGGATTATGTACCCACCGCGTGAGCACCCCGCATGGAGTACACCACGCTCGGTGACACCGGGATGGAGGTCAGCCGCATCTGTCTCGGCTGTATGAGCTTCGGGACCAGCGACTGGCGCGACTGGGTCTTAGACGAGGAGGCGGGCATGGAACTCGTCGACCGGGCCATCGACCTCGGTATCAACTTCTTCGACACGGCGAACATGTACTCGCGCGGCGAGTCCGAACGCGTCCTCGGGGAGGCACTGGACGGTCGCCGCGAGGAACAGGTCGTCGCCACGAAGGGCTTCTTCCGGATGGACGAGGACGACCCGAACTCCGGGGGACTCTCGCGGAAAGCCATCGAACACCAACTGGACGCCTCCCGGGAGCGCCTCGGGATGGACACCATCGACCTCTACCAGATTCACCGCTGGGATTACGACACCCCCATCGAGGTGACGATGCGCGCCCTCGACGACGCCGTCCGCCGCGAGAAGGTTCGCTACCTCGGCGCCTCCTCGATGTGGGTCCACCAGTTCGCCGACGCCCTGCACACGAGCGACCGACTCGGTCTCGACCGGTTCGTCACGATGCAGAACCACTACAACCTGCTCTACCGCGAGGAGGAACGGGAGATGCTCCCCTACTGCGAGCAGGAGGGCGTCGGCGTCATCCCGTGGTCGCCGCTCGCACGCGGGTACCTCACCCGTCCCCACGAGGAGGTGGAGGCGACGACCCGCGGAAAGTCCGACAGCCACGCTCAGCGCCACCCGTACTTCGAGGGCGGCGGCGTCGAGATAAACGAACGCGTCGAGGAACTCGCGGCCGAGGAGGACGCGACGATGGCTCAGATCGGTCTCGCGTGGGTGCTCTCGAAGGAGTGGGTCGACGCCCCCATCGTCGGGACGACGAGCATCGAACACCTGGAGGAGGCCGTCGAGGCCCTCGACATCGACCTCTCCGACAGCGACGTGGAGTACCTCGAAGAGCCGTACGAACCGGTCCGCGTCTCCGGCCACGAGTAACTCACTCCATCGCGGCGGGGTGCGTCGACAGTTCGACCTCGAAGGCCGCGAGGAAGGCGTCGAAGGCGTCCCCTACTGGGGGCGCGGTCGTCGGGCCGGCAACGCCCGCCGGGGCGAGCGGAATCCGAACCGGCGGGACCGCGGGGAGGTCGGCGTTCACGAACGGGTCCATCCCGCGAAGCGAGAGCGCTGCCGACCTGCGTAGTAGGTCCACACTAGCGCTCCCGAGTTGGTAGGACTCCTCTACCGCCGACTGCCGCCCCCGGTCGGCCATCCAGACGGGCCACGCCGACGCCGCGACGAACGGGTCGGTCGGTCCCGTCCGCGTCCCACCCGCCGTCCGACCCTCGTCGGTGTCTCCTCCTGCACGAGTTGGTCCTCGACACGGCGCGACGGCCGCGTCACGTCTCGTCGGTCGAATGGTGACTGACGGGAATAACCGTTCTGCCGTCACTTCTATCTGACAGTTGGTGGTCGGCGTCAGTCCCGCGCTCGGACCTGCTCGTGGGTGTGATGGAAGAAGCGGACGGGGGGGCCGACGACGGGTTCGAAGCAGACCCGGCGGTAGCGTGCCTCGTCCAGCAGGTCCACCAGCACCTCCACGTCGTGGACCGAGACGGAGTCGTACGCGGTCGCACAGACGGGACGGCGCTCCGGGGTGTCCTCGGGGGACGGCACGGCCTGACGAGGGGACGCCCGTACGGGCGAACCTCTGTACGCCACCCGCCGACCCGTCGATAGGTCGATAGGCGCGGCGGCCGTAGTTCGGGCCGATGTCGCCGCTCTCGATGACGTGGCGCGACGTGCTGTTCGCCCACTGGCCGGTCGACCCGGGACTCGTCCAGCCGCGGCTCCCGGACGGCGTGGACGTGGACACCCACGACGGGCGGGCGTGGCTCGGCGTCGTCGCGTTCGTCATGGAGGACATCCGCCCCTCCGTCCTCCCGCGCGGGCTCACCTTCCCCGAACTCAACCTCAGGACCTACGTGACCCACGAGTCGGGAAAACCGGGCATCTACTTCTTCAACCTCGACGCCGCCGATCCCCTCGGCGTCGCCATCGCTCGGCGTGGGTTCCGACTGCCCTACTACCGGGCGTCGATGCGCGCCGACCGCGAGGGGACCGGCGTCCACTTCAGCAGCCGTCGGACCCACCGCGGCCAGCCGCCGATGGCCTTCGACGCGACGTACGGTCCCGCGTCGGGGCGAATCGGGGACCGCGAGCGGGCGGACTTCCTCACCGAGCGCTACCGCTTCTACACCGCCAGCGACGACGGGCAGGTGTACGCGGGCGACGTGACCCACCCGCGCTGGCCCCTCCGGCCGGGGCGCGTCGAGTTCCGGCGCAACGACTGCTTCCGGGCCAACGGGTTCGATCACCCGCCGGGCAATCCGCTGGTCCACTACAGCCCGACGGTGGACGTGACGGCCCGGCGACTGGCGAAGCTATGACCCGCGCCCGTCCCCCGGCTATTTACCCTCCGGCGATGAGGTTCCGGTGATGACAGCGGTCGAGGGAGAACGGCTCGACGTCGAACCACCGGCGGGGACGGTACGGACGCTGGACCCGAACGTGCGGGTCGTGTGGGCGGCGCAGGCCCTGGTGAGCGCGCTGGTCGCCGGCGTCGTCGTCGGCATCGCCTCGTCGATCGTGAGGGGGCCGCTCTGGGCCGGGCCGGCCGCGTTCGCCCTCCTCGGGGCGCTGGGAGTCGCGCTCTCGGTGGCCCGCTATCGGGTGTGGCGCTACCAGGTCCGCGAGGACTCCCTCTTCCTCGAACGGGGCGTGTTCACCCGCACGAAGACCGTCGTCCCGTACGTCCGCATCCAGCACGTCGACTCCAGTCGCGGCCCCCTCGAGCGGGCAGTCGGCCTCGCCTCCGCGGTGGTGTACACCGCGGGGTCGCGCGGGGCCGACGTGACGATTCCGGGCCTGATCCCCGAGGACGCGGAGGCGCTACAGGACCGCCTGAAGCGCCTCGCCATCGCCGCCGAGGGCGAGGACGCCGTATGAAACTCGACCCCCGCTCGGTCCCCTACCGGGCGGCGGAGACGGTGGCGCGACTCGTCTGGGTCGTCGTCATCTTCTCCGTCACCTCCTCGGGGGTCGACCCGGCGTTCGGCGTCCCGATAGTCGTCCTCGGGGTGCTCGCGGTGCTGGCCGTCGCGGCGGGCTACCAGTTCGCCTACTGGCAGCGCTTCGAGTACGACCTCACCGCCGACACGTTCGACATCCGCTCGGGCGTCCTCTCCCGGCGGACCCGCGAGATACCCTACAAGCGCGTCCAGAACGTCGACATCAGCCGGAACGTCTTCCAGCGACTGCTCGGCGTGGCGGAGGTGCGCATCGAGACGGCCGGCGGGAGCGACACCGAGGCGCACCTCCGGTTCGTCTCGGCCGGGGAAGCGACCCGCCTCCAGAACGATCTCGGACGACTGAAACGCGGGGGGGACGCGCCGGAGGAGGAGACGCCCCCAGCCGCCGAACCGCTCTACGCCATCACGCCCCGCGAATTGCTCCTGTTGGGTGCGGTGTCCGTCGACTTCCGTCTCGTCTCGTTTCTCTCGGTGGCGGCGCCGGTGTTCTGGCCGACGTTCGCCGACCTGTTCGCGCCCTTTGCCCCGCCCGGCCTGCAGGTGCTCTCGCCGATCCTCCTCGCGCCGCTTGGCGTGCTGACGCTCTACCTCGCCTCGGTGCTCGTCGGGGCCGTCGTCGCGGGGACGAACTACTACGGCTTCCGCCTCACCCGCGAGGGCGACGAACTCCGGTACGAACGGGGCCTCGTCCAGCGCTTCAGCGGGACCATCCCGCTCGCGAAGGTGCAGACGCTCACCGTCCGGGCGAACCTCCTCGCGCGGGTCATCGACCACGCGTCGCTGGCCGTCGAGACGGCGGGCTACGCCCCCGGCGACGACAACGGGTCGCAGTCGGCCGTGCCGTTCGCCGAACGCAACCGCGTGTTCCGCCTCGCCCGCTCCGTAGAACCCTTCGAGGACCCCGACTTCGAGCGCCCGCCGAAGCGCGCCCGGACGCGCTATCTCGTCCGGTACGGCACCGTCGCGCTGGGGGTGATCCTCGGCTCGTACCTCGTCGTCCGGTTCACGCCGCTCTCGGGCGCGTGGTGGGGAACGCTCGTGCTCCTGCCCGTCGTCCCGCTGGCCGCCCACGCGAAGTGGAGCGCACGCGGGTACGCCCTGCAGGACGGACACGTCATCACGCGCAACGGCTACCTCGTCCAGACGGTGAAGGTCGTGCCGTACTACCGCGTCCAGACGGTGCTCGTCTCGCAGTCCCCGTTCCAACGCCGCCGGGACCTCGCCACGCTCGTCGTCGACACCGCCGGGTCGCGCTCGCTGACCGGTCGCGACCCCCGGGCGGTCGACATCGACGCCACCACCGCGGACCGCCTCCGCGACGAGGTGGAGTCCCGGCTCTACGAGGCACTCGACGACGAGCGTGCCCGTCGGGCGCGCCGTCGCCCCGCAGACCGTCCGGAGGCGGGGAGCGGTCGTCTCGGCGAGAGTTCCGACCCCGCGGTTTGAGTCCCGACACGAGGCCAACAGTCAAATAGTATGGAGTTGTGACTGTTCTTAATGAGTGATTATCGGGGCCGGGGGGACCGGCGTGACCCGCCGTCCGGACCGGACGCAGACGCGGGTGTCGCTCCCACCGAAGGGGTCGACCGGCGGGGCCGCTATCGGCTACCGGTGGTCGGCGAGTGGTTGCGCCGCCGCGACGCGCGCGCCGACCACCTCCCCGCGTTCCGACGGCGGGTGCGGTCCGCCTACGACGTGGACCATCTCGCCCGGACCGTCGTCCGCCGCGGTATCGTCGACCCCTCCGAGGACATCGTCGAGGCACTCGCCGCCGTCCACCTGAGCCAGTCGCTGGAACGCGCGGACGCCGGGTCCACCGCCCCGCCCGCAGTCCCCGTCGCCGAGTCCGAACGGTTCGTCGTCTACTACGGCGTGGCTCCCGACGCGCCGGCGGCCGTCACCGGTCCGTACTGGACGCTGGCGCGCGAGGCGAGCTACCGACAGGTCCACGCCACGTTCGGCGAGAGGTTCGCGGAGCGCATCGAATCGGAGTACGAACACCGGTGTCGGACGCTCCTCGAGAAAGGCGGCTGGCTCGTCCTCGCCAAACCGACCGCGGCGTGGGTCGGGAGCGAGGAGACGTGGACGCTCACCGCCACCCGGGCCCCGCGCGAGGGCTACGGCATCCGGGGGGTCGACGACGCGCGGGACGAGCGCCGCGACTACGCGCTGACCGACGGCCCCCTCATGTGTCGGACGGTTCGCCCGGACGCTGACGGGGGGTGGCGAGTCCTCGACGCGACGGCGCTCGCCCCCCGCGACCGGGACGACCCCCGGTCGATCTGGCGGCTCGTCAGGGAGGACTTCGCGGCGTGGCGCGGGGTCGACCGGGACGTCGAGGAGCCACGCCCCCGGCCGGACTCGACGGTCGGGCGTCGGGCCACCGGGCCGTCCGTCCCGGGTCGGTGCCGAACTACCGGGAGCGCCCCGAACGGCGACTGACCCGCCGCGCGCCCGCCCGGACGCTCACTCGTCGTGTTCGAAGGTCTGGCACTCGACGGTCCGGTCCTCGGGGTCCTCCGCGAAGAACTGGTATCTCTCGTCGCGCTCGTTGTAGCGCGGGGCACCGTCGGCCACGTCGGCGAGTCGCTCGTGTGCCGCGTCGACGCCCGCTCTGTCCTCGTAGACGAAGGTGACGGTCCCGCAGGTCTCCACCTCGTCGCCGGCACAGAGCCGAGGCGGAACTCGCCGTGTTCGAGAACCGTGCAGTCGGGCTGTTCGAGCCACACCGACGCGCCGACCGTATCGGTGTAGAACGCGAGGACGTCGTCGAGCGCCGCCGTCCGGAGGAAGACCAGACCCATGCGGGGTGGGCGCGGGCCGCCGCGAAAGCGCTTGCGGGGACCCGGGAGGCGAACGTTCTTGTCGGACGGCGACCCCACCTCGGGACGTGACTCCCCCGCAGTCCCCCGACGATGGCGTAGCACGGGTCGAACGCGCCGCGGGCGTCCTCGCGCCCGCCGTCGCCCTCGGTGCCATCTTCCTCGCGACGCTCCTCTCGCCGACGTTCACGTGGACGGGCGACCCGCTGTCCTTCCTCGGGAGCGACGGCCAACCGACGCGCCCGCTGTTCAACTACGGTCTCGTCGCGGGCGGCCTGCTCTCGCTCCCGTTCGGCCACTACCTCTCGACGACGGGGCGGGACCGCCTCCAGCGGTCGGGCGGCGTCCTGTTCGCGCTCACGGGCCTCGCCATGGGCCTCGTCGGCGTCTTCCCGATGGGGACCGACCCGCACTTCCCCGTCGCGGTGGCGTTCTACCTCCTGCTCTCGCTCACCCTCTGGGTCCACGGGGCGGGGGCCCTCCGGGTCGGCGAGGCCCGCCGGTGGGTTGGCGCTGCGGCGATCGCCCTCGGGACGCTCAACGTCGTCACGTGGGCGGTGTACGTCGCCGTCTTCGCGGAGACGGGACTCTCGCTCGCGATTCCGGAGACGGTCGGGGCGCTCGCACTCGGCGTGTGGACGGCGGGGACGGCCCTCCGAGTCGGACCGACGGGGTGAGCGTCCGAGTCGGACAGCGGGGGAAGCGTCCGAGCCAGAAGACGAGTGAGGGGGGTTCGGGCGGGCGCTCAGCCCCGCCCCTCGGCGAGGCGGGAGAACTCGTTGATGTCGGCGTCGGTGCCGGTGACGACCAGTTCGTCGTCGGGGAGCAGGCGGAAGTCCGGCCCGAGGTCCGCGACCACGTCGTCGCCCCGTTCGACGGCGACGACGGTACACCCGGTCCGGGCGCGGATGTCCGCCTCGGCGAGCGTCCGGCCGGCGAACGACCCCGGGTCGGTGCGGATGACCTCGACCTGCTGGTCGAACGTGATGACCTCCTCCTCGAGGATGGTGGACGCGAGCATCCGCCCGCTGACGACGGCCAGCGAGAGGACGTAGTCCGCCCCCGCCCGGTAGAGCTTCCTGACGCTCTCGGTGGCCTCAGCGCGGGCGACGATCTCCACGTCCGGCGAGAGTTCGCGGATGACGAGCGTGGCGAACACCGTCGTCGTGTCGTCGGGAAGCGCGAGGATGACCGTCCCCGCGTCCTCGATGTCCGCCTCGCGGAGCGTCTCGATGTCGGTCACGTCGCCGACGACGTCCACCTCGTCCATCGCCTGTCGGTCGACCGTGAC
Organism: Halomarina litorea; assembly: GCF_024227715.1. Classification (NCBI taxonomy): domain Archaea; kingdom Methanobacteriati; phylum Methanobacteriota; class Halobacteria; order Halobacteriales; family Natronomonadaceae; genus Halomarina; species Halomarina litorea. The sequence goes on along the minus strand of NZ_CP100448.1, from coordinate 1,769,873 downwards.
CGTCTCGACGTCCACCCCGGCCTCGTCGATGGCCCGCCGGACCGTCGAGCCGACGACGCCGTAGCCGACGACGATGGCGTGGCCGTGGCGCTTTCGTCGCTGTTCGGAGAGCGTCAGCTCCTTTAGCCGTTCGAGTTGGTGTTCGTGCCCGGCGACCAGCAGAATGGTCTGTTCGTCGATGAGCGCGTCCGGCGAGGGCGGGGAGACGAACTCGCCGCGGAACCACGCGCCGATGATGTTCGCGCCGGTCCGCTCGCGGATGCGGCTCTCCTCGATTCGCGTCCCCGTCAGGTCGCTCCCGGCCTGCACGGGCAGTTCGACGATGTCGAAGTCCTCGGATATCTCGATGGCGTCACCGAGGTCCATCGACACGCCGGAGGTGACCTTCGTCGCGAGGCTCTCGCCGATGAGCTGACGGGGCGAGAAGACGTTGCTCGCGCCGGCCAGCCGGTGGTACTCCTCCAGGTTGGACTCCTCGACGAACGTGATGACCGGCGCGTCACACACCTGCGTGGCGGTGAGCGCGATGGATGCGTTCGTGGCGTCGTCGACGTCCGCGACGAGGGCGCGCGCGTCCGCGAGGTTCGTCCCCTCCGTGTACGTCCGCAGTTCCTCCGGGTCGCTGTGGACGACGGTCGTCCCCTCCTCGTAGATGTCGGCGGCGGCGTCCCGGTCGGGTTCGACGACGACGTACGGGATGTCGCGGCCCTCCAGTTCCGCGACGAGGGCTACCCCGCGCGGGGTGTAGCCGGCGATGACGACGTGGTCCTCGAACCCGTCGACGGCCGTCGGTGCCGTCGTCTTGAGCGCCTCCTCGAACAGGGGGAAGATGAGGGCGGGCAGAGCGAGGAAGATGAGGAGCACCCCCGTCAGGTCCATGACGATGACGATGACGTTCATCTGCCAGCTCTGCCACGGCGCGTCCGAGCCGTACCCCGTGGTGGTGAACGTCTCGACGACGACCTGCAGCGAGTGGAGCCACGAGATCGGGTCGCGCTCGAAGGCGGCCATCCCGAAGTGGTAGACGACGGTGTACGCCAGCATGATGACGAACAGGCCGACGAGGTACTCTCCGGTCCGGCGCCACCAGTTGCTCATCGGCGGACGAACGCACGCCTCCGTGGAGAATCGTTCGGTCCACTGTCGCCGGTTCGGCCGGTCGAGTCGTCCGTTCAGTCGGTTCGCAGACGGCCCACCAGTTCCGCGGCGGCGCGCTTGCCCGCCTGCACGCCGCCGTCCATGTGGCCCGGCCACCGCGTCGCCGTCTCCGCGCCCGCCCAGTGGACGCGTCCGACGGGCTCCCGGAGCGCCTCCCCCACCGTCGTGAGGATGCCCGGCGGGAACGCCGCTCCGCAGCACCCCCCGGACCACGGGACGTTCGGCCACGCCACGTCTGTGTAGCCCGTCGCCTCCACCGCCCGGTCGCCGAAGTACTCGGCGAACCGGTCGAGGACCATCGACCGGCGCTCGCTCCGGGTCCGCTCGCTCCACCGCCGGGCCGCGTTCCCGAACAGTTGCCCGACGAGGACACCGCGCTCCCCGTCCAGCGGGGAGACGTCGCGGGTGCGGCACACCGGTCCTTCCTCGTCGAGGACGTCGCCCGAGAGGTCGGGCCGCCAGAACGGCACCTCGTAGGTGGCGACGCAGGTGACGACGGCCCCGTGTGGCGGGCGACGCGAGAGCGCGGCCCGCCGGGCGGGGAGGTGCGGGTCGAAGTCGAGACAGGCCACCCGCGAGGCGGCCGTCGCCACGACGACGTGGCGAGCGGCGACGGACTCGTCGTCCGTGCGGACGACGACGCCGTCCTCGTCGTGGGCGATGGCCCGGACCGGCGAGTCGGTGTGGACCCTCCCCGAGAGGTCGGCGGCCATCCGGTCTGCGAGGGTCTGGACGCCCCCCGCGATGCGCGTTCGGGGCCGACCGTCGAGCCCCGTCAGTCGTTCGAACCCGCCAGCCGCGCGGACGGCGAACAGGACCGAGAGGTACGAGAGGTCGGCGGGTTCCGACCCGAAGGACGACCGGACGGCGGCGTCGAACAGGGCACGCGCCCGACGCGTCCGGAGTGCGCCGTCGCGCCACGTCGCGAGGGTGGTCTCGTCCCACGCCGTCGCGTCGGGCGCACGGTGCGGGGCTTCGAGGGGGACTTCCCCCGACCGGCGGTCGAGCAGGCGAACCGCGGCCCCGAGGTTGAGGCGGGCCGGGAGCGGGAGCGAGTCGATCGCCGTCTTCCCGCGATGTGTCCCGTTGCCGTCGTAGCGGAGGGCGTCTCCCTCGGCTCGCTGGCGCACCTGCTCGCAGCCGAGGTCCGCCGCCAGCCGTCTGAGGTGTCGCTGGCCCGGCCCGACCCACTGTGTCCCGAGGTCGACGACGACGCCGTCCACCTCGCGCGACCGGAGGCGGCCGCCGACCTGCGGGCGCGCATCGAGGACCCGGACGTCCACGTCCCTGCCGTCGAGCCACCGGGCGGCGGTGAGGCCCGCCAGCCCGGCCCCGACGACCACTACGTCCGTCTCCCGGTCGGCGGCCGCGTCCACGTCGCTCATCGGACCGCGAGGTGTGTGGCAGCCAACAAATAGCTACCGGCTGAATCGAGCCCCGATACCGCCCGCGCGGGCCGGACTTCGTGCGACGCAAGCCTTATCGCACCTCCTGTCGCCCGTGTGGTATGTCACGCGACCCCAGACAGGTGCTCTTCGCCCTCCTCTCCGTCGCCGGCCTCGTCGCGGCAGGAGCGTTCGGGGGGACCTACCTCACGCTCGCGGCGCCGTTCAGCGGCGGGGCGTGGGCGGCGGCCGACGACGACCCGGACTCCCTCGGGGGCGGCCTGCGCGGGATGGCCGGTCCGACCGAGGTGGAGAACCCCCACGGCGCGGCGACGGTCAGCTACGACCGGTGGGGCGTCCCCCACGTCGAGGCGGAGAACGAGGCGGCGCTGTACTACGCGGCCGGTTACGTCCAGGCGCGCGACCGCCTCTTCGAGATGGACCTCCAGCGTCGGCTCATCTCGGGGAACCTCTCGGCGGCCGTCGGGAGCGTCGCCGTCGAGTCCGACACCTTCCACCGGAAGATGGACTTTACGGGCGCGGCCGAGGCGTCGTGGCGCGCCATGGCGGGCACCGAGTACGGCGGGCTGGTCGAGGCGTACACCGCCGGCGTCAACCGCTACATCGACGACGGCGACCTGCCCACCGAGTTCCGCCTGAACGACTACCGCCCACAGCGCTGGACGCCCGTCGCCACCCTCCTCGTCGGCAAGCAGATATCGTGGTCCCTGACGGGAAGCTTCCGCGACCTGCAGGGTGCGACGGTGGACGCCCGTCTCCCCGAGGCGCGGTCGCTGTACCCCGACCAGTTGGCCCACGACTCGCCCGTGATTCGCGAGGGGTGGGACCCGAACGCGACCGGGGCGTCGGGGACCGGGAACCTCGCAGCCCCCGGCGCGCTGTACGACTGGCTCTCGACCTACCAGTCGGAGCCCGGCATCGGGTCGAACAACTGGGTCGTCTCCGGCGAGCACACCGCCTCGGGGCGACCCATCGTCGCCAACGACCCGCACCTCCAGCTCACGGTCCCTCCCATCTGGTACGAACAGCGACTCACCCTGTTGGGTGAAGACGGCTACGACGTGCGCGGCGTCACCTTCCCCGGTATTCCGACGGTGATCATCGGCCAGAACCGGGACGTGGCGTGGGGCCTCACGAACGTCGGCGCGGACGTGACCGACCTCTACACCTACGACCGGCCCTCGAACGACACCTACGTCTACGACGGCGAGGTCCGCGAACTCGACCGGACCACCGAGACCATCCGGGTCAAGGGCGGCGAGGACGTCACCGTCACGGTCGAGAAGACGGTCCACGGCCCCCTGCTCTCGCGGGAGGGGCCGAACGGCACGAGCGAGGTGGCCGTCGCGTGGACCGGCCTCACGGCCACCCGCGAGGCGCGGGCACTCTACCTGTTCAACCGCGCCCGGACGATGGACGACGTCCGCGAGGGCGCGCGGTTCTTCGACTCGCCGACGCAGAACCTCGTCGCGGCAGCGAGGGCGGAACCGCGTTCCGCCGAAAACGCGAGCGGGCGGGCCCCGCGAGCGAGCGACGGCGAGACCTACTACCGCGCGACCGGGAAGTACCCCTATCGCTACACGGACGGAGAGGTCGTCCGGGGAGACCGGCCGTTCGACGGCTCCGCCGGCGAGGGCGAGTGGCGCGGGTTCACCCCCTATGGGAACTCGACGTGGGAGGGGTTCGTCGCCTACGAGGACGTCCCCCACGTCGACGACCCCCCACTCCTCGCCAGCGCGAACCAGCGAGTCGTCGACGACCCCGGCTTCTACCTCTCGACGAGCGTGGGCTACGCCGACCCGTTCCGCGGGGCGCGCATCTACGAGATGCTGGACGAACGCGTCGAGTCCGGCGACCCGATAGACCGGGCGTACGTCGAGGAGATGCAGGCCGACGTGCGCTCACGGGCCGCCACCCTGTTCGTCCCGCAGATTCTGGACGCGCGGGACGCGATGGTCGCCGAGACGCGGCGGGCCGCCCGACAGTTCGAGGACTGGGACGGCCGGATGACACAGGACTCGGAGGCCGCCCTGCTGTTCGCGCTGTTCCGCGACCGGTTCGTGAACGCCACCTTCTACGACGAGTACCACCCGGCGGGCCTCGACCCGGGCTACTACCCCCACCACTACACGCTGGGGACGCTCCCCGCCGACAGCGAGTGGTTCGACGACACGCGCACGCCCGAACGCGAGACGCGCGCAGACATCGTCGCGCGGGCGCTCCGGGAGGCCATCGAGGAGGCCGACCGCGAGGGCTACGGGACGTACGGCGACTACAACCGCCTGCGCCTGACCCACCCGTTCGGCCTCGCCTTCCTCGACTACCCCGAGCGCCCGATGGACGGGTCGCCGTTCACGGTGAACAACTTCCGGGCCGACCGGTCGATTCAGGCGGGGAGCAGTTGGCGGATGATTGCGACCTTCGACGGCGACTCGCTGGGGGTCATCCCCGGCGGCCAGTCGGGAAACCCGTTCTCCTCGCACTACCACGACCAGTTGGGCCTGTGGGCGACGGCGGACTACAAGCCGCTCTCGTTCGACGACCCCGGCGCCGTGGACATCAGGTTCACGACCGACGGAGCGAACGGGTCCGCGAGCGTGGCCGCAGGTCGGGGGGTGGGCGATGCGTAGCGCCACGGAGCAGTCGAGTCTGCGCGCCCGCCTCCGGACGGGACCGCACGCCGACCTCGCCCTCCTCGTCGCGTTCGTCGTCGGCGTCGCCCTCGCCTCGGTCCACTGGGCCGGCCTCGCCGTCGGCGGGGCGCTGGTGGGACTGCTCGCGCCGACGTTCACGCGGGCGCTGTGGTTCGGCCTCTACCTCGGTATCGCCGTCGCCGTGGCGTTCGCCGCCTACCTCGCGCTGTTCGGCGCGCTGACGCAGTTCCTCGCCTCGGGAGAGCTGGCCGTCCTGAGTCTCGTCATCGCCTTGGCGGTGCCGACGCTCGCGGCGAGCGTTCGGGCGCTCGGCTGACGCTCGCCCCGTCCGCGCCGGGCGGTTCGAGTCGCCCGTGACGGGCCACCCCGGTAGTGTTTTGCTGGGCGCGCGACACCCTTCGCTATGCGACCCGACCTCTCGCGACTCGACACCTTCCTCGACGACCACGACGCCGACGGCTACCTCGTGGACGCCGACGCCGAGAGCTCAGACCAGCGCTACCTCTCGGGGTTCGACGCCCCCGACCCGTTCGTGACGCTGTACGACGGCGACGTCCACCTGCTGGTCTCCAGTCTGGAGTACGGCCGGGCCAGAAAGGAGAGCGGTGCCGCGAGCGTCGCACGGACCGTCGACTACGGCTACGGCAAACTCCGGGCGGAGCACGGCCCCCGCGAGGCGAGCAACCGGGTCCTCGCCGCGTTCCTCGACGACCACGACGTGGCGTCCGTCTACACCCCCGCGCGGTTCCCCCTCGCCACCGCCGACGGCATCCGCGAACAGGACGTCGAGGTGACCGCCGACACCGACGACGTGGTGACGGAGATTCGCGCCACCAAGACCGACGAGGAGGTCGAACACGTCCGCGTCGCCCAGCGAGCGAACGAGCAGGCGATGGCCCGCGCCGAGCAGTTGATTCGCGAATCGGTGGTCCGGGACGGCGTCCTCGCACACGACGGCGAGGACCTGACGAGCGAGCGGGTGCGCCGCGAGATAGAGATGGAACTCCTCAGACACGACCACGCGCTGGACGAGACCATCGTCGCCTGCGGGGCGGACGCCGCCGATCCCCACGACCGGGGGAGCGGTCCGCTCCGACCCGACCAGCCGATAATCGTCGACATCTTCCCGCGCGGGAAGGACTCGAAGTACTACGCCGACATGACCCGGACGTTCGTGAAGGGCGAACCGAGCGAGGTCATCGAGGAGTGGTACGACCTCACGCTGGAGGCGATGGACGCCGCCTTCGACGCCATCGAACCCGGCGCGACGGGCGAGGACGTCCACAACGCCGTCTGCGACGTCTACGAGGCGGCGGGCGAATCCACCCTGCGGAGCGACGAGGCGACGGAGACGGGGTTCATCCACTCGACGGGTCACGGCGTCGGCCTCGACATCCACGAGCGTCCGTCGGTCGCCCCCGGCGGCGACGAACTCGAACCGGGCCACGTCGTCACCGTCGAACCCGGCCTCTACGACCCGGACCACGGCGGCGTCCGTATCGAGGACCTCGTCGTCGTCACCGAGGACGGTTTCGTGAACCTCACGGGCTACCCGAAGGAACTGGTCGTCGACTGACCCTACCCCCCGCTCCGAGCGGAGCGCATCCGTTCTCGCGTCGTCTCGGCGATGCCGGTGGTCGAAGAGCAGTTCGGGCACGCCAGTATCCGTCCGTCCGGGTCGGCGAACACCGACCGGAACTGGCGCGAGACGTGCGCGTCGCAGTAATCACAGGTGGCCATCGTCGTTCCGGCTATCGACTCCCCGGGGGTAACGTCGGTCGCTAGCTGTGTTCCGCCGACCCGACCGGGGAGCTACACCGATAGCCCGGCGGGAGCCCGACGAATCCCCTCGTGGCCCCGGAACGCGGTCGGACAGGCTTTTAGACGGCGGCGGACACTCACCGGTATGAACTTCCTCGTCGTCGGCGCGGGCGACATGGGCACCTGGCTGGGGGGTGCGCTCGCCGCCGACACGGACGCCGACGTGGCCTTCGCCGACGCGGACCCGTCGGCCGCCGACCGGGCGGCGTCGGCCACCGGCGGTCGGACCGTCCCACTCGACACCGACGAACGCTTCGACGCCGTCTGCCTCGCCGTCCCCCTCCCGGCGGTGGCCGACGCCGTCGCAGAGCACGCGGGGCGGGCCGACCGTGCCCTCCTCGACGTCTCCGGCGTCATGGACCCCGCGGTACGCGCGATGCGGGAACACGCCCCCGACAGGGAACGGGTCAGTCTCCACCCCCTGTTCGCGCCGGACGCCGCGCCCGGGAACGTCGCCGTCGTCGCCGACGAACCCGGCCTCGTCACGGACCGCGTGCGGACGACACTGACCGACCGGGGGAACGACCTCTTCGAGACCACCGCCGAGGAACACGACCGGGCGATGCGGACCGTACAGGCACGTGCCCACGCCGCCGTCCTCGCCTACGGACTCGCCGCCGAACCCGTCCGCGAGGAGTTCCAGACGCCCGTCTCGCGTGCGCTGGGTGACCTCGTGGACCGCGTCACGGGCGGGACCGCGCGGGTCTACGCCGACATCCAGTCGACGTTCGACGGGGCAGAGGACGTCGCCGAGGCCGCACGTCGGGTCGCCGACGCCGACGACGAAGCCTTCGCCGCCCTCTACCGCGAGGCGCGTCCGGGACTATCCGACCACCCCGACCGCCCGGACGACGCAGGTGAGGGACGATGAACGCCGACCAGCGGCGGGCGGTGCTCGACAGCGCGCGGTACCTCCGGGAGGTGCGTCCCCTCGACCCGGAGGAACTGACCGACTACGTCGAGGGGACGCCCCACCCCGCCGTCGTCCGGCAGGTGCTCCGCGAGGAGTCCGTCGAACTGGGCGTCGTCGAACGCGACGACGGCACCTTCACCCCCGTCGACGAGGGACCGGTCGAACTCGCCTTCGAGGGCGTGACCGAGTTCCCCCGCGACCACGCCGGCCGACTGGAGGACCTCCTCGTGGAGCGCTACGGACTGGACTGGCACGAGGGTGACTCCGGCGACCGACTCAGGGCGGTCATCCGCCGGGTCAAGGACGACTACTACCGTCAGCACCCCGTCGAGTACGACGCGGAGACGGCTCTCGCCTACGCGCTCTACCACCTCCCCGACTACTACGCCGTGGCGGGGTACGTCCTCGCGGACCTCGCTTCCGACGGCCTGCTCCCCCACCGCCTCCGCGTCCTCGACGTCGGCGCGGGCGTCGGCGGCCCCGCCCTGGGACTCCTCGACTGCCTGCCCGACAACTGCCTCGTGGACTACCACGCCGTCGAACCCAGCGCCGCCGCGGACGTCTTCGAGTCGCTGGTCGAGGTCGGTCGCAACCGGCGGGTGACCGTCCACCGCGAGACCGCGGAGGACTTCACCCCCGAGGGGGAGTACGACATCGTCCTGTTCGCGAACGTCCTCTCGGAACTCGACGACCCCGAGGCGGTGGCCCGGCGCTACGCCGACCACCTCGCGCCCGAGGGGACCCTCGTCGCACTCGCCCCCGCCGACCGCAACACGGCGACGGGTCTGCGCGAGGTCGAACGCTCGCTTGAGGCCGACGGGATGACGGTGTACGGCCCCGCGGTGCGCCTCTGGCCGGGCGAGACGCCGACCGACCGGGGGTGGTCGTTCGACGTGAAACCCGACCTCGCGGTCCCCGAGTTCCAGCACAGACTGGACGAGGCGGCGACGGACCCCGACCACGCCCTCGGCGAGTTCGTCAACGTCGACGTGCAGTACGCCTCCTCGCTCCTCCGGCACGACGACAGGCGGGCCGTCGAATTCACCCCCGACCCGGGGCGGTTCGCGCGGATGGCCGACGCGGAGTCGAACGTCACCGAACGCATCGACGTCCTCGCCGTGAAACTGAGCCACGACCTCTCGGGCGAGGAGGGCAACCCGCTGTACAAGGTCGGCGACGGGAGCGAGGCCCTCGACCACTACGCGGTCTGTACGCGCGAGTCGGCGCTCAACCGCGACCTGCGCGAGGCGGACTACGGCGACCTGCTGACCTTCGAGAACGCCCTCCTCCTGTGGAACGACGACGAGGCGGCGTACAACCTCGTCGTGGACGCCGAAACCGTCGTGGACCGCGTGCCGACGTAGCGTGGCCACTGCGGTCGAGAGTGCGCGAATCGAGAACGAACCGAGAACGAACCGAGAACGAACCGAGAACGAACCGAGAACGAACCGAGAACGAACCGAGAACGAACCGAGAACGAATCGAGAACGAATCGAGGGAGTGTCCGACTCAGGCGACCTGTCGTCGCTCCTCGTACAGTTTCCGTCCCTCCGCCGAGTGGACGATGGTCTGGATCGTGACGTAGCCATCGTTGCGCTTGACGGTCGCGCTGTCGCGGTAGCCGAGGTCGACCCGCGCGCTGCTCTCGTAGGTCTCGTTCACGGCGAGCGACCCCGCCGTCGCGTTCCCCCGCCAGAGCAGGTCGTCGTCCGCGTAGATGCGCGTCTCCACGACCACGTCGGAGCGAGCGACGTCTCCCGTGTTGGTGAGCGCCGCCGTCACGTCGCGGCAGGTGGTGCCGCACTCCTCGATGGACTCGATGGAGAAGTCGTACGTCCGGTTGGCCGCCGTCTCGCTGTTGCCGCGTTCGCCGGGTGCCGGTTCGTAGGGGGCCACCTGTTCCTCGCCGAGGGCCGCGTCGGCCACGCTGTCGCCCACGTCGGTGGCGAAGACGAGTCCCGTCCCGAGGAGGGAGACGCCCACGACGAGGGCGAACACCGCCAGTATGCGTTTTCCTGTCATCGTGTGTTCTAGTCCGACGTGGATTCAGTCACGGATACTTATATTTCTGGCGGCAACACGGGTGAGGGGCGGCGGGGTTTTAGTCCGCAGGGGCCGCACCGCCGCCATGCACGTCCTGCTCACGAACGACGACGGCATCGAGGAGACGGGTCTGCTGGCGCTGCACGCCGCACTCTCCGACCTCCCCGACGTGGAGGTGACCGTCGTCGCCCCCGCCGACGACCAGAGCGCCGTCGGCCGGTCGCTCTCCTCTCGCGTCGCCGTCGACGAGGCCGAACTCGGCTACGCCGTCCACGGGACGCCCGCCGACTGCGTCGTCGCCGGCATCCAGTCGCTCGTCCCCGACGTGGACCTCGTCGTCTCGGGGTGCAACCGGGGGGCGAACCTCGGCCAGTACACCCTCGGCCGGTCGGGAACCGTCAGCGCCGCCGTCGAGGCGGCCTTCTTCGGGCGTCCCGCCATCGCCGTCTCCATGTACATCCCGACGGGCGACGAGGAGTTCTGGTCGTACTCGCCCGACGAGGACGACTACCGCGAGGCCGCCCGCGCGACCCGCTTTCTCGTCGGCGAGGCGTTCGAGGCGGGCGTCTTCGAGGAGGCCGACTACCTGAACGTGAACGCCCCGCTGGCCCGCGACGGGACCGAGAGCGCGATGGAGGTGACGGACCCCTCGACGGTGTACGAGATGGACGCCGAGTACGACGACGGCGAGGTGACGCTCCACGACCGCATCTGGGAGCGCATGGCCGAGGGGACCATCCCGGACCCCGACGGCACCGACCGTCGGGCGGTCTTCGAGGGTCGGATCAGCGTCTCGCCGCTGACCGCCCCGCACACGATTCGCCACCACGAGGCGCTGGACGCACTGGCGAGCGAGTTCTGAGCCTGCCTCCCCGACCCCTACCCGGACGGGCGACCGCCGGGCGTCTCCGGCGTCATCCCCGGCACGTCGGGAGGGTCTCCCGTCGCGCCGACGACGGGGAACGTGACCGTGGACTCGCCCGGCGCGTGGCGGACGTTGACCCCCGCACACTCCCGCGAGTTGTAGAACCCGCCGTCAGTCGTCGCCAGCGTCACCCGGAGGGTCTCGCCGGCCGCGAACCGCCGCTGGAAGGCCGTCATCTCCACGTCCACCTCGTGACGGCCGGGGCCGTCGAACCGGAGAGGCGTCACCTGGTTGTCTATCAGGGTGGCCTCGCCGTCGACCACCCGGTACACCTTGGCGTAGAGGTGCGCCTCCGTCCCGACGGCGTCGAGGGTGAGCGAGAGGGCCGGCGCGCCGAACACCTCCGTCTCGGAGTCGAGGGTAAAGTCGAAGTCCGCCGCCGTACCGGGGACGTGGTCGCCGTTCTCCAGCGAGAGTTGACTCGTGGAGGTGGGCGCGACGCTGTTCGCCACGAGCGTCGAGTCGCCGAGCGAGACGCCCGAACCAGCGTCCGCGAGGTCGAACGTCTCCGCCCCGGCGTTCCCCGGCGGGACGTCGCTCGTCGTTCGCCACTCGCCCGACTGCACCTCGTAGAACGTCACCGGCGGGAGGTCCGCCGGTCCCCGCCCCGCGACGTGTTCGTCCACCCACGCGAGGGCGGCGTCGTCGAGGACGGAACGCTGGTCGGAACCGGCGGCGTCGGTCAGCGTGTGACCTCCCTCGAAGAGGACGAGGCGCGTCTCGACGCCCCGCTCTCTGAGGCCACCGTAGTTCCACAGGGCCTCGTTCGGGACGAACAACGTGTCGGGCCACCCCGAAATCACCAGCGTCGGGGTGTCGACGCCGTCGAGTTTCGTCGAGGGCGACCGGGCGCGGTAGTACTCGGTCGATTCCTCGGGGAACTCGTTCGTCGCGGACCCGAGCAGGTTCGCCTCGTACACTTCGAGGTCGAGGCCGTTCAGGATGTCCTCCTCCTGCGGGTAGCCGTCGCCGGAGGTGACCCCGCGCGCTCCGGTGACGCCGGTGGCAAACAGGAGGGTGTCCCACCCGGCCTTGATGACGCCGTTGGGTGCCAGCGCGTAGGGGAGGTCGTTCCACGCCCACCGCGGGACGATGGCGTCGATGCGGTCATCGACGGCGGCGGTGTTCAACTGGATGCCGCCCGCGTAGGAGACGTTGTCCATGCCCACCTTCGGGTCGTCGGGGCCGTCGTTCGCCACCGAGTCGTACTCGGCGAGCCACGAGACGAGCGCCCGGGCGTCGCCCACCTCGTTCGGCCCGTCGACGCCGACGCCCCCGCCCGACTCGCCGAACCCCCGCGAGTCGTACGCGAGGACGACGTAGCCGTTGGAGGCGTACAGGTCTGCCAGCCGCCGGACCCGTTCGCTCGTGTGGTCGCCGCCCCACCCGTGGGTCATCAGCATGGCCGGGAACGGTCCCGGCCCGGTCGGTTCGTAGAGGCTCCCCGCCAGTGTCGTCCCGTCGAAGGAGTCGATACTCACGGGTCGCTGGTCGTACCCCGCGCCGTCGTTCGCCGCGGCCCGGACGCTCTCGGTCCCTGCACCGGCCAGCGCCGCGAGGGCGAGTCCCCTGAGAACGCCCCGTCTCCCGACGCCGCCCGGTCCGTCGTCGTCCCGTCGCTCGTGTGTCACACGGGGGCGATGCCCGGTGCCGACAAGTGTTCGATGGGTAACTGATGAGGGTCGCCCCCCTCGACCCCGCTCGGCCTGCACGTGCGTGCACGCCGACCATCAGGCGGACCCGAGTAGTGGGGGGCACATGGGTTCGGAGGAGCTGGACACCCCCAGACACTACGAGAACATCCTCGAGTTGCAGATCGAGGAGGGGCTGGCGGAGCTGGAGCGGCCGGCGTTCGGCCAGTTCCTCTCGGCGCTCTCCTGCGGTCTCAACCTCGGTATCAGCGTCTTCGGCCTGCTCGCGGTCACGACGGTGCTCGGGAGCGTCATGGGCGAGGGCGTCACCCACCTGGTGAAGTCGCTCGTCTACACCTTCGGGTTCGTCCTGACCATCATGGCCCAGACCGAGTTGTTCACCGAGCACACGACGCTCGCGGTCCTCCCGGTCCTCGATGGGGAGGCCGGACTCGGGGACCTCGGCCAGTTGTGGGGGCTCGTCTACGCCGGTAACATCGTCGGCGGCGCGCTGTTCGCCGGCTTCCTCGTCGTCGCCGGCCCGGAACTCCACCTCGTCGACACCGCGGCGTTCGTCTCGACCGCGCGCACGTTCATCGACCTCTCGACGGTGGGCGTGTTCACCGGCGCCATCCTCGCCGGCTGGCTGATGGGCCTGCTCTCGTGGGTCCTCACGTCGGTCCGCGACTCGGTCAGTCGCATCCTCGTCATCGTCGTCTGTACGTTCCCCATCGGCTTCGGCCACCTGCCCCACTGCGTCGCGGGGAACATCGAAGTCGTCGCCGGGATGCTCGCCGGCGCGGACGTCTCGCTGGCCCAGTGGGCGCAGTTCCTCGGCGTGACGACGGTCGGGAACGTCGTCGGGGGCGTCGTCTTCGTGACGCTCCTGAACTACAGCCACGTCGTCTACGGGACGGAAGGCGAGGACGCGGCCATCACGGACTGAACGACCATGACGACCTACACCAGACGCCGAACGCTCGCGCTCTCGGGGAGCGCACTCGTCGCCGCCGTCGGCGGCGGCTGTCTCGACGCGAGCGAGATGGTGACGACCGTCGAACTCCGGGCCACCGAGGAGGGCTGGGTCGGCGAGACGCCCGAGGCGATTCGCGGGGCGACCAACCCCACCCTCGCGCTGAAGACCGGCGAGACGTACGAACTCGTCTGGCTCAACGAGGACGGCGCGACCCACAAGCTCGCCCTCCTCGACGAGAAGGGGGAGGTCGTCCACGACTCGAAGACGGCGAAAGAGCGGGGCGAACAGCGGACCGTCGCCTTCCGGGCCGAACCGAAACTCGTCGCCTACCACGACCACTACCACCCGGAGACGCTCAAAGGCGAGGTGTCGGTAGGCGGGTCGGGCGTGACCGCGAACGAGTCGTGACCGGCGGGGCCGGCCGACGCCCCTCAGCGGCTCATTCCTCCTCTATCTCCAGCGCTCCCGTCCGCTCGTCGAACTCCCGCCGCAGGTCGTCGTCGAGCAGTCGGCGGAGTTCCTCGTCGTCACCGTCGTCGACGTAGCCCGCGAGGAGCCCGAGTCCGGCGCCGAAGACCGGCGCCCACGGGTCCCCCCGCTCGTGTTCCGCGGCCCGGCGCGCGCCCGCCAGGACGGCCTCGACGTCCGCGTTCGCCAGCCAGTCGCCGTACCCGCTCCCCTCGGTGCCGGTCGCCGTCTCGTCGGCGACCCGACTGCCGACGACGGACGCCGCCCCCGCCAGCGCCGCCGTCCCCCCGAGTCGCCGACCCGCACGCGACCCCCGCCGGGCGTCCCGCCCGAGCGTGAGCGGGTCGACGTCGTCGAGCGGCGTGTCCTCGTGAGAACTGACGTACGCGCCGATACCCATCCCGGCGGCCATGGCCGCCGAGAGCAGCGCGTACGTCGAGTAGGACGCGGCGATGGCCGGGTTCGAGAGCGCGAGGCTGGTCCCGACGCCCCAGAGTGCCACCTCCCTCGTGTCCGCGTTGCGGACCGTGTGGGTGACCTCCGCCAGTCCGACGCGCACGCCGGCCCGTGCGCGCAGGCCGGCGTCGGCGGCCGCCCGCCGAACCGGGAGCGCGCCGTCGAGCACCAGCGAGCGGGCGCTGTCACCCGCTCGCCGCACTGAGCGCCCCGTCGCGTCGAGTCCGGGGGCCCGCTCGACCGGGAGGGGGTCGGTCGGCACCTCGCCGCCCTCGTCGCTCACGAGGGCCTCGGCCGACCGGCGCGTCGTCTCGAGGCCCGCCCGTACCCGGTCGGCGACGGTCCCGACACCGGCGGCGGCGTCTCGCCTCGCGTCCGCCGTCGAGTCGTCCAGCGCCTCACCGCCCCGTCGGACGGTCGCTCCGGCGACCTCGGCCGCACCGTCGAGGCTGGCTCGCACCCCCTCGAACCGGTCGGCGAGGGAGTCGCCGTCGCCAGTCCCGTCGTCCGACCGCCCCCCGTCGTTTGCGTCGTCTCCGTCGGTCATGCCCTCCGGTTGGTGTGTCGGCCGGGTAACGCTGGTGCCGGCGTACCGTGTCGGACGGCGGGTACCCCCCGGCCTGTTCGACTCAGTTCGTCGCGGGCGCTAGCTCGTCGAACAGCGCCCGCACCCGACGCTCGACCTCGTCACGAATCTCGCGAACCTCGTCCAGTCCCCTCCCGTCGGGGTCGTCGAGGTCCCAGTCGCGCACCTCGACGCCCGTCGCCGTCCCGAGGTCGAGCGTCGAACACCCCATCGTCGCCACGTGGTCGCACGAGCGCAGTTCCTCGTCCGATAGCTCGCGCGGGGTTCGCCCGGAGAGGTCGACGCCCACCTCGTCCATCACGTCGACGACCGCGGGGTGGACGCGGTCCGCGGGGTGGGTCCCGCCGGTCAGGAGATCGACGCGCCCGTCGAGGCCGCGACGTTCGACCTCGCGTTCGGCGAACGCGTGGGACATCTGGCTCCGGCCGGCGTTCTGGACGCAGACGAAGGCAATTCGGGTGGGTTCCGCTCGGTGCTCGCTCCCCGGGTCCGTGGTGGTGTCCGTCATCGGTGTTGTGTGGTCGTGCCGTCGGTTCACGATAGCCGGAACGACGGGATAGCGGTTACGACGGTGGGTGGGATCGCGCTCCCCCGGCGACAACTGCGAAGACGCGAACGCTATAGTCGCTCCGGGAGATGCACCCACGTATGCACGAGCGATTCGTCGAACTGCTCGAACGGAACGCCGACCACGCCAGCGAGTTCCAGTCGCGCTTCGGCGACGTCCAGGACGCACAGCACCCGAACGCGGTCACGGTCTGCTGTTCGGACTCGCGAGTCCTGCAGGACCACATGTGGGGCAACGACGAACCGGGCGGAATCTTCACGTGTAGCAACATCGGGAACCGCGTCGTCCAGCGAACGGACGCCGGGACCGTCGTCTCGGGCGACGTCCTCTACCCTCTCGCGCACACCGGGACCGACCTCGCCGTCGTCGTCGGCCACACCGGGTGCGGGGCGGTCACGGCGGCCTACGACGACCTGACCGGCGGCATCGAGGAACCGCCCGGCATCGAACACTGCCTCGCACTGCTCGAACCCCACCTCCAGTCGGGGATCGACGCCCTCCCCGACGACCTCGACCGCGAGGACGCGGTGAACCACCTCGTGGAGTACAACGTCGACCGGCAGGTCGATTCGCTCGTCGAGAGCGACGACGTCCCCGAGGGCGTCACCGTCGTCGGCGTCGTCTACGACTTCCAGGACGTCTACTCCGACCGGCGCGGGGAGGTCCACGTGGTCAACGTCGACGGCGAACGGGACGCCGACGCCCTGCGGGAGGCCCACCCGGAGGTCGCAGCGCGGGTGACGCGCCGCTGGGAGTACTGAGACGAACGCGCTGGCGAGGGCCGTTCCCCGTCGGCCCTTGTCCCAGTCCGGCCACAGCGTTATCCCCTCTGCGTGGCTCTCGGTGGGCACGATGGAGTACGACGTGACACTCGAGTTCGAGGGAACGTGGCACGAACAGGTCTCCCCGGCGAACATCGGCGACCGGTCCCCGGCCGACATCGCACTCGACCACCTGCAGGTGGCCCTCGACGAGGGGGACGTGGAGGGGACCTGGGAGGACTACTCCGTGGAGACCGTCGACGGTGGCGACCCGGAGGACGACGAGACGACGGTCGAGTTCGACGCCGAGGGGACCTGGCGCGCGACCGTCGAGTCGGACGACGCAGAGGGGGCTGGAGGGGAGGCGACACGGCTCCTGGAGGCGGCGCTGAACCCCGACGGGAACCCGTGGCACGACTTCGACGCCGAGGTCGTAGACGTCGAGGAGGCGTGAGCCGAGGTCAGCGACGCGACTCGGCCGCGGGTCGCTCTCGGCGGTACGCCCCGCGTTTCGAATAGACGTACCCGGCCACGAGTGCCGTCAGGGCGGGGACGACCAGCAACCCCGCCGCGACGGTCACGACGAGGGCGACGGCGTAGAGGGCGAGGGCGGTGCGCCACGCCCACGCGCGGAGTCGCCAGAGCCCCCAGACGACGGGGAGTTCGACCGCCGAGACGACGAGCAACGCGCCGCCGAGCAGTGACGTCGACCCGGCGAGCAGGTCGAATCCGGCCGAGACGCCGAGTGCGACCACCGCCAGCCGAACCAGGCAGGCGAGCGTGATGCCCGGCGGGGTGGTGTCGGGCGTCGGGTCGGGACGACGCGGTTCGCGCATCTGCTCGTTGGAGTGCGGATTCCGGAGGGGGGCGGTCGGTGGGGGGGCCATACCGGACACTTCCGGGACAGGTCAGTTAGGTGTTGGGTGAACGGCAGGGGTGGGACGAGGGAGACTTTACCCGCCCGCCCGGACCCACGGGTATGACCGAACCGGACCAGTCCCACCAGCGGGTGACGGTACACCTGTCGGAGCGAGAACGGGCGGTGGTCCGCAACGCGCTGGCCCACTACCTGGACGAGCAGAGCGAGGACGACGCGGCCCACGACGCGTTGCAGTCGAACCTCGACAGCGCCCGCGAGCGAGGGATCATCGCGGTCGGCGCGGGGATGGCCGACACCTACCGCGAGGTGTTCCGCGCGTACGCGCAGGCGCTCGAGGGGGCCGTCGACGAGGACGACGAGGCCGCCGGCGAGGCGATGGTCGAGTTCTTCAGCGGTGCGTTCACGAGCGTCGTCGGGAAGATCGGCGACGCGACCGGGCAGTAGCCCGACCGGAGGGGACTCAGGACCGGTAGACGCGAATCTCGTCCGTCGGTTCCCGCGTCGCTGGGTGGTTACTCACGGCTTCGTTTCCAACCTCAGCACTCACCGGCAGTCACTGTGTGACTCCTCGGCCACGGTACCTGATACCGATGGCACGGAACGGCTCACGCGACGGCGAACGGTTCAGCGAGGTTCAGTAGCAACGTCAGTCGAGTCCGACCGGCCCGACGAGGACGAACTAGCTGCCGCGTACCGCGAGACGTCCGAGAACGTTGAAACGCTCGTGGAGGAGTGGATAGCGCGAACTGTGTTGCTACCAGCCGTTCGATATCTGTCGGATTCGATGTCTGCATCAACCCCCCGGGGTCGCGACAGGGAACCTCGGAGCAGAGGCGGCACGCGCCGAACGATAGACGGAGAGCGGCTGTCTGTCAACGGAGAATCGTAGGTTCCACTCTCGAACGGGGGGGAGATCGGAGATTCGCTCGAGCGACAACAACTGTAGACATCGACAGTCACGATTATCCCTTCAAAGGGTCTACATGAGAAGATGGGACACGTAATCAGTGGCCGAATGGCTGCGGAGATCGATGGCGACTTCGTACTGTACATCAACGGATTTCGGCTCAACAGGCTCCGTGCCATCCACAAGTGGTTCCTCGCAGGGCGAAAGATCGGTGCGATGTTCGAGGAACTGGCGACCGACCCGGACAGCGGGTTCCTCGGCTACCAGCCAGCGTTGCAGGGACTCCGCGGTGGCGGCTCGATTCAGTACTGGCGGTCACTCGAAGACCTCCAGCGGTTCGCACAGAACCCGAACGACATGCACGTTCCCGCCTGGAGGTGGGTCAACGAGAACCTGCGAAACGGTGAAGTCGGCTTCTGGGCTGAAATCTACCTCATCGAGGACGGCAACTACGAGACCTTCTACCGAGACATGCCCCCGAAAGGGTTGGGCGGTCTGACGACCCTCGTCCCGATGGCTGCCCACACGCGCCGCCTCGGCATGACGACGAACCGCTCGGGACCGGACGAACGCCAGTCGGGAGCAGCGAAATGACGACTGCATCTTCGGCTGCCGATGCCGTGGCGGTTCACGGCACCGTTGCGCCCGGCTTCGAACCGGTCCGCGAGGTGTTCGCGGGGAACTTCGCCGAGCGAGACGAACTCGGCGCGGCCCTCGCCGTCTACCACTACGGCGACCCCGTCGTGGACCTCTGGGGTGGCCACCGGGACACCGCCCGTGAACACCCATGGGAGGCCGAGACAATGGTCCTCGTGGCCTCGGGGACGAAAGGGATGGCGGCTGCGGCCATTGCCGTCGCCCTCTCCCGTGGACTGTTCGCGCTCGACGACCGTATCGCCGACCACTGGCCGGCGTTCGCGCAGGGCGGGAAGGGTGACGTGACGGTCCGGCAGTTGTTGAGCCACCAGGCGGGGCTCGCGACGCTCGATGGGCGGCTGTCACCCGAACAAATCGCCGACGTGGAGTTCCTCTCGGAGCTACTCGCGAGGGAGGACCTCGACTGGGAGCCCGGGACGCGCCAAGGGTATCACGCGTTCACGCTGGGCTGGTACGCAAGCGAACTGCTCCGACACACCGACGGGCGGACGTTGGGCCGGTTCTTCGCCGAGGAGGTGGCGGAACCGCTCGACCTCACGTTCTACATCGGGCTGCCCGAACACGTACCAGACGAGCGCGTAGCCGCCCTCGATGCGTTCGGACCGCTGGACATGTTCCGGAACCTCCGCACGATGTCACCCCGGTTCGTCCTGTCGTTCTTCAACCCCTGGTCGGTGACGAGCCGGGCATTGAACGTCCTCGGCACGCGACGCCCGGCAGACCTGAACAGTCGTGCGTTCCGCGCCGTCGAGATTCCCTCGGCCAACGGTATCGGGACCGCTCGCTCGATGGCACAACTGTACGGCGACCTGGCGACAGGCGGAAGAGCATTGGGACTCGGCGGGTCAGTGTTCGCCGAACTGACTGCACCCCCGGTACCACCGTCCGGTGAGACGAGTGACGTCGTCATCGGCATCGAGACGGCGTACGCGATGGGGTACTCGAAACCGTCACCCGACTTCCGGTTCGGGACATCCGACTCCGCGTTCGGCACGCCCGGTGCTGGCGGGTCGTTCGGGTTCGCGGACCCCGATGTGGGGCTGGGTTTCGCCTACACCCCGAACCGGATGGGCCTCCACCTGAAGGACGACCCCCGAGAAGTGGAACTCAGGAACGCCGTCTACGAGTGCATCGAACGCCGGGGTCCGAAGACGACCTCGGCTCGTACTCGAGGCTGACACCACGAACAACTACTGGGACGTAGCCACAGATTTCGACCGACACCCGTCGATACCGTCGAGCTCGCGTCGCCGAATTCCTCCTCTGCAAACAGATTGGAACTGAAAGTACGTGGTCTATCCGGTCGGAGTCGTCTGTTACGTACGCGGTACGTGTCTGTCGCGTCGGGCACCTACTGGTAGAAAGAGCGTGTGTGGGTATATCACCGTCATCACCCTCATATACAGATAACCAGAGAATCTACCAATCGGTAACAAATCCATACCCTGACGGGGTTCGTATGATGGGGGCATGGCAACGCAGTCAACTCCCAAACGAACACTCGAACCCACCTCCCAGCTACAGGCATTCGGAGGAACGCTGCTCCCGGGCACGTGCTTCACGAGTGGCTACTGCGTGTGGGCGTACGATTTTCACACGACGCCAGACGGCCTCGACCCCTTCCATGACGTGTGGGTCGTCGCTCCGGACGGCGAACGCACGCTCATCATCACGTCCGAACAGGCCGAACGGACGATAGCACGCAACCATCCGTTCGACCGGACACTCCTCGGCGATATTCGTGTCGAACAGCCGACTCCCGACACCGCCCGCGCTGTTCATGGACGGGTGTGCGTACGTTCCCGTGTGGGAGTAGCCTCCTCCGCCTGACACAACCCGTCGACAGCGCATTCCCCCCGAACTAGTCTGACCGATAGTCGGACTAAATATCCGTCGAGAAGCTCTGAAACGTCAGCACAAACCGTTTTCTCGTCACATCGCCATGGGACATCGAATCGTCATGTCAAGCACTACCGCACAATCGAACGTCGAACTGGTCGAGTCGCTGTACGCCGCGTTCGCCGAGGGTGACATGGAGGCGACGATGGCGGGATGGACCGAGGACATCGAGTGGGTCGCCGTCGAAGGGGGACCCTACGGCGGGACCTACACCGGGTCACAGGCCATCGCGGAGCACGTCTTCCAGCCGCTCGCCGAGGACTGGAGCGAGTTCGCGCTCGTAAACAAGCAGTTCATCGATGCTGGTGACACGGTCGTGGTGACCGGAATTATCGACGCGATAGCTGCGGCGTCTGGTACCGCTGTCGAGGCGGCGTTCGCTCACGTCCTGACCATCGAGAACGGTGGGGTGACCCGGTTCGTCGAGTACGCTGACACACACCCCATGCAGCAAGCACTGTAGCGTCGTCTCGATTGAGTTACTCTCCGGTGGTCGCGTTCGTCCTGTTGCAGACGAGCACCGCAACGGATTCGATGGACAGTGTGTTGCGTCGGACGGTACTGAACACCAGCGCTGTCGTGGTCGGCGCGCTCATGTTGAACGCGCCGGTAGCAGCGGGTCAGTCCCGCTCCGACGGCAGCTCAGTAAGTACAGGTGGGGTGGACGAACCCGAGGGATTCAGCGTCGAAGTACTCGCCCCTCACGCGACCTCCCCGGACAGCGTCGCTGCGGGGTTCGTGGTCGACTACGACGGGAGCGACCGGGGGCCAATCACGTCGCTGCTCCCGTTCGATGCGTCCAGTGTCGTCCTCGCGAAGGTGACGTGGCACCCGGAGGTTCCCTCCGGGTGGCACACCCACCCGGGGCCGATTCTCGTGACCATCACCGAGAGGGAACTCGAACTCACCAACGAGCGTGACTGCGTCGCTCGAACCTACACGGCAGGCGAGGCGCTCATCGACCCCGGATAGGGGAACGTCCACGTCGCGAGGAATCCGAGTACCACCGAACAGGCGGTCGCGTACGGAACGTTCCTCGGCGTACCTGATGGCAAACCGGCGACGATATGGGTCACATCGGTCGAGTGCTGATGAACCGGCACAAGTAGCAGAGATACACTCTCGACACGGTGTACCGCCTACTCAGTCGCGCGATAGGCCCGTCCGTGGTCCTGACCGTTGATGGCGATGCGGGTGTAGTGTTCCATCTCCTGGAGATGGGAGCGCACTATTCGATCGGTCTTCGGAACTTCGACACGATCACGGTACGCGCCTGAGAGCTGTTGGCAGTGTGAACAGAACCCACCCACGCCGGACGACCGGTGGGCGTTTCAGTCGGGTCTCGTCCAGTTGGTCGGACAAAACTCGTGGGTTGGGTCACATCACAGGGATTGCACTCTTTCAGTCCAGATATTATTCAGATAAGTAACAATTGTCACAAACGAGATCCCGCTCGCGGTCTGCGTTCCGCCGATACGTACACACGGTCGACGAAGACGGAGAAGCACCGTCTTGTACCGACACCCCAGTCGCGGTTTCCGACTGTCGCCCCGTCTCACGATTCTCCGTCGATTGCGTATAAGCTCTATTTAAGCCGCTATTCGTCAGACTCCCCATCACCGCGCAGTCCGTCGATTTCCGTAGTGTGTCGTTGCTCGATCTTGTTCAGTTCGATGAGCAACCGGAAGATGGCCTTCACCATGTTGGCGTCCACCTCGAAGCGTTCGGCGTTCTCGCCGGCGCGGTCCATCACCGCCGCCTCTTGTCCCTCGTCGGTCGTCGACAGTCCCTGGTCGCGTTTGACCCCTGCGATGGTATCGGCGACGTAGGTTCGCTGGGCGATGAGTTCGACGATCTCCCGGTCGATGTTTCGAATCTCGTCGCGCAGTTCGTCGAGGCTCATCTCGTCCGTGCGCCCGCTGTCTGTGTCGTCGTCAGCCATGTGTCTCCCTCGTAGGTGTTCCAGTCGTCTCGCACCGATTCCAGTGCCGCCCGCTCGCCGACCGCCACGAAACTCGGGCCGGTCCCCGACAGCGACACGCCCTCGCTTCGCGTCATCGCGGCGACGACGGGGGCCGTCGGGTAGTCGAGTGCCGCACAGAACGCCAGTCCGTTGACGGTCATTGCCCGACCGTACTCGCCGTCGAGGGCGAGGTCGGCGGCGAGGTCGGCCATCGGCGCGACCTGCTCGCACCGGGCGACGTCCGCGTCCGCGCTGAACGCCTGCTCCGGCGGTGCCCACACCAGCACGTCCCAGTCGGGGTCGTCGCGGTGGAGCAGTCCGTCCGACGAGTTGTCCGTGACGGTGAGGCCGCCGAGCATCGAGGCGCTGGCGTCGTCGAACGCCCCGGTGACGGTGACGCCCACGTCGCGGGCGGCGTCGACGCCGAGGCGGCAGGCGTCGATTCGCTCGATGTCGTCCGAGGCGTCGAGTGCGTCGAGCGTCGCCAGCACCGTCGCGTTGGCGGCGGCGCTCGAACTCTTCAGGCCGGCGGCCATCGGCACCTCGCTCTCGGTGCGGACCCGACCGCCCCAGTCCTCGCCGTCCCCGAACCGGTCGACGACGGACTCGACGCATCGTTCGACGAGGCGGGTGTCGGCGTCCGGTGCGCCCGCTATCTCGCCGGTGACGCCGTCCGTCCCCGAATCGAGGTCGACGGTCGCCGTGGTCTCCATGTCGATGGCGAACGCCGACCCCACGCCCGTCGCGAGGGCGTTGAGGACGGTGCCCGCCGCGGGCGCGCTCGCCCGTCCGATGCGAGTCACGCCCACTTCTCTCGTGCGGGCGCACTTACGACTGCTGATAGTGACAGGCCCGCGAATCGGGGCGGGCGGACAGCGCGGCCCTTTTGCGCGCTCGGGTTCCACACCGAGGTATGAGCCTTCGCAACGACGTGGCCCCCGAGACGCTCTCCGTGTCGCTCGAACCGGAGGGGGTGTACGTCGAGTACGTCGACGGTCGTTCGGTCTTCTACCACGGCGTCCCCGAGGCGACGACGGGCCCCGTCCTCACTGGCCCCGGGAAGGACGTCCACGTCCTCGTGACCGACCCCACCGAGACGGAGGGCGTCGTCGTCTACATCAACGACCGCAAGACTGCCGACGAGATTCTGGCGGACACCGGTGTCGGGCGCGTCATCCTCGAGGCGGGCGAGGAGACGACGGTCTTCCCCGGCGTCGAGGCCCGCGTGGGCGACTACCGCGCCGAGGTCGACGCCGACCCGGAGGCCGCCCGGGGACGGGTGTTCGTCTTCGAGGAGGACGAACTCAGCGAGCGCTCGTGGGAGATCGTCCCAGAGTCGAGCGACCGCGTGTCGGACGGCGAGACCGGCGCTCCAGCCGAGGAACGGTCGGCGCAGGACGGGGACGACGGAACTGACGGGTCGGACGAGACCGGCGGGTGGGGCTGACGGTCCGGCCGGTCCGATCCCCGGGCGTCCAGCCTCGCGGCGGGTCGCCTACTGGAGGTAGGAGGGTTCCTCGGCGTCGCAGTGTTCCTCGTGACGCTCGGCGTCCTCGCTGTTGTCGAACATCAGTCCACAGGCCTCACAGTTGTGCCACGTCATATCGTCACGCTCGACCTGCGTTACCATGTTAACGCGTGTGGTGGCATCCGACAAAGGCGTTACTCCGGCTGAGCCCTCTGGTCCGGACGTTCGACCCGACAGCGGGTCGTAGAGTCTCCCGCTCGGACAAGTGTGAAGGTCCCTCCCGTCCGAGGGGGTTCATGAGCAAGAAGCCCGGCGTGGACCTCACCGTGCAGGGCGCGGAGAAGCGTGACGCCGGACGCGGCATCGCCCGCCTCTCGAACGCCACCTGCCGGACGCTGAGCATCCTCAGCGGCGAGACGGTCGTCGTCGAGGGCGACCGGGAAACGGTCGCGAAGGTGTGGCCCGGCGGCGAGGACGGCGTCATCCGGATGGACGCCGACACGCGTCGGAACGCGGGCGTCAACGTCGGCGACGTCGTCACCGTCCGCGCCGAGACCGTCGAGGACGCCTCGCGGGTCACCGTCGAACTCCCCCGCACGCCCCCCCACGACGACCTCGCGGACTACGTCAAGCGCCACCTCCTCGACCGACCCATCCGCGCCGACGAACGCGTCCGCCTCGAACGCATCGACGACTACGCCGAAATCGTCGCCACCGACCCCGAGGGGACCGTCCGCGTCACCGACTCGACGCGGGTGACGGTCCGTCCCGGCGGCGACCCCGTCGAGCGAACCGCCGGGACCTCGATGGGCCGGTCGGGGTCCGGGGGCGGCGGTGCCGGAGGGTCGGGGTCCTCCGGCGAGGTCGAGTCCACGCCCTCCCGGCCCACGAAGACCGACGTGACCTACGAGGACATCGGCGGCCTCGACGAGGAACTCGACCTCATCCGGGAGATGATCGAACTCCCCCTCTCGGAACCGGACCTGTTCCGTCGCCTCGGCGTCGACCCGCCGAAGGGCGTCCTCCTCCACGGGCCGCCCGGCACCGGGAAGACCCTCATCGCGAAGGCCGTCGCCAACGAGGTCGACGCCTACTTCACGGACATCTCCGGCCCGGAGGTCGTCTCGAAGTACAAGGGCGACTCGGAAGAGCGCATCCGCGAGAAGTTCGCCGAGGCGCGCGAGCACTCCCCGGCTATCCTCTTCATCGACGAGATCGACTCCATCGCGGGCGCCCGCGACGAGGACGCCGACATGGAGAACCGCGTCGTCGCCCAGCTTCTGACGGAACTCGACGGGCTCGCGGGGCGCGACGAGGTAGTCGTCATCGGCGCGACCAACCGGGTGGACTCGCTCGACCCCGCGCTCCGCCGAGGGGGTCGCTTCGACAGGGAGATCGAAATCGGCGTGCCCAACGAGACGGGCCGCCGGGAGATCCTCGACGTCCACACGCGCGGGATGCCCCTCGCGGGGGACGTGGACCTCGACTTGCTCGCGGAACGCACCCACGGGTTCGTCGGCGCGGACATCCGCACCCTCGCCACCGAGGCCGCGATGGCCTCCCTGCGGCGCTACCGCCACGACCGCGAGACGCGCGACCGCGAGGGGGCCGCCGAACCGGACGAAGCGAGTGACGGCGAGGCGGGTGGCGGAGACGAGGGGAGCGACGAAACGGCCCCAGAACCAGAACTCTCCGTGACGCGCGCGGACTTCGAGTCCGCGATGGCGGCCGTCGACCCGAGCGCCATGCGCGAGTACGTCGTCGAGACCCCACTCACCACGTTCGACGACGTGGGCGGACTGGACGAGGTGAAGGCCACCCTCCGCGAGTCGGTGATGTGGCCACTCTCCTACGAACGCCTGTTCGAGGCCACCCGGACGAACCCGCCGACGGGCATCCTCATGTACGGGCCGCCGGGGACGGGCAAGACCCTGCTCGCGCGGGCCATCGCGGGCGAGAGCCAGGTGAACTTCATCCACGTCGCCGGACCGGAACTCATCGACAAGTACGTCGGTGAGTCCGAGAAGGCCATCCGCGAACTGTTCGACCGCGCCCGCCAGACCGCCCCCACCATCGTCTTCTTCGACGAGATAGACGCCCTCGCGGGCAGACGCGGTGGCGAACAGGACGTGACCGAACGGGTCGTCTCGCAACTGCTCACGGAACTCGACGGGCTACAGGACAACCCGAACCTCATCGTCCTCGCGGCGACCAACCGGTACGAGGCGCTCGACCCCGCCCTGCTCAGACCGGGGAGGCTGGAGTCACACGTCGAGGTGCCCCTGCCGGACCACGACGCTCGCCGGGCCATCCTCGCGGTCCACACCGAGGGAAAGCCCATCGAGGAAGACGTCGACCTCGACGACCTCGCCGCCGAGACGGAGGGGTTCTCCGGCGCGGACCTCGAAGCCCTCGTCCGGCAGGCCTCGCTTCGCGCCATCCGCGACCTCGCCGAGGAGGTCGGCCCCGAGGAGGCGAACGACCGCGCCGACGAGATTCGCATCACCCGCGAACACTTCGAACGAGGGATGGCGGCCGCGGACCCGCGCCGGGACTGAGGGCGAGGACTGCCACGCCGTCGGTCGATTCCGGCGCAATTCGGGTCTACCCCCGGGTCGGTCCGGGGTCACGCGCACCGTAGCTAACTGAATTAATGATGATCTCCATACGCGTTTATCGAGACAGACGCCCAACTGTTCGCGCGATGTACAACGCGACCGTCTGTCTGTCCCGCAAGGAGGGACGACCCGCGGTGAGTACCGCGACTACTACGAGAACACCCACGCGCCCGCCGTCGACGACGGTACACTGACCGACCCGTCGGCCGAGAGGGTCAGTCCCAGAACGACTGCGTCCGGGCGTAGCGCTTCTCCTCACTGATGATGTCGCGGTAGAAGTCCTCCTCGTTCTCGCGGAGTTTCGCGATGATGCGCGCGGCGTTGTGCGGGCCGACGCCACGGGCGGCGAGAGCCACGACGGCCTGCTTGCCGTGGCTCTGGACGAGGTTCGCCGACTGGTAGGCCCGGCGGGTCATCTTCGCCTGTTCCTCGTCTTTCTCCTCGCTCGTGATGGCGTCTATCACCTCGTCCGCCCACGGGTTCAGCGCCGCGACGCGCGTCGACCCGCACTTGGGGCACGAGAGTTCGTCCGGGATGCGTTTGACCTGCTGTTTGCGCTTCCAGTCCTTGCAGTGCAGGCAGAAGAGGAGCATCCGGTCGTCCCGGATGCGCTCTTTCACCGTCTCGATGACGCTCGCGTCGGCGTTCTCCGGGGCGAGCAGTTCCTGTCCCGACGAGCGTCCGCCCGTCCCGATGGGGGTGCGCTCGCCGACAACCTCGATTGCGATACGGCCGTCCTGTATCCGCCGGAGGACGTCGCTCGCCTCGGGCACCGCGAGGTCCTCGTGGAGTATCTCGCGGACCGCCTCGTCGTAGACGGGCGTGTCGCGCAGGGCCTCCAGGAGGCGCCCGCGACCGAACTGGTTCGAACTCCCGCGCCCCCGGTAGCGTTTGAGCGCGCCGAACTTCGCCGCCACCTGCGCGAGTTTGAACTTCAGCGCGTCGGCGTTCTTCAGGCTCAACTCGATGAGCGCTCCCAGGTGGTCCGGGTCGGTGTCCTCCAGTACGTCGACGACGTTCGAGGCCCGAACTCCACGGGGCACCTCCAGTTCGATGCGGTAGGGGTCTATCTCCATTCCCACCGACGACCCGGTCTGCTGGCCGATGAGCGCCGACAGCACCCGCCCGAGCGTCTCGTTTATCTTGTGGCCGAAGGCGGCGTTCAGCACCACGTCGCGGCCCTGAAACTCCACGACGACGCGGTCGGCCGACGGCATCGCCATCGTGTGCCGTTCGACCTGTTTCAGCGCCTCGCTCGCGGTGTGGGCGTCGGTGGGGTACTCCTCCGTGACCCACCGGGCCACCTCCTCTCGACGCTGCCCCTCTTCGAACCGGTCTCTGGCCCGCGCCCGCAGGTCCGCGACGTCCTGTGCCACGTCGTAGGGGACCGGTATCTCCTGTCCGACCCACGAGGGAACCTCGCCGCCGGGGTCCTCGACGGGCGACACCTTCACTTCCTCCTCTTCCTCGTCCACCTCGGTGATGCGCCACATCTCGCCGCGCTGGATGAACACCTCGCCCGGGTCGGCGAAGTTGACGACGAACCGCTCGTCGAGGGTGCCGACCTGCCGACCGGAGGCCATGTCCTCGACGGCGTAGGTCGCCTCGTCGGGAATCATCGAGAGGTTGGCGTAGAAGTACTGCCACGTCCCGCTGGACTTCTCCAGTCTATCCGCGTCCTCCTCCAGCCAGAGGATGCGGTTGTTCGAGAGTTCCCGAATCACCTCGCGGAACTGCTCTCTCGTCACCTCGCGGAAGGGGTACGCGCGGGTGATTATCTCGTAGGCCCGCATCGCGCCGATTTCCCCGAAGTCCATCAGTAGGCCCGCGATCTGGTTGGCGACGGTGTCGAGACTGCCGTGGTGGATGTCCGCCGGTTCGACGTGGCCCGACTGCGCCCGGCGAGCGATGGCCAGCGACTCGAAGACGTCGTCGGGCATCGTCGCGATGACCGTCCCCGCCGACACCACGTCCCGGCGGTGGCCCGCCCGCCCCACTCGCTGGAGGAGACGGGACACCTCGCGGGGGGACTGGTACTGGACGACGTGGTCGATGCGCCCCACGTCGATGCCCAGTTCCATCGAGGAGGTGCACAGCAGCGCGTCGAGTTCCCCGGCCTTGAACTGGTCTTCGACCTCGATGCGCGCCTCCTTCGAGAGCGACCCGTGGTGGATGCCGATGTTCGTGTCGAGTTCCTTGAACCGCGACCCGAGTGCCTCGGCGGTCTGTCGGGTGTTGACGAACACGAGCGTCGAGTCGTGGGACTCGATGATGTCTCGAATCGCGCGGACGTGGCTGGCGATGGACTCCGTGGTCATCAGCCGACCCGCCAGTCGCTCGTCCTCGGGCGTTATCTCGGGTTGGAGCACCCGCAGGTCGAGTTTGCTCCCGACGTCCACCTCGATTATCTCACAGCCCCGGTCGCCGGTGAGGAACTTCCCCACCTCCTCCGGGTCGCCCACCGTCGCCGACAGTCCGACTCGCTGGAAGGGGCCGGCGAGTTCCCGCAGTCGCTCCATCCCGATGGTCAACTGCGCGCCCCGCTTGGCGGCGGCGAGTTCGTGTACCTCGTCGACGACGACGTGCGAGACGTCCGAGAGCGCTCGCCTGAGTTTCTCGCCGGTGAGCATCGCCTGTAGCGTCTCGGGCGTCGTCACCAGCACGTCTGGCGGGTTCTCTGCCTGCTTCTGTCGCTGGTACTGGGTGGTATCGCCGTGGCGGACGTCCACGTCGAGGTTCAACTCCTCGCCCCACCACTCCAGTCGCTCGCGCATGTCGCGGTTGAGCGCCCGCAGCGGCGTGATGTAGAGCGCCGAGATGCCGAACGGGACGCCCTCGCCGTGTCGTTGCTCGACGATTGCGTTCAGGACGGGCAGCATCGCCGTCTCCGTCTTCCCGGTCCCCGTCGGGGCGATGACGAGGGCGTGGTCGCCCGCCGCGAGTGTCGGAATCGCCCGGCGCTGTGGCTCCGTGGGCGTGGCGAATCCCCGCTTCGAGAGCGCACTCCGCACCTCGCTTCCGAGGTGCGTGAACGCGTCCATCCCCGGCCGTTGCTCGGAGGCCGTCACTGGTTCGGGATTGGGGTTCGGGCCGATTAAGACCACCGCTTGCACCGGTTCCGGGCCGCTACCGGCGTGTCGGGCGGCGGCCCGATCCCCCGCTCACACCTGCTCGTAGTTCCCCAATCGGGTCCCGTCGAGCAGGTACGCCTGCGCGTCCCGGAACCCGTCCGGGAGGTACGGCGAGAGAAAGCCCTGTCCGGTGTTCGTCCACGTCCCGCCGAGCAGGTCGTTGAACCCCGGACAGACGACGAGTTCGCCGTCGATGTCGAGTGACGCGCCGTGGTGGTCCTCGAACGGGTCCGGTACCAGCTTCCCCCGGAGCCACGCCCGTTCGGCGCGCGCCCCGCCCACCTCGTCTTCCAGTCTGACCATCGGGTGTTCGTGGCCCATCGCCACGACGTCGGCTTCCAGCACCTCGACTGCGGGCCACGTGTGCCCGTGGACGAAGCCCACGTCGCCCATCCGGACGCCGTCGGTCGACGTCACCGCGACAGGGTGGTGGGCGTCCACCTCGTCGGCCACGTCCTCGATGTCGCCGTCGTGGTTGCCCTTCACGACGGTCACCGGGACCCGCCCCGCGACGGCTCCGAGGAGCGTCGCCAACTCGGTTCGCTCCTCCGTCGAGGGGTTCCCGATGGCGTTGGCGAGGTCACCGAGGAAGACGACGCGGTCGGCCCCGGTTCGCTCCAGCAAGGTCAGCACCGCCTCGCGGCGCTCCCGGGCGCGGCTCCTGAGTTCGACGCCGTCGTAGCGCAGGGCGACCTCCAGTCCCGCGTGGTAGTCCGCGAGCACGAGCACCCGCGTCCCGTCGCAGACCGCGACGGCGGCCGGTTCACCCGGGACCGGTTCCAGCATCAGATGGGCGTCAGTCGCCCGTCCTGTGGCTCGTAGCACTGCCCACTCATCAGGGCGTCCTGGATAGCGTCCTCGACGGCCGCGGCGTCCGCGCCCGTCTCCTCGCTCACCCGCGCGACGAGTTCCTCCCTGTCAGCACCGTCGCCCTCGTCGAGGTCACGCATCGCGTCGAGGAGAGCCGTCTCGAGGTCCACGTCCTCGGCGGGTTCGTCGTCCCCGCTCTCGTCGCCCCCCGCCTCCGCGGCGGGCGGTTCCTCGCTGGACGCTTCCGGCGGTTCGCGGGCGGGGCCCTGCGATTCGGGGGCGGATGCGGCGTCACCCTCCGGTTCGGGGCCCTCGTCCGTCGCCTCCGGTTCGACGGCCTCGAAGGTCGGTTCGTCCGGTTCGAGGTCCTCCTCGGCGTCGGTCCCCTCGGGTTCGGAGTCGGGGTCGGGCGTCTCGATGTCCGCCTCGCCGGCGGGAGCCACCTCGTTGCCCGTCGAGAAGTCGGTCCCGAACTCCTCCTCGACCTCACGGCGGGTCTCCTCGTCCATCTCGAACTCGCCCGGTTCGGCGGGTTCGCCCTCGCCGCCCGCCTTGCCGCTCGTCTCCTCGGTGTCCGTCGTTCCGTCGAGATCCGCCGGTTCCTCGGGCGGTTCGGTCGTCGCGGTGGTGTCGGCCGGCTGGGAGGGTTCCGCATCCCCCGGCTCCTCGCGGGTCGCCGTCTGGTCCGCGTCGGGGTCGGCCTCGCCCGCGGACGCCTCGACGTCGGCGTCGGGGTCGGGCGTCTCGATGCCCGCTTCCGGGGTCGCGTCCGTCGCGGACACCTCGGCCTCCGAGAGGTCCGTCTCGCCCTCGGCCGCGTCGCTCGCTCCGTCCGTCGTCTCCGTCGTTTTCGTTGGCTCCGTTGGCTCCGTCGGCTCCTCGGCCTCGATGCCCCCGGTGTCGACATCGACCGGCATCGCGGGCGTGAACGCCGCGTCCCCACCCTCGTCGGGGGCGAGTTCGACGTCCGCGACCTCCTCCACGTCGCCGGTGACGTGCCTGACCGCCTGCAGCGCCGTCTCCTGAAGCGCGGCGAGGTACGCCCGCGTGGTGCCGTACTGTTCCATCGCGATGGGGATGCCCGTCGCGAGGCTCTCGTCGACGCCCGACTGGACGAGCGCCCGCTGGAGGGCGTCGCCGGTCAGGCCCGAATCGAGGGCGGCCGCGAACGTCCCGATTCGTTCGAGGGTTCGCTCGGCGGCGGTGACGGTCCACCGGTCGCGCGCGTCGGCGTCCACCGCGCTGATGCTCTCGGGACGGACGCTCGTGTAGACGACGTCGGAGTCGTCGGGCTGGAACGTCCGCGCCTTGCCCGTCACGGCGACGAACGCCGGGGGCGTGGTCCGATCGAGGAACGCCATCGCCTCGGGCTGGTACTGGCCCGCGTAGACGACGAACGCGCCTGTCGGGTCGACGACGCGCGCCCGCAGGATGCTGTCGCCGGCCTGCGACACCTCGGTCAGGACGCCCGTGACGAACAGGCGGTTGACGCGCGCGCCCGTCGGCGAGACGACGTAGTTCGGCGCGCGCTCCTCGTCGCTCTCGGAGTAGGAGTACTCCGCGTCGTCGAACTCGGCCGCGAAGAGGCGGTGGGCGACTTCGCGGTTGCCGGGCGCACTCATCGGGACACCTCCGAGAGCAGCGCACGCGCACGGTCGGTCGGGTCCTCGGTGACGCGCTCGAACTCCGTCGCGTCGAGGTTCGCGCCGTACTCGTCGACCGAGAGCGACCCCCGGACGCGGTACTCGTCGCCCACCACCCTCTCGGCGATGGTGTCTGCGACGACTTCCTTGTCCATCTCGTCGCGCGCGTGGTCGAGGGCGTCTTCGAGGGTTCCCTCGTACACCATCTCGGTCAGGACGCGGTCGAGGACGACGGTGACGGTGCCCGTCCCGTCGTCGAGGATGGCCTTCACGCGCAGGTCGTCCTCGCCGTCGACCTCGCCGTGGGAGCGACACTGCCCGTTCTGGATGACGCGGTTGCACTCGGGGCAGCGCTGGATGAGGCCGGAGCCGTCGCGCACGTCGAGGAGACTCCCGACGAGTTCGACGTCGAAGGCCCCGCCGCCCGTGACGGCCTCGCCGATACCCATCCGGCGGGCGGAGTCGCTGACCTCCACGTCGCCGTCGAGAGGCGTGACGACCGAGAACTCTGAGAGGTTCACCGAGGGCACCCCCCGGAACTCCCGGATGTAGACGTCCTCGATGCGGAGGGAGGTCCCCTCCTCGATTTCCGGACGCGGGTTCCAGTCGGTAAAGGGCAGGCGGGCCGTCTCGTCGGCCAGCACGCCCGAGAGGATGTCCGTCTCGCCGTCGCGGCCGTCGATGGTCCGCTCCTCGACTTCGACGACGCGGACTTCGAGGGTGCGCCCGCGGTCGCCGGGTTCGAGGTCGGCGAGTGAGCGCTCCCCGCCCACCTCGTAGGGGACGTGAAGCGGGTCCTCGCTCTTCGAGACGCTGGTGGAGTCCCCGAGGTTGAGTTCGGGACGACCGTCCCACTCGCGGACGCCGGCGTTGCCCGCGGTGACGGTGTCGCCCGGTTCGAGACCGAAGTCGTTCCACGCGGTGTAGTCGATGACGCCCGTCTCGTCGGCGAGTTCACCCTCGTAGATGGTGAAGTCGTCGCCCTGATACCGGATTGTCCGGGTGCCGACGGTGAGGACGCGCGCGGTGACGGTCACGCTCGCGTCGTCGGTGGTGATGTCGGCGACGTCCTTCGTGGTGGGTGCGGCCCCGCCGCCGCCCCCGCCACCGTACTTGCGTCGGAGGCTCTGGACCGCCTCCTCCATCGGGACGTCGTACTCGACCAGTTTCCGCAGGTCGTCGTGAACCTCCTCTTTGTCGACGCCGAGGTCGGAGGCGAGTTCCTCGGCAGTGGCTTCGATGTCCATCGTCCGTGGGTTTGGCCGTTCTCCCTAAAAATCGTTCGCGCCGGTGGCGGAGTGGAGGGTCGTCCGGGGCGGCCGACCTCACCCGCCGAGTAGCGTCGCGAAGAGGACGGCGCACCCCGCCACGCCCGCGGCGACGCCGACGCCCCTCGCCAGCGTGTCACCCCAGCTCACGGTCCGTTCGAGCGAGAGGACGGCGGTGATGAGCACCATCCAGACGAGGTTCATCGTCCCGACGACGACCATGAACGCGAACAGCGCCCAGCAACACCCGAGGCAGAACCAGGCGTGTTCGAGTCCCATCCGACTCGCGCCGCGGACCCCCGGCCGGTGGTGCTGCATCAGGTACCCGAGCGGGAGCCGACAGTGGCGCAGGCAGCGGTCCTTGTACGACGAGAGCTGGTAGCCCGCGAGGAGCAACAGGGTCCCCCCGAGGAGTACCTCGCTTCCGCCCACGGCAGTTATCGGCACGACCCGGTTGGCCGCCAGTGGGACCAGCCCCGTCGCCGTCCAGACGAGCGTGTAGGTCCCGAGGAACGCGCCGACCCGCAGGGACTTCGCTCGGGTCGAGACGCCGGTCAGCGTGCGGTAGTACAGGCGGACCAGCGGCACCGACGACGGGTACATCATCGCGATCATCATCACGCCCCACATCAGGAGGTAGAGCGCCCACCCGGTCGCGCCGCTGCCCGTAGCCATCGCCTCGGGGACGCCGGGGGCGGCCATGTCCATCGACATCGACGACCCGTCCGCGCCGGGCATCGGGAGCCACCGGAACACCATCGCGTCCCACGCGAGCGCCACGACGAGGTAGACGGCGACCGCGACGAGTGCGGTCCCGTCGACGCCCGTCGTGCGGACGCGGCCGGCGTATCGTGGGAGTTCCATGACTCGCTCAGGCGTTCGCCAGTTCGAAGTCACAGAAGAACGCGTTGTTCCCGCCGACGTCCCAGTCGAAGCGCTCGCCGAACGAGGCCGTCGCCTCCGTCGACTTTCCGGTGTGCATCTCGAGGCTCGACGTGAGGGGATGCGGGGCGATGGTGCCGAACTCGTCGTTGAACCCCGTCTTCGCCTCCGTCCCCATCGTCACGGCGTCGCCCACCTCCACGGAGAACTCGCCGCCGTCGCGGTCGAAGGTGAACGGGGCCGTCGCCACCTCCGTCTCCTCGAAGTGCGTGTCGGCGACCACTCCCCAGACACCGCCGGCCCGGCCGAGGTAGATGTCCTCCAGCGCAGACCGCTGTTCGTCGCTCGCCCGCTCGTCCACCAGCAGGACGACGTCCCATCCGACGTCCGGGTCGAACATGACTCCCTCCTCCGACCGGATGAGCATCGCCACCGAGAGCCCACCGAGGTCGACGTCGCCGAAGTTCCCTTCCCTGACGTGCCACGCCAGCGACGCGGTACACACGTCGCCGTCGGGCGGTTCGAGCCAAACACACTGACAGACCACGTCGCAGTTGCACGCCTCGACGTAGTCGCCCGCGAGGGCCCATTCTGTCGCCATATTTACAACACCCTAGAGACCGCGTTGGTAACACGTAGCGATATAGCTGATTGACGGGAAACGGGTAGCTACCGCGCCCGGACCAGTCGTGTCGGCGGAACGTCACGGGGGCCGTCACCGAAAGCCGTTTTCGCCCGGTCGCGGTATCCGGAGCATGCACGTCCACGCCAACGTCGCCGTCAGTGCCGACGGGAAACTCTCGCACCGGGAGAGAGAACAGGTGCGCATCTCCGGCGACGAGGACTTCGCGCGCGTGGACCGCCTGCGAGGGGAGAGCGACGCCGTCCTCGTCGGCGTGGGGACCGTCCTCGCCGACGACCCCTCGCTCGTCCGGTTCGACGCGGACCACCGCGAACGGGTGGGCAAATCGGGCGTCCCCGCCCGGGTCGTCGCAGACTCGCGTGCGCGGACGCCACCCGACGCCGCAATCCTGCGGGGCGACGCGCCCACCTACGTCCTCGTGAGCGAGGCGGCCCCCGATGAGAGGGTGGAGGCCCTCGAATCGGCGGGCGCGACGCTGGTCGTCGCGGGCGAGGACCGGGTCGACCTCCGCGACGCCTTCGCGGGACTGGAGACCGAGGGAATCGCGGACCTGATGGTCGAGGGTGGTGGCGAACTGCTGTTCTCGCTGTTCGAGGTGGGTCTCGTCGACCGTCTCTCCGAGTTCGTCGGTCCGCTGGTCATCGGGGGACGGGACGCCCCCACGCCGGCCGACGGCGAGGGGTTCGTCGACCCGGAGCGGTTCCCCCGCCTCGCCCTCGACGACGTGGAGCGACTGGACGAGGGCGTCGTCCTCCACTGGTCGGTCGCACCGTAACACTCGGTGATACCACTCAATTTATCGCCACCGGGTGGTGAGTGAGGTGACATGACGCTCCCGAACCGACTCCGGCACGGGTTCGACGCGATGGGTCCCTCGTGGCTCGCGGGGGCCATCGCGGCGGGGCCGGCGACGATGGCGAGTCTCCTCACCGCGGGCGCAGGGTACGGATACGCCCTCCTCTGGGTCGTGGTCCTCTCGGCACTGTTCGGCACGCTCACGCAGTACCTCGCGGCCCGACTCGGTCTCCTCACCGAACGCGGCATCGTCGGCGTCGTCGAGGACCACCTCGGCGACGCCTGGGCGTGGCTCCTCGTCCTCGACGTGGTGCTCGTCGCGGGCATCGCCCAGCTCGTCATCATGAAGGGTCTCGCGCAGGTGACGGCCGACCTGACGGGCGTCGACGTGGTTCCGGCGGGAATCGCGTGGGCCGTCCTCCTCGCGGTGGGTCTCGCGGGGGGCGGCTACCGGGCCGCCGAACTCGGCGCGAAACTCGTGGTGGGCGGCGTCGTCCTCGCATTCGTCGCCTCGCTGTTCGTCGTCCCCATCGACGCGGGCGGGGCGGCGGGCGGTCTGGTCCCCACGCTCCCCGCGGGGAGCGAACTCGTCGTCGCGGGCGTCCTCGGCGGTGCGGTCCACATCACGCTCATCACGATGCACTCCTACGCGATGCGCGCTCGCGGGTGGACCCGCAGGGACCACGACGCGGCCACGGCGGACGTCGTGGGGTCGATGGGCATCGCCTTCGGCCTCTACAGCGTCGCCATCTTCCTCGTCGCCGCCAGCGTGCTCTCGGACCCCGCAATCGGCCGACTCGGAGCGGCCCACGCCCTCGAACCCGTCGCGGGCCCGCTCGCGGAACGCCTGTTTCTGTTCGGCCTCCTCGGTGCCGCCGTCTCCACTCTCGGGGGCAACACCGTCGTCCCGCCCTCCCTGCTCGTGGACAAACTCGGCTGGGGGACGGACGTGGACGACCCCAAGTACCGGGGACTCGTCGCGACGACGGCCCTGCTCTCGGCGGCGGGCGTGTTCGTCGGCGGCGCGTTCTTTGGCCAACTGGTGTTCGTCCTCGCCCTCGGTCTCGTCGGGACGGTGTTCGCGCTGGCCGTCGTGCTCTCCCTCCTGAACGACCCCCGCGCCGTCCCCGAGACGAACGGCCCCCTGCTCAACGCGGCGGGCGGCCTCGTCTTCGCCGTCGTCACCGTCGTCGTCCTCGCGCAACTGCGCGGGACGGTGGCGAGCGCCGACGGCCCGCTGGACTACTTCGTCCTCGCGTTCGCCGCCGTCGTCGGGGTGGCGACGCTCGCTGTCCTCGTGCGACTCGTCAGGACCGTCCGGGGGGAGAGAGCGGGGACCGCAACCCGGAGCGACTGACCCGGACTCACAACTCCCCGACGGGCCGGGTCAGTCGCAGGCGATGGGGCGCGAAGCTCAGCCGCTCGTAGAACGCGAGCGCCCGGTCGTTGTCCGCGTCCACGCCGAGGGCGAGTTCCGTGCACCCCGCCTCGCGGGCGTGGTCCGCGACCCGACTCACGAGGGTCTCCGCGAGGCCCGACCCGCGGTACGGTTCCCGGACGTAGATGTCGCCCACGACCGTCCGGTCCGGGCGGTCGAAGACGGCCGGGCAGCGGTCCGCCTGCGCCGTGACGAATCCCGCGAGGGGCGTGGCCTCGTCGGTGAGGTCCCCTCCCCGTCGACGGCGACCCACGTCCGGAAGTCCTCGTCCGCCAGCGAGTGACTCTCGACGGTCGCTTCGAGTTCGCGGTGGTAGGGGTGCCAGAGGCCCCCGACGTACCGGCGGACGGGGGCTTCCTCGGGTG
This sequence comes from Halomarina litorea, assembly GCF_024227715.1. Taxonomy (NCBI): domain Archaea; kingdom Methanobacteriati; phylum Methanobacteriota; class Halobacteria; order Halobacteriales; family Natronomonadaceae; genus Halomarina; species Halomarina litorea. Next base: position 1,732,140 of record NZ_CP100448.1, on the reverse strand, counting down.
GCAGGGGACGAATCTCCATGCGTGCCGGCGACGTGGCCGACCCGTCGTCTTCGGTCCGCCGGTTCGCGTCGCTCGGGGAGGCTCTGTGGAATCGGGAGAATCGCGTCGTTCAGTTCAGTTCAGTGCTGGTGACCCGTCGCCTCGCCGAAGGTCATGCCGAAGCGCTCCTCGAAGAGATCGAGCGTGGTGTCCTCGACGGCCTGCAGTTCGTCGTCGACCTCGCCCTCCGCGTGATGGACGGTCGCGTGGATGCGCTGGGCACAGGACATCAGTGCGAGGTCGCCGACGACCTTCGCGCTGCTCTCCTCGCCCTCCGCGAGCATGTCGAGCAGTCGTGCGGGGAGCGTGACCTGGTCCTCGCCGTCCGGTCCGTCGATATGAATCTCGACCGTGTCGTCTTTCGTCGTCATGCGTCGGCTTCGCCGCGAGGCCCCTTATCCCTGTGGTGTCCGGGCGGCGAGTCGAACGCCCACCGCGCACCACCCGAGGCCGTACAGCGCGAGTCCCGCCAGCCCGACGGCCGATATCGTCACCCCGAGCGGGGTGACGGCGAGCACGTCCAGCAGGACCGTGAGCACGACGCCCGCCGGGAGCGCCGCGCCAAGGGCGAGCGCTCCGGGCCGACCGAGCACGTCGGTCCGGTAGAGCCAGTAGCCGAGCGACGGCGCGCCGACGGCCAGCGACAGTCGGCCGAGTCCGACCGCGAGCAGCGAGGCCGACCCGAACTCGTTCAGGCCGGCGAGACCGACGGCCGAGTACACGAGTAACAGGACTGCCCCGACCCCTGTCGTGACCGTCCCCACGTGGTCCGACGTGGTCACGGGGAGCGTTCGCACGAGGGTGACCGTCGCAGCGAGTAGCGACGACGCCGCGAGGAACTGTACCGGGAGGGTGAGCGGGTGGCGGACGCCGAGCGGTGCCGTGAGGACCGTCGCGAGGACGAGTACACCGGTCGCACCGACGAGACCACCGGTCAGCGTCGGCCGGGCCGCTGGCTGTCGCGAGACTTCGAACACGAGAATATATAATCGTAAAGAAGCAAGTACCTTTCTGCTGTAGTTTCGTCGGAGTCGCTCAGTCGTCCGACTCCGCCGACGCGACCCGCTTGCCGCGTTCGCGTTCGAGGTCCTCCAGGTAGTCGTCGGCATCGAGGGCGGCCATCACGCCCATCCCGCCCGCGGTGGCGGCCTGCTGGTAGTGGAAGTCCACCACGTCGCCCGCGCCGAACAGGCCGGGGACGGCCGTGGCCGTCTGGTTCCCGCCGCGTCCGCCCTGCGTGACGATGTAACCCTCGTCGTCGAGTTCGACGCCCGTCTCGGCGAGATAGCCCGTGTTGGGCGTGTGGCCGATGGCGAGGAAGACGGCACCGACCTCGAAGTCGAACTGTTCGGTCTCGGGGTCGTCGAGTCTCTCGCTCGGGTGTCCCGTCGGGTTCCGGGCGAGTCGGACGTGGTCGACGCCCGCCTCGGCCGAGCCGTGAATCTCCAGCAGTTCCGTGTTCGTCAGGAGTTCGATGTCGCCCGCGTCGACCTTCTCCTGGACGCGGTCGATCCAGTAGTCCTCGGCGCGGAACTCCTCGCGGCGGTGGGCGACGTAGACGGTGTCGGCGAACTTCGTGAGGAAGGTGGCTTCCTCCATGGCGGCGTCACCCCCGCCGACGACCAGCATGTCCTCGTCGCGGAAGAACGCGCCGTCGCAGGTGGCACAGGTGGAGACGCCGTAGCCCATCAGGTCGTCCTCGCCGGGGACGCCGAGGGTGCGCGCGCTGGCCCCCGAGGCGGCGATGAACGCGTCGGCCGTGTAGGCGTCGCCGTTCTTCAGTTCGACGTGGAACAGGCCGCTCTCGTCGCGCGCGACGCGGGTGATGACGCCGTGTTTCACCTCGGCACCGAACTTCGTCGCCTGCTCCTTCATGTTCTGGACGAGTTCCGGGCCGGAGATACCCTCCGTGAAGCCGGGGTAGTTGGCCACGTCCGTCGTGAGCGTCAACTGCCCGCCGGGTTCGGTCCCCTCCAGCACGAGCGGTTCGTTGTTCGAGCGCGCGGCGTAGATGGCCGCCGAGAGGCCGGCGATGCCGGATCCCGCGACGATGAGCCGACGGTGGGGAGTGTCGTCCGTCATTACCTCCGCTAGCCACGTTCGGGCATTGTAGCTTTCGCACGAGTGTGCGCCCCGCAACCGTCCGCGACGGCGAGGTGGCGTCGAAACCCGCCGGAAACCCCCACCGTCATACTCCCCCGCACGAAGGCACGAACCATGACAGAGGCATACGTGGTCGGGGCGGGCCAGTCCGACTTCGGCACGTTCCCCGACGAGAGCTACCGGTCGCTGTTCGCGACGGCCTTCGAGGCCGCCCGCGACAGCGTCCCGAAGGGCATGGACACGGACGACATCGACGAGGCCGTCGTCGGAACGCTCGGCGTCGGCGGCCGCCAACTGGGCCTGCCCGGTCCCGCCGTCACCGAACACGTCGGTCTGGAGGGCGTCCCGTGTACGCGCGTCGAGAACGCCTGTGCCGCCTCGGGCTACGCGGTCCGGCAGGGCGTACAGGCCATCCGCTCGGGGATGGCCGACGTGGTCCTCGCCAGTGGCGTCGAGGTCATGACCGACGTGTCCAGCGAGGCGGTCCGCTACTGGCTCGGCGTCTCCGGCGAGACGGAGTGGGAACGTCTCTCCGGGACGACGTTCGCCGGGGTGTACGCCCAGATGGCCAGCGCGCACATGGCCGAGTACGGCACCACGAAGGAGCACCTCTCGCAGGTCGCGGTCAAGAACCACGCCAACGGGGCGAAGAACCCCCACGCACAGCTCCGCTTCGAGTGCTCGCTGGAGGACGCGATGAACGCCCCCACCGTCGCGGACCCACTCAACCTGTATCACTGCTGTCCGACGACCGACGGCGCGGCCTGCGTCCTCCTCGTGAGCGAGGACGTCGTCGACGAGTTCACCGACACCAGAATCCGCGTCGCGGGAGTCGGGGCGGCCTCCGACGCCGTCGGCCTGTTCCAGCGCGACACCTACACCGGGGTGCCCGCGAGCCAGCGCGCCGCGTCGGACGCCTACGACATGGCCGGTGTCGGCCCCGCGGACCTCGACTTCGCGGAGGTCCACGACTGCTTCGCCATCGCGGAGCTGATGGCCTACGAGGACCTCGGGTTCTGCGAACCGGGCGAGGCCGGCGAGTTCGTCGCCTCGGGCGCGACGCGACCGGACGGCGAGATTCCCGTCAACACCTCGGGCGGCCTGAAGAGCAAGGGCCACCCCATCGGCGCGACGGGCGCCGGACAGGTCACCGAGGCGTTCAAACAGCTCTCGGGCGAGGCGGGGGACAGACAGCTCGACGGTCCGAGATACGGCCTGACACACAACGTCGGCGGGTCGGGCGGGGCTGCAGTCGTCCACGTATTTGAACGCGAGGAACCACGTTCCTCGGGAGGGTCGAGCGGTCGTAGACCGCGAGACGGCGAGGACGGGGGTGAGAGCGCATGACTGGCCTGCGAATCAGCGCCGTCGGCGCGTACGCGCCCGAGCGCCGCGTGTCGAGCGAGGAGTTCGCCGAGGCGTGGGGTCGCTTCGAGGCCTCCGGCGTCGAGTCCGTGGCAGTCCCGGCCGCCGACGAGGACACCTTGACGATGGCCGCCGCCGCTGGCCGCAACGCCCTCGATGCGGCCGACGTCGACGGGGAGGCCGTCGAGTGGCTGGCGTTCGCCTCCACGACGCCGCCGCTGGCGGAGGAGGACCTCACGCCCCGCCTCGGGTCGATGCTCGGCGTCGGGGAGGGCGCACGCCACCACACGTTCACCGGGAGCACGCGCGCCGGGACGCGCGCCCTGCTCGCCGCACCGACCGACGGGACGGCGCTGGTCGTCGTCAGCGACGCCCCGAGAGGTGCGCCGGACAGCGCCGAGGGGCAGGGCGCGGGTGCCGGTGCCGCCGCGTTCCTCTGTACCCGCGACGGGACCGCGGAGGTCACGCAGGCGAACGAGCACGTCAGTCCGTACCCCGGCACGCGCTTCCGGCGGACCGGCGATGAGGAGGTGACGGGCCTCGGCGTCACCAGCTACGACCGGCAGGCGTTCACCGAGACGCTGGCGAAGGCCGCGGCCGGCGTCGAGACGGACGACGCTGACGCGGTGGCCGTCCAGTCGCCCGACGGGAAACTCCCCTACCGCGCGACGGGCGCGCTGGGCGTCGAAGCCTCGGTCGTCGCCGCCTGCGAGACGGTGAGCGAACTGGGCGACACGGGGGCGGCGAGCGTCCCCCTCTCGCTGGCGCGGGCGCTCGCAGACGGACACAGGACGGTCCTCGCCGCCGCCTTCGGGAGCGGTGCGGGCGCGGACGCCCTCCGAGTCGAGGCGGACGGCGAGGTGCCCGCGACGCTCGAACTGGACGCGGGCGAATCGGTGACCTACGCCGAGTACCTCCGCCTGCGCGGCGAGATTACCCGCGAGGGCCTCGACACCGGCGCGGCGTACGTCTCGGTGCCGACGTGGCGGCGCTCCACCCCACAGCGCCACCGCCTCGTCGCCGGAGAGTGCCCCGAGTGCGGCGCGCTCGCCTTCCCGCCGGAGGGTGCGTGTCCCGGCTGCACCGACCTCGTCGAGTTCGACCCGGTCGAGTTGCCCGGGGAGGGGACCATCGAGGCGGTGACGACCATCGGGCGCGGCGGCGCGCCCCCCGAGTTCGCGGCACAGCAGTCGAGAGGCGGCGCATTCGGCGTCGCCCTCGTCCGGTTCGACCGCGAGGGCGAGTCGGTGAGCCTCCCCGGCCAACTCGTCGGCGAGGCCGAGGTGGGCGACACGGTGCGGGGCGTGATTCGGCGCATCTACACGCAGGAGGGCGTGACGCGCTACGGGACGAAGTTCGCGCCGCAGTAGGAGACCTCTCGCCGCGCGGCGCCCTCGTCTGGGCCTCGCGGGAGTGACTCTACCCGAGCGTATCGGTGACCGACAGCAGGACCCCCTGTCCGTCCCGCTCGGTCCGTTCGACCGCACAGCCGAAGGCGTCGAGGACGGCGAGGTGGGTCGCGACGTGGTCCGTCACCTCCGGGACGAGCACCTCGCCGCCGGCGAACGCGAGGAAGGGGAGCACCTGGTCGGCCATGTAGCCGTCCACGCACCCGAACCCGACGTGGAAGGCGGCGAAGTCCTCGACGGCGGCCCGGCCCACGTCCTCGGCGGGGACGCCACGTTCGCCGAGGGCGTCGAACCCGGCGCGGGTCCCCCCGTACGCGGCGTCGAGGACGACGACCGACCCCGTCGACCGCGTCTCGGCGTACTCGACGGCCGCCACCTCGCAGGGGACGCCCATCTCGTCGAGCGCCGCCATCGCGCCCTGTGCCTGCCGGCCCGCCACCTCGCTCTCGACGAGCGACTCGCTCGCCGTCGAGTACACCTCGACCGAGCGCAGGTCCCCCCGGTCGGTGAGGTCGATGGGGGAGAGCGACGACGGCGCGAGCGAGAGCGTCACCCGCCCGCCGCCCGCCGGGTAGAACCCGCGTCGGTCGGGGGTGACGATGGCGTCGAGGCCGACGCCCGTGAGCAAGGGCAGTTTCACCCGCCGGATATAGTCCAGCGGCGGTGCCCACTTCACGTCGGTCCCGCCCGTGGCGACGACAGTCAGGGGGTCGGACAGGACCGGCGCGAGGGGGAGCAGGGCGTCGAACAGGAGCGTGACGCTCCCGGCCGTCCCGATGTCGGCTTCGACCTCCCCGCCGTGGAGGTCGCCCGGGTCGAACCTGACCGTCTCGCTCCCCTCGCTCGCGCCCGTCACCTCGGCGTCACAGACTGCCGCGAGCGCCTCCACGGCCGCGAGGTGCTGCGGTCGCAGGCCGGGGTTCGGGCGCGCCCCCCGGACGTTCGCGAGTTCGACCGGTTCGCCCGTCGCGGCCGAGAGCACGAGGGCGGTCCTGACCACCTGCCCGCCGCCGGCGGCCCCGTCGAGATCGAGCATCAGCGTTCGCCCACGCGGCGCCCCGCGGCGGTCGGCCGCTGCTGGCGTCGTCGGTCGGCCGCACGTCCGTCCCGGCGGAGACCCGTCTGGGGGAAGCACATACCCCGTGATGCCGGCGCGGCGCCATATCCCTGGCGGTGCGTCGTGCTACCGAACGCCGTACGTTCGCTGACCGCCTACCCCCCGGTATGGTCACGCTCGGGGTGACCGGCGACGTTCCCGGTCGGGGACGTTCGGGTCGCAATCGTCGCGTTCACCGACAACACCCTCGAGTTCGCGGCCGGCGCGGACAGTCCGGGGACGGCCCACGTCGACATCGCGCCCAGCGACCGGTGGCTGGCCGACGAGGGGGTCGACCTCGTCCACGGCCACAGCGCGCACGTCTTCCAGGGCGTCGAGGTGTACGGGGGGTCGCTCGTCCTGTACGACACAGGCGACTTCGTCGACGACTACGCCGTCGACCCCGTCTTGCGCAACGACCGGGGGTTCTGCTTCGGGGTGGAACTCGGCCCGATGGGCGTCGAAACGCTCCGCCTCGCCCCAACGGAGGTGCGGGACTACGCCGTCCACCGGGCGAGCGACGCAGCGGCGCGTGGTCCCGCGACCGGATGGAACGGCGCTCCGGGGTGTTCGGGACGCGCTTCGAGCGCGACGGCGGGACGCTCGTGTGCCACGTCACCGAGTGACGTCCCCCTTTAACAACAATTAAACCGCGCCGTCCGTTCAGGTGAACCATGAGCGCAGAACAGCGACAGGCGCGCAAGTGCGTCTCCTGCGGTATCAACATCTCGGGGACGACTGCGGCCGCCTTCAAGTGCCCCGACTGCGGGCACCAGATCTACCGCTGCTCGAAGTGCCGCAAGCAGAGCAACCTCTACGAGTGCCCGGACTGCGGGTTCACGGGGCCATAACCATGGGGAAGGTCGCCGCGAAACTCAAGGTCATGCCGCAGAGTCCCGACGTGGACCTGGACGCCCTTCAGGAGCGTCTGGAGGACTCCCTTCCGGAGGGCGCGAAGATCAACGGCTTCGAACGCGACGACGTCGCGTTCGGCCTCGTCGCCCTGCTCCCGACCGTCATCGTCCCCGACGACGCCGGCGGCACGGAGGCCGTCGAGGAGGCCTTCGAGGGCGTCGAGGGCGTCGAGAGCGTGAAGGTCGAGAACGTCGGCCGCATCTGAGTCGGCCACCGACGAACGAACGACCGCGTTTTCCGGACTCCGGTGGGACGCCGAGCGGCCGCGCTCACTCCCCGCCGGTCGAACGCACCCGATAGAGCGTCGTCGTTCCGCTGAGTTCGTTGCCGACCGCGACCAGCGGGTCGTCGAGCGGACTCGCCTCGCCGTCGACGAACGTCACCCCCTCCGGGCCGAGGTCCCCCGCCGCGCTCGCCTCGCGCGGGCCGCTACCGATGTCGTCCTCGGGGTCGACGTCGAAGTCCCGCGCGTTGAGGTACTGGGCGAACCGCGGCCGACGGGGGTCAGTAACGTCGTAGACGACGAGGCTGGCGATGCGTTCGAGGCCGACGAAGGCGTACGTGCGACCGTCTACTTCGCCGAGAGCGATGCCTTCCGGCTCCGGTCCCATGTCGGTGCTCCGGGCGAGCGGTTCGTTGTCGAGGCCGTCGGCGTTGAAGTAGCCGGGGTGGTGCATCGCCACGAGCAGTTCGAACGCCGCGCCGCTGTCGTACACCAGATCGCCGTCGGTCGTCCAGATCGCGAACGACCGCCCGCCAAAGGAGTAGAGGTCCTCGAAGCGCCCGTCGCCGTCGACGTCCCCGCGTTCGGTCGTCACGGTCAGGTTGCCGAGGTTCTCGGGGCGCGCGAGGTCCGCGACGGAGTCGACGCCGGCGACGGTCGAGAGGTCGAAGGCGTCGGGATCGAGGTCCAGGTCCCCCACCCGGGCCACCTCACTGTAGCCTGGGTCGTCGCGGCGGGTCCCCTCGTTTGCGGTGACGAGGTACTCCTCGCCGTCCGCCTCGTACAGCGCCGCCGCGTCGGGCTGGTACATCCCGTAGACGGGCCAGTTGCGGACGCAGACCCCACCGTCAGCGTCGCTCGCGTCGAGTTCGTTGCCGGGCCGGCGGTGGTCCTTGGCCCCCAGCGGGTGGACGTCGGTCCACTCCCTCGCTTCGACGTCGAGGACGGCGATGGCGTTGTTCGGCTGGAGGACGACGTACGCCGTCCTCCCGTCGCCCGAGAGCGTGAGGTACTCGGGTTGGACGTTCCGAGAGGCACGGATCTCGTTGTGGTCGCCGGGACCGAACAGGCGGACCCCCCGTTCGCGCAGTTCGTTCTCCCGGCCGTCGAGGGCGGTGAAGTCGACCACCTCGGCGGTCGGGTCGTCCGGGTCGCTGGCGTCGACGACGGCGACGGCAGCGGGCGGGTCGCGTTCCCAGTCCTCGTCGGGTTCGGCGGCGCAGGCGACGAGGACCCGTTCGCCCTCGGGGTGGAACGTCACCATGTCGGGCATCGCCCCCACCTTGGCGGACCCGCGGGCCGTCAGGTCGCGGGCGTCGAAGAACACCACTCGGCCGGGATCCTGCGGGTCGGCGGCATTCGTCGCCACGGCCAGCAGACCGTCGTCGTGGGCGACGTTGTTCACCTCGCCCGCCCCGTCCCACGCCTCCGAGAGGGAGAGCGTCTCCACCTTCGCCGGTGTGCCGGGGTCGTCGATAGCGAGGACGTCCACGCCGCCAGCCTCGGCGTTGACGACGAACAGGTAGTCCGTCTCGGGGTCGTGGGCGAGGATCTCGGCCGCGTCGGCGGCGAACTCCCCGGAGGCGTACCGTCCCACCTCGACGAGGTGGACGCTCCCGTCTGGACGCCGCGTCGTCCGGTCGCCCGCTGCCGGGCCGTCCCGCGGGGTCATCGCCCACCCCGGCGTTCGCGTTCGGTCAGTCCGGTCGTCACCGCTTCCGTCGCCGCAGCCGGGTCGCTGTCCATGGTCACAGTTGACGACCGGGCTACGTCTAGCTTCGGGCGACGCCGTTCCGCGTCAGTCACGGGGGAAGGCGCGCACGCTGTCGTCGAACTCCCGTTTCCGTTCCTCGCCGACGTCGGCCACGGCGCCGGCGAACAGTTTCAGGCGCGCGTCGGGGACGCCCGATACCGTCCGTTCGAGCGGGTCGTCGGGGAAGAACGCGTCCTCGCCCGCCACTCGCTCGACGCCGTCGGAGTCGTGGTGGTGGTCGTGGGTGACGCAGACGAGGTCACCTCCCGCGCCCGGTAGTCCCGCCCGTCGGGGTGGCCCACGGCTTCGGTGTCGGGTTCCCACTCGCCGGTGAGCACGCCGTACCGGCCGGGGTCGAGGTAGGTGACGAACCCGTCGTGGCGTATCGTCATGTCAGTCGATGAGAGGGAACGGGACAAAAGGAGGGAGGTGGCAGCAGGCGGGTGCGGCCCGCGCTGCGAGTACGGTCAGCGGGCCGGTGCGGAGAACGCCAGCGCGGCACCCGCGAGCGAGTGGAACGAGCGAGCGGCAGTTTTTCGTGCCATTGCGAGACGCGAAGCGTCTCGCAGGCTCCCAGAAGCTTCGTCACCAGAACGCTCCGCGTTCTGGTTGCCAGCGGGACCTCCGGTCCCGCGCGCTTGCTGGGAGAGGGTTTTCGAGGAGCGGGTCGCGGAGCGACCCCGACGAAGAAAACGGTGCTATTGTAGATGGACGGCCACGTCCGCCTCGGTGATGATGCCGGCCATCTCGCCGTTGTCGATGACGATGACTGCGTCGTGGTGGTCGAGGTGGTTGTCTATCTCGTCCAGCGTCGCGTCTGGCGCGACGGTGGTGATGGACTCGCGCATCACGTCGGCGATGGGGAGGTCGCCGAGGCCCTCGTTGTCGTCGACGCGGCGCACGTCGCCGTTCGAGAGGATGCCGACGGGGTAGCCGTCGCGTGCGACGGGGACCTGCGAGTAGCCCTCGTCGCTCATCGTCTCGACGGCGGCGCGCACGCTGTCGTCCGGTGCGACGGCGACGACGGGGCCGTGCATGATGTCCTCGGCGCGGAGGATGCTCCCCTCCGCCTCGTCCAGTGCGTTGACGATGCGCCGGAGCGTCGAGAGGCGGGGGTCGACGTCGTCGCCCTCGATGCGGGCGATGAGTGGCTGTGAGACCCCCGCACGCTCCGCCAGTTCGCTCTGTGTCAGTTCCAGTTCCGTCCGACGTTCGCGCAGGTCCTCGGGCGTCGGCAGGTCCATGGCAGACGATAACCCTTAGTTATACAAAAGGGTTCTGACTATGCAGGTCGGCGACAGGGTGCGACGCCGTCGGATAGACTTTTCAGCACCGCACGCCGTGGTAGAGTGGACCATGGACGACGGGCCGACGGCGGGTGGCGGGAGTCGCCTGACCCTCGACATCTGGCACCCGAACTGCTGGACGCTGGAGGTGACCGAGGCGGTACCGGCGGGACTGCTCGGTCACGGCGTCCACCACGTCGAGGGGCGGGCCCGCGGGCGGTTCACGGCGTACGCCGACTCGACGGCGGACCTCGACGCCCTGCTGGCCGCTATCGAGGACTCGCCGCTCACGGAGGCCGTCTGGAGCGTCGACGGCCCCCGGACCGTCGACGACGAGGCACTCGCGCCCGGGAGCGCGACGCAGGGACTCGTCGTCGTCTACGACCTCGACAACAGCATCAACGACGCCCTCGTCTCGCGGGGGTTCATCCCCGACGAACCGGTGCGGATGGTCGGCGGGCGCGAGTACTGGACCGTCGTGGTCGACCGGGACCGGACGGCGGTTCGGGCGGCGCTCGACGAGATACGTGACGAGATGGACGCCGACGTCCGCGTCGAGCACATCGCCCCGCTCTCGGACGGCGTCGGCAGCGGGATGCTCACCCCGGACGTCCTCTCCGAGCGCCAGCGCGAGGTGTTCGACCTCGCGCGCAAGCGGGGCTACTACGAGTGGCCCCGCGAGGTGTCGGCGGCGGACCTCGCCGACGAACTGGGCGTCTCGAAGCCGACGCTCCTCGAACACCTGCGGAAGGCCGAGGCGAAACTCCTCGGCGGCGGGGAGGAGTAGTCCGGCCCGCGCGCTGCGACCTGTCGTTCCGACGAGGACCCATCCATGCTAGGGAGGGGAGGTAAGCCGGGCGATTGCCACCCATTCGCACATGTCTTCACCCACTGAACCGGCCGACAACAGCCTCGCCCGCGACATGGGGCCGCTCGGGGCGGTGGCCACCGTCGTCGCCGGGACGCTCGGTGCGGGGCTGTTCGTCACCCTCGGGACGGCGAGCAGCACCACCGGTCCGAGCGTCATCCTCGTGGTGGCGTTCTCGGGCCTGCTCGCGATGGCCATCGCGACGAACTACAGCTGGATGGCCACCATCTTCCCCGGCGCGGCGGGGTCGTACACGTACATCTCCCGGACCTTCCGGAGCCGCCTGCCGGGGTTCGTCGTCACGTGGTCGAAGTGGCTCGGCTACATGGCCGCGGACGCCGTCCTCGCCATCGGATTCGGGAGCTACCTCAAGGTGTTCTACCCGAACACCACCCTCCCGTTCGGTATCGACTTCACCGTGGGCGTCGGCTTCGCGCTCCTCACCGCCCTGTTCCTCGTCAACCTCGTGGGGACGAAGGGGTACAGCGTCTCGCAGAACGTCATCTTCGGCCTCCTCGTCCTCTCCATCCTCGTGCTCGTCGTGCCGGGGCTGTTCTCCATCGACACGGCGAACTACCGGCCGTTCTTCACCGGCGGGTTCGACGGCTTCGTCGCCGCCGCCGTCCCGCTGTTCTACGCCTATATCGGCATCGCCGTCGCGGGGCAGATGGGTGCCGAAGTGAGAAACCCGGGACGGAACCTCCCGCTGGCGATGGTCGGCGGGACGGCCATCCTCATCACGCTCTACATGCTGACGGCGGCAGTCATCTACGGCATCGTGGGCGACTACACCGTCCTCGCGAACTCCGAACGCCCCCTCGCCACGGCGGCGGAGGCGTTCCTCGGCGACATCGGCGTCGCCATCGTCGCCATCGGCGGTCTACTGGCCACCGCCTCCAGCGTCCACGCCGTCATGGCCGCGGGCATCAAGATGCCCTACTCGTGGTCGTGGGACGAGGTGTTCCCCAAGCAGTTCTCCGCCGTCAACGACCGCTTCCGGACGCCGCACTGGTCGCTGCTGGCGCTCTACCTCGTCGCCAGCGCCCTCACGTTCTGGTCGGGCGGCCTCGACAAGGCGCTCGCCATCGCCACGTTCAGCTACCTCATCGCGTACCTCACCGTCTCGCTCACGGCGGGCTACGTCTACGTGAAGCGCGCCGACATCGCCCGACGCGCGGCGTTCCAGCCGGGGTCGTGGTTCTACCTCTCGGTCGGGGTGGCGGTCCTCGGCTCCGCCGGTCTGTTGACGCAGGCAGCCAACTGGCTGGGCGTCCTCTCCGTCGACTGGGGGAGCGTCGTCGGTGCCCTCGGGTCCGGTGACGTCCTCGCGGCGGGGGCGATGGTCAACGGCGCCGTCCCGACGCTCAGCATCTACGTCCCGTGGCTCCTCGTGGGCCTCGGCATCTTCGAGGTGTACCGCCGCCGAGGGGAGGCGTACGGCACCGACGTCTCCGCCATCCTCGACACCCTGCCGGGCGTCCCCAGCGACGAGTGGAACCCCGACATCCGCGAGGACCGCGACGTGACCGACGACACGACACCCGCGCCGGGGGCGGGTGATTAGAGATGTCCGAGACCGAACTCGGAATCGACCCCCGGACCACCATCGACCTCCTGCAGGACCTCGTGCGGATCCCGAGTCCGTACTTCGAGGAGGCCGAGATCAGCGAGTTCGTCTACGAGTGGCTGGACGAACGCGGCCTCGACCCCGAGTACCACCACGTCTCGGAACCGCAGATTACGGGCTACGAGGGCGACAACGTCGTCGCCCGACTGGAGGGGAGCGACCCCGAGGCCCCGACGCTCCTCCTGAACGCCCACGTGGACACGGTGAAGCTCGTCGAGGCGTGGGAGGAAGACCCCTGTTCGGGGCGAATCGAGGACGGCAAGCTGTACGGACAGGGCGCCTGCGACATGAAGGGCGGCCTCGCCGCGGTCATGGTCGCCTTCGAGGCACTCGCGGAGTCTGACCTCTCGGGCGACGTCCTCCTCACCGCCGTCGTCGACGAGGAGGGTCCCTACGGACTGGGGGCCGACGCCCTCATCCGGGACGGCTACACCGACGACTGCGACGCGGCCATCGTCACCGAACCCGGACCGGTTCTCGCGCAGTCGGACGTCGAGAACCCTGCGTTGATTCTCGGTGCGCGCGGGCGCTACCTCTACGACGTCGAGGTGACCGGGAGGGCGGCCCACGGCTCACAGCCCGGGAAGGGCGTCAACGCCGTCGTGGACGCCGGGCGAGTGGCCGAAGCCCTCTCGGAGATGGCCGTCGACTCCCACCCCGACCTCGGCGACGGGTCGGTCTGTCCCCTCCTCCTCGAAGGGGGGAGCCAGACCCTCTCGGTGCCGGAGTCCGCCCGACTGATGGTCGACCGCCACGTCGTCCCCGGCGAGACGAAGGCGGTGGTCAGAGAACAGGCCGAGTCGGTCGTCGCGGACCTGAACCTCGCGAGCGACGTGGAAATCGGGTTCCGCGAGGCTCCCGCCGAGGACATCTACTACGGCCCGTACGTCACGAGCGAGGACCACTCGCTGGTGCGGTCGCTCGCAGACGCGACGAACGGCGTGACCGGAGTCGACCCCGACGTCGCGTACTTCTCCAGCGTCGGCGACTTCAACTACTTCGGCGACCGGGCGGGCCTCCCGACGGTCATCGTCGGACCGGACGGCGAGAACATCCACTCGGCGGGGGAGTTCGTCTACACCGACGAGGTGGTCGAGGTGGCCCGCATCGTCGCGGGGGCGGCCCGCACGTACCTCGGCTGACTCTCTCTCGTCCGGTTCAGTCCTCGTCCTCGTCGTCGATGGGGAACGTCTCGATGACCTTCAGCGGGACGTTCCGGAGGGCGCCGCCGATTTCGCTCTTGGCGATGCGGTGGGCGTGCTGTTCGCCGTCGGCGTTGAACACCTTCATCTCCAGGAGGAGGCCGACGAGGGCGGTGTCGGCGGCGATGAACGCCGAGTCGAACGTCTCCCCGCAGGCCGGGCAGGGCGTCCCCCCCACCTCGACTTCCACGTAGTCGAGGTCCTTCTCGTTGAGGCGCTTGCCGGCCTCGCTCACGGCCACGCCGATGGCGTCGTCGATACCGTCCACGTCACGGACCAGCCACGCCGCTTCCAGCGCGACGAGATAGTTGCTCATACCGGTGGTCCGGCATCCACCCTATCGGGCCTTGTGGTTCGCCGCGCACGTCACGCCGAGTATCGAGATAACTTATGCCGATAGTCGACGGCTCCCGAGCGGATAGTACTCTTCCCTGTCGGCGCCGGTCCAGTCGAGTTGTGCCACACGCAGGTGGGGTTGAATCGCACTACGACGGAGCCGTGTGGTGCGATACCGTCCCCGGCGATTGCCACAAGAGCTTTACTACCGGTCGGAATGCGAGGTGGTGAGCAAAGCAATGTTCCCACGGCTCCGGTCACTACTGCTACTCGCCCTGTACCAGTCCTGCCTGTTCGTCGGCATCCTCCTGCTGCCGGTGGCACTCGTCGCCCGCCGCGTCGGCATCCCCTTCCCCTTCCACCGGGTGGTCCGGCGGCTCGCCGACGCAACCGAGCGAGGCCTCCCGAACTGAACGGGACACACACCACTCTTCGGAGACCCCACCTCGCGAGCGACGCCGTCTGTCGCTGCGGCCGTCACCTCGCGCCCGGTCGGGCCAGTCGGTGGCAAGGCGACTCGTATATACGTACGGGTGGACCGAACTGGCACCCCGCGTCTCCACCTCCCGTGAGACTGAACGGGGCCCTACCCGATTTCGGGGGGTTCCGTTGAGCTTGAAAGGCGCAAGGTATTACCCCACCCCCGAGAAAGCCCAGTAGGTCGGTGACGGGGAGGCCGGTGAGTATGGGAGCACCGTCTTGCCGTCTCACCGGCCTCCCCACGCGAGGGGCGAATCGTTGCTCGTCGAGCGACGCGTCTCCCGGGTCCGTCCGGGAGCGGGTAGCGCTCGGCGCGCCCGTTGGGTAATCTATTTCCGCGCCGGACGGGTACCACGTCGTAATGCACTCCGGCATCGAGGACCGGCGAGACTACACGCCGCCCATCTACGAACCAGAGCTCGGCGAGTTGCCGAACGTGACCGAGAAGGACGCCGAGAAGGTCAATCAGACCGGCACGACCACCGTCGGTCTCACCACCACCGACGGCGTCATCATCGCGACGGACATGCGCGCCTCCCTCGGCGGGCGGTTCGTCTCGAACAAGAACGTCCAGAAGGTCGAACAGATCCACCCCACGGCCGCCCTCACGCTCGTCGGGAGCGTCGGCGGCGCCCAGTCGTTCATCCGCAACCTACGCGTCGAGGTGGACCTCTACGAGGCCCGCCGCGGCGAGTACATGAGCATGCAGGCGCTCTCGACCGTCGCTGGCAACTACGCCCGCGGCGGCCCCTTCTTCGCCATCAACCCCATCCTCGGCGGCGTCGACGACGAGGGCCACCACGTCTACTCCATCGACCCCGCCGGCGGCGTCATGAAGGACGACTACACCGTCACCGGGTCCGGCCTCACCGTCGCCTACGGGACGCTCGAACGCGAGTACACCGACGACCTCTCGAACGAGGAGGCGAAGAAGGTGGCCGCGAGCGCCGTCAAGGCGGCCGTCGAGCGCGACACCGGGTCGGGCAACGGCGTCTTCCTCGCCGAGGTCACCGACGAGGGCGTGGACATCCACGGGCACAAGGACTTCGACGAGGTCCTCTGAGCAGGCAGTCCCGACCGTCGCACCGTCCTCTCTCGACGCTGAATCGCGAGCGACCGCACCGGCCCGACCGCCTACTGGCGTTCGGTCCGTCCGCCGTCACCGGGGAGCGGCGCGGTGACGGGCAGCGCCCCCCGTTCGAGGGCGAGCGTGTCCGTCTCCTGGTCGTACTCGACGACGCCCGCCTCCGCTAGCGGCGGGACGTGGTCGTGGTACAGCGACAGGTACACGTCGAGGACCGACGCGGCGGGGACGTCGGTGATGGGCGTCCCGTGGTCGGCGACCGCCACCTCGTCGGCGACGTCGGCGAGGCTCACGGTGTGGTGGTCCCAGAGCAGGGAGAGCGCGCGGCGACGCCACGGGTCCGCGAGCAGGTCGAACCACTCGTCGAGCGTGCAGTGGCGGTCCTCGTCGAGGGTCCCCTCGACCCGGTCGACCCACGCGAGGAGCCACTCGACGGTGTCGTGTCGCGCGAGGACGACCGCCTCGGCGGGGTCGAACTCGAGGACGCCCGCCTCCGAGAGCGCGGGGAGGTCGACGTGAAAGAGGACGGTCGCCGCCTCGCGCCGACGCAGGCCGTCGTCCTCGGCGGCGAGGAGGCCCACGAGGTCGGCGAAGCGGGCGCCGTCGTCCGCCTCGCGCCGGAGGTGACAGAGGAGGCGGCGACGGCGCTCCTCGGCGAGGAGGCCGTAGAACGCGTCGAGGTCGAGGGCGGTACCCGCTGTCTCGCGCGAGACTCGGCCGTCGAGTACCGCGATAGGCGAGGGGCCGTCCGTGTCGTCGTTCGTTGTCGTCATGGCGACGTGATCTCGTGGCGCGACCGGACTGCCGAGTGGCCGCCGTCCGAAGCGACGGTCAGTCGACTGCCCGCCCTTGCCCGAGAGGACGAACGCGAACCCGCCCGCACCTGTCCGTGAGTGAATCTTCGACCAGCGACACATATACTTTGTTGCTCGTCCCCGCGGGCCGTACCGGACTACGGGAGGGTCGCTTTCCGACCGGGGTTCAGACACCCCAGAACAGTCCGATGGCGAGGGGCGTCACCACCGCGAGCAGGAACTGGAGCGGACCGCCGACGCGGACGTAGTCGGTGAAGTGGTAGCCGCCGGGCGAGTACACCATCAGGTTGGTCTGGTAGCCGATGGGGGTCATGAACGCCGTCGAGGCGGCGAAGGTGACGGCCAGCACGAACGCGAACTGGCTGGCCCCGAGGCGGACGGCGGTGTCGACGGCGACGGGAATCATCAGGACGACGCTCGCGACGGGCGTGATGACGTTCGCCAGCAGGCCCGTCAGCAGGTAGAACAGGCCCAGGACGACCAGCACGGGGAGCGCCGAGGCGTTCTCGACGAGGAGGAGCGCGAGGTACTCCGCGCCGCCGGAGTTCTGGAGGGCGAGGCCGAGGGGGATGACGCCCGCCAAGAGGAAGATGACCTCCCAGTTGACCGACTCGTAGGCCTGTGCGGGTTTCAGGACGTCCGTCAGCACCATCGCGACGACGCCCGCGAGCGCCGCGATGACGATGGGGAACACGTCCAGCGCCGCCAGCAGGATGACCCCCCCGACGATGGCGATGGCGACGGGCGCGTCCGTCTGGAAGAACGGCACGTTCCGGACCGCCTCGAAGGGGTCTTCCTGCCCGGCCGTCTCCGTGACGGCGAACGCCGGGTCCTCGTCGAGCACCTCGACCATCGCCTTGGTCGTGTGCAGGAGCAACCCGTCACCGTCGTTCAGCGTGACGGTCGCGAGGTCCTCGTGGACCACCTCCCTCCCGCGACGGACCGCGAGGACCGTCGTGCTGAACCGTTCTCGCAGGCGGGCCTCCGCGACGGTGCGCCCCACGAGCGACGAGTCCGACGGCACCACCACCTCGACGAGCGTCCCGCGTCGTTCGGGGTCGGCGAGTTCGTCCTCCGTCACGTCCGCGCGCGGGAGGCGACGGAGCGACGCGAGGCCGACGAACGCGGCCACCGCGTCGTCGCTCCCCCGCACCGTCAGCACGTCCTGTGGCTCTATCTCGCGGTCGCTTGCGGGCGCGACGTACGTCTCCGCGCCCCGGACGATCTGGATGACGTCCACGTCCGCGTCGATGCGCGGGAGGGCCTCGGCGACGGTCTGGCCCACGAGCGGGGAGTTCCGGCGGACGTACACCCGCCAGAGGTAGTCGTCGAGGTCGAACTCGGCCGTGAGGTCGACCGGGTGGATTCGCTCGGGGAGGAGCCACTGGCCCACGGTCATGAGGTACGCGATGCCGACGACGAGGACGAGGACGCCGAGCGGGGTGAACTGGAACATCGAGAAGGGCGTGTTCGGCACGCCGAGTCCGGCCGCCACGTCGCTCGCGAGGATGTTCGTCGCGGTGCCGATGAGCGTCAGGACGCCACCGAGCATCGAGGCATAGGAGAGGGGAATCAGCAGTTTCGACGGCGAGAGGTGGCTCTCGTCTGCGAGGTCGGTCACCATCGGGATGAACATGGCGACGACCGGCGTGTTGTTGATGAACCCCGCGAGCGTCCCCGTCAAGCCCACTGTCGTCCCGAGGAGTCGCCGGGCGTTCCCCCTCGTGAACACGGCGACCCGCGCGCCGAGTCGCTGGATGGCCCCCGTCTCCTGGACGCCCGCGCTCAGGATGTACATGGCGAGGATGGTGACGGTGGCCGCGTTCGAGAACCCCGAGATGGCGTCGTCGGGGGCGATGCCTGTCCACGGACCGAGCGCGACCAGCGCCACGACGACGCCGATGGCCGTGATGTCCGGCGGGATGCGCTCGGTGACGAACAGCGTCACGGCGGCGAGGACGACGCCGAAGACGACCAGCATATCCGTGGTGGGCGGCGGGGCCATGCGTCACCCAGAGTGGTGGGAGAGATAAATGGTTCAGCGCCGACAGTGTTTTGTGTTGACATCACTCACCACGGGGTGCCATGGACCCCGGAACCGACCGGCGCAAACTGGCGGCCGCGTGGTGTCGACTGGAGCGACGGCGGCGGGGCGGGACGCGCCTCGCGATGGGGACGGCGCTCCTCCTCGGGGGGACGCTCGCGCTCGTGCTGGGCGCGACGTTCCCGGCACGCCTCTGCTCGCAGGGGGCGGGCTACGCGGAGTGTGTCACCAGTTCACCGGGCGCGCCAGTCCGGGTCGCACTGCTCCTCACCGGCCTGTCGCTGACCGTCGCGGGCGTTCAGTCGGTCCGCCGTGCGTTCGGCACCGACGGATAGCCCCGCTCACTCGAGGGACAGGCCAGCCACCTCGATGCCGGACCCCTCGGCCACGCGCCCGACGACCTCGCCGTCGGTCTCGTCGGTCAGCGCCTCGGCGTCCTCGGGTGCGAGGGCGGCGACGAAGCCCGTCCCCATGTTGAACGTCCGGTACATCTCCTCGTCGTCGACGTCCCCCTCGCGCTGGACGAACTCGAAGACGGGGTGCGGGTCGAGGGCGTCCTCGACGACGTAGCGGAACGCCCCCATCCGCGAGAGGTTCGTCCACCCGCCGCCGGTGACGTGCGCGGCGGCGTTCGCGTCGTGCTCCCGGAGGGGGTCGAGCAGGTCCGCGTAGATGCGCGTCGGTTCCAGGAGGACCTCGCCGACCGTCTTCGACTCGTCGAGGGGGAACGCGTCGGTGAAGTCGTGGTTCTTCGTCGCGGCCTTCCGCGCCAGCGTCAGGCCGTTCGAGTGGATGCCCGAGGCCGGGAAGCCCACGAGGGCGTCGCCCACCTCGGCCGCGCCGGAGAAGACGGCGTCCTTGGGGGCGAGACCGGCGCAGGTGCCCGCGAGGTCCAGTCCCTTGATGACCTCGGGCATCACGGCCGTCTCGCCACCGACGAGGGTGACGCCTGCCTCGGCCGCGCCCGCAGAGAGGCCCGTCCCGACCTGTTCGGCCACGTCGTCGTCGGGCACGTCCACGGCGAGGTAGTCCACGAACGCGACGGGGTCGACGCCCGCCGCGACGAGGTCGTTCGCGTTCATCGCGATGCAGTCGATGCCGATGGTGGTGTAGTCGCCCATCGCCTCCGCGACGAGCAACTTCGTGCCGACGCCGTCGGTCGCGAGCGCGAGGTAGCGGTCGCCGATGTCCAGCAGACCGGCGTAGTCGCCCTCGAACTCCCCCACCGCGGAGACGAGTGCGGCCGTCGCCGCCTCGCTGTCGGCGATGTCGACGCCCGCGTCCGAGTAGGTCATCCCCTCGCTCTCGTCCCCGCGTCCGTCGTTCCCCGTGCCCTCGCGGTCAGCGTCCTCGCTCATGAGGGAGTGGGCGGCGACGGGAGGCAAAAACACACCGATGCGCGGAGTCGGGTCCGCGGTTTCAGACCGGCGGGGCCGACCGCGACCCCGGACGGGCGGTGACGCGGAGGACGGCGAACAGCGACGCGAGGACGGCCAGCGACCCGAGGGCCGCGAGGTACGGTTCGGTCGAGGCGCCGGCGTCGACGACGAGACCCTCGAAGACGGCCCACGGGACGACGTACCCCGCGAGGAGGACGCCGGCAACGCCGACGACGGCGGGGGCGACTCTGGCACCGCGCGGCGCGAGGACGACGGCGAGGCCCGCGACGACGGCGGCTCCGACGGTCGCGGCCGACATGGGGTCGAGGAACACGCCGAGCATGTACGCCGCGAACACCACCGCACTCGCGAGCGTGACGGTCAGGTCGAACAGCGGCTCCGTTCGGTTCGGGGACATGATCGACCGTACACCGAACGGGGTGGTAGGTCTTTCCCCGCGGTCAGATCAGTCCGACGAACAGGAGGCCGAACGCGGCGAGGCCGGCACACAGCAGGAACGACGCGGCGAAGACGGCCTTCGACCAGCTGAGGACCTTCTTCCCGTCGAGCGGGCCGAACGGAATCATGTTGAACCCGGCGAGCAGGGCGTTGATGGCGACGCCGAGGCGCCCCACCGCCGCCAGCGGGCCGACGAACAGCAGGGGGACGAACAGGCCGACGAGGACGACGTTCGTCAGCGGCCCCGCGAGGGCGATGAGGCCGTTCTGTCGGGCCGTGACGCGCCGGCCGCCGTGGTAGACCGCCCCCGGCGCGGCGAAGAGGAAGCCCGCCAGCCCCGCCCCGATGGCGAGCGCGAGCATCCCGTAGTCGGCGCGGAACTCCGCTATCTGGCCGAATCGGATGGCGACCACCTTGTGCGCGAGTTCGTGGAGCAGGAAGCCGACGCCCACCGTCGCCATCGAGAGCGCGAGAGTCACGAGCGCCTCGCCCGCCGGGAAGCGCCCGGCGAGCAGTCCGGTCGCGAGGCTCCGCTGGAGGAAGAACGAGAACGCGATGCCGAGGGCGACCCACGCTATCGCGAGGTCCAGCAGTTCGCGGGAGCTGAATCTGACGTTCATAGCGCGTTCAGGATGAGGTCGATGCTGTTTCGCGCGCCCTGTACCATCAGGTCGACGACGCCCGCGATGCTCCCCACGTCCTGTGAGAGGTACGGGAGGACGACGAACGGGAAGAGGACGCTCGCGATCATGCTGCCCACGTTCGTCAGCGCGACGACGAGGATGAGGCGAAACAGGGGGACGGCCCGCATCCGGGCGACGAGGTCGCCGAGGGGTGCCTCCTCGTCCTTCAGGAGGTCGTTGAGCGTGGAGACGTCGGCGACGTTCACCTCCGTGTAGCGCAGTTCGACGTAGCCCGCGAACCATCCCGGCGCGAGCAGCGGGTTGACGCTCGTGAGCCACGCGATTGCCCCGCCGACGCCCGCGCTCGTCCAGTGGGCGCCCGCGAGGCGGGCCAGCCCGAACGCGAAGACGCCGTTGAACAGGAACCACGCGACGAACAGCTCCAGCAGGAAGCGGTTCTGTGCGCCCGCCATCGCCAGCAGGAGGAAGGCGACGGCGAAGCCGACGGTGAACAGGTAGCCGAACACCTTGTACAGCGAGAAGCGCTTGCCCGCGGTCCGCCCGGAGATGGAGTCCATCGGCGGGAGCGTCTCCGGGTTCTCGAGGTAGCGCTCGATGCCCGCGCGGTGGCCCGCGCCGACGACGGCGACGACGTGCTTGCCCGACTCGCGCAGGGAGACGAGGTTGTGGGCGATGTAGGCGTCCCGCTCGTCGATGAGCGCCTCCGCCCCGCCCGGCGAGAACCGCCGGAACTCCTCCATCATCACACTCACCACGTCCCGGTCGGTCAGCGACGACATGTCGAAGTCCTCGTACTCGGCGGCCTCGGAGTCGAGGCTCGCAGCGAGGGCCGCCCCGAGCAGGGTCCCGACCGACGCGAGAAAGAGGACGCTCAGGCCGACGCCGACGAGGAGCGTCGCCGACCCGCGACCGAGCGTCGCCAGCGCGTCGGCCGAGAGGTCGACCGGGCCGACGGCGAGGCCGCCGGTGACCCACAGGCCGACGCCGAGGGTGAGGCCGACGACGAGGCTCGTCACCGCCCGCGTCAGGAAGTCGCCGGGGAGCAGCCCCCCGACGAACACGAGCAGGAGGAGCGCGATGCCGACGCCGGCGACGAGGCCGCCGAGTACGCCCGCGCTCGACCCGAGCGCGGCGGCGAGAGTGTTCAGACCGAGGAACCCAGCGCCGACGGTCCCGGCGAGGAGGCCGACGAAGAGGCCGGCGGCCGCGCCGACCATCGCCCCCACCTGCGTCGGCGGGGCGACGCTCATCGCCAGTCCGCCGACGAGCTTCAGTTTCTCCGTCCCGGTGAGCCGCGCCCAGAAGCGCTGGATGGTTACCTGGATGTCGCGGTCGACGAGCGCCACGTCGAGGCCGTGTTCCTCTGCGGTCTCGACCGCCGCGAGCATGTCCGCGCCGGGTTTGATGTCGAACTCGTCGCCGAGGCGCGCCTGGACGTACGAGAGCATCCAGTACGCGAGAAACTGAAAGACGGTGTTACCCCGGAGCAGGTCGCCGGCGTCGAGGTCCTCGGGACCGTCGCCCTTCATCTGTCGGTAACGGCCCTCGTCCAGTTCGACGGCCACGACGTCCGGGCGCTCGCTCTCGATGACCCGCTCGACCTCCTCGACGCTGTCCGCAGAGACGTGGGCGGTTCCCACGACGCGGACGCTGCCACGTTCAGTGGCCTGCTCGCTCATTGTCCTCCGGTACCAACTCCGGCTTGATACCAGTATCGCAGTCGAAAAGTGCCGCACTACGCGCGACGGCGGACGCTCACGCCGGCGGCGCTGTCGACGACGAAGCGGTATTCCTCGTGGTCGAACACCACGAACCCCCCTCGCGCTTCGTGCCGCCGAACCGCGGGGCGAACAGCGAGTCGAGCGCGTCCGGGTCGACGATGTCGTGGAGCGACGGCGACGTCTCGTCGCTCACGGCCGCCAGCGCCTCCACGGCGGCATCGCTGACGTTCTCACTACCGTCCACCTCGACGACGTACTCGTCCGGTCAGGTGGGCGACTCCACTGCTCTGTTGGTTCGCGCGTGTTTCGAGATGATTCCGGACTGTGAGACTCGGGCCGGGTGTGCGCCGGACGCGGCGCTCCCGCCGTCGGTCGGCGTCGGCCATCACACAGAACGGTTCAGGTATGGAGCGGATGAATATAAATCGTCCAGTTCACCCCAGCGAGTCCACCGACGAGCAGTTGTTTTCGGGACCCGTGGAGCGAAGCGCGGTCCCGGCGACCCGTGAAGGCTAACCGAGGGGGCGGCGAGTCCCGAGTATGGACGCGGTCCCACTGCTCGACTCGTACACGGAGATGACCGAAATCCTCCTGCCCAACGACACGAACAACCTCGGACGCGCGCTGGGGGGTGCCGTCCTGAACTGGATGGACATCTGCGGCGCCGTCGCCGCGATGCGCTTCGCCAGCAACCAGGTCGTCACCGCCTCGATGGACCACGTGGACTTCATCTCGCCCATCGAACTCGGCGAGGTGGTCGTCGTGGAGGGGTACGTCTTCTCAACGGGCCGGACCAGCCTCGACGTGAAGGTTGACGTCCACGCGGAGAACCCCCGGAGCGACCAACCGGACCGCGAGACGACGAGTTCTTTCTTCACCTTCGTCGCCCTCGACGAGGACGGGAACACCACGGGAGTCCCGGAGGTGGCCTGCCCCACGGACGCGGAGGTCGACCTCCGGGACGGGGCGCTGGCCGAGCGACGAGCACAGTTGGAGGCCGTCGCGGATCGGCTGGACTGACCGCTACGCCACCCCGACGTACCCGCTAACGACGGCCGCTTCCGCCTTCCGAAGGAGCTCCCCGGCAGTACTCGCCGCACAGTCGAGTTCCGCGGCCACCTCCCTGACGCTCCCCGTCCGGGGGACGTCGTAGTAGCCCGCGGCGACGGCCGTCTCCAGCGCCGACCGCTGCCTGTCGGTGAGACGTTCCGGGTGCGCCGTCCGGCCGCGCTCGACGTCACCGACCCGCTCGACGGTCACGGATCCGAGTTCGTCCAGGCCCTCGTAGAACTCGCTCAGGGCGCCCGACTCGCCGGCCGCATCGAACTCGACGACCCCGCCATCGAGGAACGTCACCGGCGGGAGGAACGCCACTCGGGAGCGCGAGACGAGGGCCATCACGGCGTCGTCGAACCCGTACTCGCGCTGGTGGACGAACGCGTAGGTTCCGCCGTCGCCGGCGACGAACTGCGCCGTCGTGAGCGATCCAACGGCCCCGAGGAGGTCACGGGCCACCGCCCGCCCGCCGTCGACCCAGAGGAGCGCCGTCACATTCGCCGTCGGCCCCCAGGTCAGTAGCTCCGCCCGTTCCGCCCCGTCCGCGTCCAGCAACCGGCAGTGTAGCGGGTGGCGCAGATCGGGCGGGTAGGCGACGGCGAAGGTGACTCGTCTCACGGGCAGGGAGTCGCGCCCGGTATCGGATAAATCACCGCACAGGTTCGGCGCCGGGTACTCGTGGCTGGCGCCGGAAACCCCCCTCGATGGCAGAGCACACGACACGACAGTCGGGGCCGCGGGCGGCGGCGGTTCTCCGGTCGGCCCCCGTCGCCGGACGTCCCGACGTCGCCTACACGGAGTACGGTCCCCCTGACGGTTCGCCGGTGGTCTTCCTCCACGGGACGCCCGGGTCCCGCCTACTCGGGTCGCTGTTCGACGCAGACGCGACGCGCCTCGGCGTCCGCCTCCTCGCCATCGACCGGCCGGGCTACGGGCGTTCCCCGCCGTGGTGCCGACGGGAACTGACGGATACCGGCGAGTTCGTCGCCGCGGTGCTGGACGACGCCGGCATCCCGCGGGCGGGGCTGGTCGGGGTCTCAGGTGGTGGGCCACACGCGCTGGCCGCCGCCGCGACTCGCCCCGAGCGTGTCCGTGAGGTCGACGTCGTCGCCGGAGCCGTCCCGCCGTCGCTGCGCCGGGAGAACCCACCCGCAGTCCAGCGCGCACTGGCGACGATGGCCGAGTGCACGCCCCCGGTCCTCAGGGCGCTGTTCCGCGGGCAGGCGTGGGTCGCGGCGCGGACCTCGCCGTCGGCCGTCGTCTCGCAGTACACGACCGGCGGGTGCGGGGCGGTCCCGGCCGACGCTGCCGAGGTGGTCCGCCGGGACTTCGTCGAGGCGTTCGCCGGCGGCGCCGCCGGAGCGGTCGAGGAGTTCCGCCTGCTCGAACAGCCGTGGACGGACCTGCTCGACGGAATCGGACCCCCCGTCCGGTGCTGGCACGGCGACCGCGACACGAACGTCCCGGTCGCGGACGCCCGGTCGCTCGCCGAGCGCCTCCCGAACGGAGAGTTGAACACAGTCGCGGACGCGGACCACCTGCGGACGTTGCTCCGTAGCCGGTCGCGCGTGCTGGAAGAACAGGTCGGAGCGGGCGCTCAGTCGAACAGCCCCGTCGACATGTAGCGCTCGCCGCTGTCCCAGAACACCGTCACGACGAGGGGGCACTCGCCGTCGTCGGAGTCCTCGTCGCCTCTCTGCGCCGACCCGCCGTCGGTCCCCTCGCCCCGCGCCTCCGGCGAGAGTGGCAACTGCTCGGAGTCGCGGTCCGGTTCCGGGGCGTCCGGTGTCTCGGGGCAGTCGGCGTCCGGGTCGGCGAGGCGGGCGGCCACCCGGCGGGCGGCGACGTTCGACGCGCCGCTCGACTGGCCGACCAGCAGTCCCTCCTCGCTGGCGAGGCGGCGACACTCCTCCTCAGCGGCTTCGAGCGAGACGGTCTCCACCGAGTCCACGAGGTCGGTGTCGAGGTTCGGCGAGACGAACCCCGGCCCCATCCCCTGGAAGCGGTCGCCGCCCATCTCGCCCCCCGAGAGGGGCGCGTTGTCGTCGGGTTCGACTGCGACCACCTCCAGGTCGGGGTGTTCCTCGCGGAGGCGGCGAGCGATACCGGAGATGGTGCCGCCCGTCCCGACGCCGGCGACGAGGGCGTCGATGGAGCGGTCGCCCACCTGGTCGAGGATTTCGGGGCCCGTGGTGTGGTAGTGGGCCTCCGGGTTCGCCGGGTTGTCGAACTGCGAGAGCTGGACCATCCCCTGTTCGGCTAGCTGGTCCGCGAGGTCGTTCGCGTCCGAGATGGTCCCCTCGACGAGTTCGAGCGTCGCGCCGTACGCTCGCATGATGCGCTGGCGCTCGGGCGACTTCGAGGCCGGCATGACGATGGTGCAGTCGTAGCCCTTCGCGGCGGCGACCATCGCGATGCCGATGCCGGTGTTGCCGCTCGTCGCCTCGACGATGCTGTCGCCCGGTTCGAGGATGCCGTCGTCCTCGGCGGCCTCGACCATCGCCAGCGCGGGGCGGTCCTTCGCGCTCCCGCCGGGGTTTCGCGACTCCACTTTCGCGGCCACCGTCGCGCCGGGCGGCGAGGCCACCCGGACCAGCGGCGAGCCGACCGTGTCGAGGACGCTGTCGTCCATGCCCGGCCTACCTCCCGCGCCAGTAAAGGCGTGGCGAAGCCCGCAACCCGGTGTACGGCGAGCGCACGGCGGCGACAGACCTTTGTGGGGACACCGACTCGACCACCACATGACCGACGGAGCGGCCGGGACCGACACCGAGGGAGGGAGCGTCGAAGAGACGTACGCCGCCGCCATCCAGCACGACCTCGTCTCGTTCCCGGACGCGACGCTCGTCGGCGTCGTCCGACGCCCGCCGGGGTGGTTCCACGCGCTGACCGACGAGAACGTCCCCGCGCTCGGTCCACCAGAATCCCTCCTCGACGAGACGAAGACCCGCTACGAGGACCTGAAGATGGCCGGGATGTGCGACGAGGGCGCGCACAACGCCGCGTGGGAGGAGGTGGGCTTCGAGGACCGCTACCGCGACCACCTCGACTCCCCGGAGGCGCGGGACGCCCTCGACGCGCTCGACGCACGCCTGCGGGACGGCGAGGACCTCGTGCTCGTCTGTTTCGAGGGCGACTCGAAGCGCTGTCACCGTCACCTGCTCCTGACCGCCCTGCGCGACCGCCTCAGCCGAGACGAGGAGGCGTGAGGAGGATACGCCGCGAACGTCGGCGTTAAACCGTTCGGTCGGCAATCGGGGGTAATGCAACTGGAGACCATGTCGCCCAACCCGGTCTGGACGGCCGGCGCGTACGAGGACACCGTCGAAACCCTCCGCGAACACGACGACGTGACGTACAAGGTGTGGGGCGGCGACTGGTGCAAGGACTGTCGGAAGCAGTTACCGGATTTCGCCGCCGCCCTCGACGCCGCCGACGTGAGCGACGACCGCATCGAGCACTTCCCCGTCGAGAAGGAGGACGGCGAGAAGGTCGGCCCCGGCGTCGAGGAGTACGGCATCGAGTTCATCCCGACCGTGGTGGTCGAACGCGCTGGGGAGGAGCAGCTCCGCTTCGTCGAGGACGCGGACGTGCCCATCGCGGTGTTCGTCGCGGAACACCTCCGCGGCGAACGGTAGGGCCCGGGCGCCACCGGCGTCAGGTTTTTTCTCCCGAGCGTCGAAAGGTGACGCCGAGGTGAGTCCTATGTCCGGGAGTGACGACACCGACACGGGCATCGTCAGTCGACTACCCTCGCTTACGCGCTACGACCACCTGCTGGCGGCCATCCCGGCGGCGTTCTATCTCGCCCTCGTGGCCAGTCAGTTCCTCCCGGTCCCGACGCGGAGTGCGCTGACCGCCGCCTCCCTCGTCGGTGCCGCACTCGTCGCCGACGGCCTGTTCAGTCGCCCGCCGCGTCTCCCCGGGCGGGCGTGACCGGACTACTCGTCGCTCCCCCGCCAGTCGAGGGCGTCCTCGATGTCAGACTGCGGTGGCGAGCAGGTGAAGTCCTCGCAGAGGTAGACGGTCGGTCCGTTCCGCGCCTCCCGTCCGGCCCAGATGGGCGGTGCCTCGTCCAGCCCCAGTTTGTCCAGCCACTCGCCCAGTCCGTCCGCCGTCGGCGGGCGCACGGTCAGCAGGCGGCGCGGGAGGTAGGTCCGGCCGACCGCCTCGCGCCAGTCGTCGGGCAGGGCGTCGGCGGCGACGGTGAGTTCGACGTGACCCGCGCGGAACTCGTCGGCGGCGAGGGCGAGGCCGGCGTGCCCGAGCGGGTTCGACTCGACCAGTTGCGCGTTCGTCTCCAGCGTCCGCTCCGCGACGTCGCGGAACCGCTCGTGGGGTGCGAAGGCGTCGAGCGAGAGGAACAGGGAGACGGCGACGCCCGAACTGGAGGGCGTCGAGTGGTCCGTGCGCTCCTGCGGCCGGGCGACCAGCGACTCCCCGCTGGCGGCGGTGAAGTAGAGCGTTCCCGAGTCCGCGTCCCAGAACTCCCGTTCGATGGCCCGCCCGAGGGTGAGCGCGAACGCGAGGTGGTCTGGGTCGCCCGTCGCCTGATACAGGTCCAGCGCCCCTCGACCGAGGAAGGCGTAGTCCTCCAGATACCCGCGGATGGCCGTCTCGCCGTCCTTGAACCGCCGGTAGAGGACCTCCTCGTCGTCGTCCCAGAGTCGGTCACGAACGAACGCGAGGGCGTCCGCGGCCGTCTCGGCGTACCCCTCGCCGAAGGTCAGGGACCCCTCCGCGAACGCCGAAATCATGAGGCCGTTCCACCCCGCGAGCACCTTCTCGTCGCGGGCGGGGCGCGTACGTCGTTCACGGGCCACGAACGCCGCCTCGCGGGCGTCGGCGAGTCGCTCGCGGACCGCCTCGGGCGACAGGTCGAACTCCCCGGCGAGGTCCTCGACGGTGGCCGAGACGGTGAGGACCGTCTGGCGGTCCTCGAAGTTCCCGCGGTCGGTGACGCCGTAGCGGGCGCAGAACAGGTCCGCCGTCGTCTCGTCGCTGATCGCGTCGTGGGCCGTCTCGGGCGTCCAGACGTAGTAGGTCCCCTCCTCGCCGCCGGAGCGGGCGTCGAGCGTCGAGAAGAACCCGCCCTCGTCGTGGGTGAGTTCGCGGGCGACGAAGTCGAGGGTCCCGCGGGCGGCGTCGGCGTAGCGCTCCCGACCGGTGAGTCGGTAACCCTCCAGCATGGCCCGGCCGATTTCGGCCTGGTCGTAGAGCATCTTCTCGAAGTGCGGGACGATCCACTCGCGGTCGGTCGTGTAGCGGTGGAAGCCCCCGCCGACGTGGTCGTAGAGGCCGCCGTGGGCCATCGCGGTCAGCGTCTCGTCGACCACGTCGCGGTACACCCCCCGCCCGGTGGCGTCGAACCCGCGCATGAGGGCGTGGATTCGGCCCGGTTGCGGGAACTTCTGGCCCTCGCCGAACCCGCCGTGTTCCCGGTCGGCGCTCCTGACGGCGGCCTGTGCCACCCGGTCGACGAAGCCCGCCTCGGGCACGTCCCGCGGGTCGGGCACCTCTTCGAGTTCCCCCTCGATGGCGCGGGTCCACTGCTCGGCGCGGTTCTCCATCTCCGGGCGGTCCTCCGGGTCCTGCCACGAGGCGGCGACATCTTCGAGCAACTGGCCGAACGCGGGCATCCCCTGTCGCGGTTCGGGCGGGAAGTACGTCCCGACGAAGAACGGTTTGCCCTCGGGCGTGAGCCACACCGAGAGGGGCCACCCCGCGTTCCCGCGGACCAGTTGGCAGATGGTGATGTACAACTGGTCGATGTCCGGGCGCTCCTCCCGGTCGACCTTGATGGGGACGAAGTGTTCGTTGAGCGTCTCGGCGACGTCCTCGTCCTCGAAGCTCTCCTCCTCCATGACGTGACACCAGTGACACGCCGAGTAGCCGATGGAGAGGAAGATGGGCACGTCGCGTTCCTTCGCGGCCGCGAGGGCCTCCTCGTCCCACGGCTGCCAGTTGACCGGGTTGTCCGCGTGCTGGCGGAGGTACGGACTGGCCTCCTCGTCCAGCCGGTTCCTGTCTGTGGGGGTCATACTCCTACGTCGGGATGCGAGCCCTAAATCGGTGGCCGTCCGGGCGGCGCGAGTCGCGCGCCGACCAGACGACCGGATGGGCACGAACCTGCACAGATTCGGTCGCCGGAAGAACAACCTTTACACTCGTATGTCTACCCTTGCCGCGTATGACCGAGACCGTACTCCTCGTCGGCGGCGGCGGCCGGGAACACGCCATCGCCCGTTCGCTGGCGGACGACACGGACCTCTACGCCTGCGCGTCGAATCGTAACCCCGGTATCGCGCGTCTCGCCGAGGGCGTCGAGCAACTGGACGAGACCGACCCCGAGGCCGTCGTCGCCTACGCCGAGTCGGTGGACGCCGACCTCGCCGTCGTCGGCCCGGAGGCACCCCTCGCGGCAGGCGTCGCCGACGCACTTGACGACGCCGGGGTGTACGCCTTCGGTCCGCACGCCGAGCAGGCCCGCATCGAGACGGACAAGGCCTTCCAGCGGCGGTTCATGCGCGAGGAGGGGATTCCGGGCTGTCCCGACTTCGAGACGTTCGACGACGTGGAGGCGGCCTGCGAGTACCTCGACGACTACGACGGTGACCTCGCGGTCAAGCCCGCGGGCCTCACCGGGGGCAAGGGCGTCCGGGTCACCGGCGACCAGGTGACGAAGGAGGAGGCCAAGGCGTACCTCCGCGAGTCGGGCCACGACCGAATCGTCCTCGAAGAGCGACTCGTCGGCGAGGAGTTCACCGTGCAGGCGTTCGTCGCCAACGGCGACCTGCAGATATCGCCCGCCGTCCAGGACCACAAGCGCGCCTACGAGGGCGACGAGGGGCCGAACACGGGCGGGATGGGGTCGTACTCCGACGCCGACTTCGCGCTCCCGTTCATGACCGACGAGGACTCCGACGAGGACTACGGCGAGGCGGTGTCGATTCTCGAAGCCACCGTCGACGCCCTCGACGACTACAAGGGCGTCCTCTACGGCCAGTTCATGCTCACCGCCGAGGGCGTGAAGGTCGTCGAGTTCAACGCCCGCTTCGGCGACCCCGAGGCGATGAACACCCTCCCGGTCCTCGAGACGGACCTCGTGGACGTCCTCGTGGCGGCCCGCGAGGGCGAACCGCTCCCGGAACTCGTCTTCAGTGCCGAGGCGACGGTGTGCAAGTACGCCGTCCCCGCCGGCTACCCCGAGGACCCCGAAGGGGGCGTGAAGGTGAGCGTCGACGAGGACTCGGTGGGGGAAGCGCTGCTGTTCTACGCCAGCGTGGACGAACGCGACGACGGAATCTACACGACCACCTCGCGGTCGTTCGCCGTCGTCGGCGTCGCCGACACCATCGCCGAGGCCGAGGAGATAGCGGAGGGGACGCTCTCCGCCGTCGGCGACGGACTCCGGGTCAGGCACGACATCGGGACCGAGGACCTCCTCCAGCGCCGTCTGGACCACGTCGCGGAACTGCGCGGGTAGCCGTCCGACGCCCCGGCGTGCTACCACGAACCGCCCCTGGGGAATACTGATTTCGCAGGCCGTTCGAGAGTCGCCAGTGGAGAACGACCCCGCCGACAGCGACTGCCCGACGTGCTCTGGAAGGTGCCCCAGAGCGTCCGGTTCTGGGCGGTCGAGCGGTGAGGCAGTCGAAGCCGAGACGGGTGGCGTGGCGGACGGCTTCATAATCCCGCCCGCCGAATCGCGACTGTGACCGACGACATCGACGGCGGTGGCCGCCACGCCCGGACCACCAGCCACCCCACGCCCGGCCCGCGCAACTCGCTGTGGCACTGGCCCGAGGCGAAGTCCCTCGGGCGCATCGTGTTCAACTACCTGCTGGTCCTCGTCGCCCGCCTCGCGCCCTTCCTCCGGGTGAAGAACTGGGCGCTCCGGCGACTGGGCGTCACCGTCGGTGAGGGCGTCTCGTGGGGCTTGGAGGCGACGCCGGACGTGTTCTGGCCGGAGTTAGTAGTACTGAGAGACCACTGCATCGTCGGCTACGACGCGACCCTCCTCTGTCACGAGTTCCTGCAAGAGGAGTACCGGACGGGGGAGGTGGTGGTCGGCGAACGCGCGATGGTCGGCGCGGGGGCCATCGTCCTCCCCGGCGTCCACATCGGCGAGGGGGCGCGGGTGGCCGCGAACTCGCTCGTGGCGGCGGACGTGCCGGCACACACGACGGTGGCGGGGGTGCCCGCACGGGAGGTTTCGCGGGTCGAAGGACCCGACGACTGATTCGACGGGTCAGCGGTAGCGGACGATACCCGACCGGAAGACGAGGTGGTTGGGGAGGACGAACTCCTCGGTGTCGCTCTCGATGGTCGTGACGAACACGTCCACCTCCTGAACGATGCCCCGGTGGCCGTCGACGCGCACCTCGTCGCCGATGCCGTAGGGCTGGGTGAGCAGGAGGTAGACGCCCGACGCGCCGGCGGCGAGGACGTCCTTCAGCGCGAGGCCGCCGAAGACGACGACGGCGAAGAGGTACCCCCCGAGGAGGACGAGCAACGCGCCGATGGCGAGGCCCAGTTCCGCGAGGGCGATGAGCGCCGCGATGTAGTAGACGCTGTACTTGACGGCGAGGGGGAGGACGTTCACCTCGGTGAGCTTGACGCTCTCCAGTCGCTCGCGGGTCGCCACCTCCGCCTTGTCGCCGGCGACGAGGCCGACGATGACGATGAGGACGGCGGCGAACACCTGCGGGAGGTAGCCCGCGAAGGCGATGAGCGAGAGGCGCGTCTCCAGCAGACCGGCGAGTTCGAGGGCCGCCGCGATGGTCGCGAGGTAGATGAACAGGGTGACGAGCGTGGCGATGAAGCTCACCGTCGAGGTGCCGAGTCGCTGGGCGGTGCGCTCGAACGTCGTCCCCTCGACGGCGCGCGGGAGGCCGATGGTGACCATCAGTCGGCGCACGAAGCGCCCGACGAGGAAGCCGGCGATGAGGCCGACGACGAGGACCAGCAGGGGCGCGAGCGAGTCAGAGACGAACCGCAGGACGTCCTGTGCGAACCTGCTGACCTGCATCAGTAGTCCTCCGGGTCCAGTTCGAGGATGAGTTCCCCGCCCGTGAACGCCCGCACGAGGCCGTCGCTCTCCGAGAGGACGATGGCGATGGCGTTCGTATCGCGCGTGATGGCGGCCGCCGCCATGTGGCGAGCGCCGAGGCCCTTCGGGATGTCGGTGCCCTCCGCGGAGGGTTCGAGGTAGCGGTAGGCGCTGACGATCTTGCCCGAGTCCGAGATGACGAACGCGCCGTCGAGGCGAGAGAACTCCTTCAGCATCACGTTCACGATGGGGTCGCCGACGTGGACGTGGGACTTCTCGAAGGGGTTGTACGACAGCGACCGGGACTTGTTCATCACCTTGCCCGCGTCGCCGACGACGAACAGCGCGCCCACCTGCTTGCCCTTCTGGCCCTTCTTACCCAGTTCGATGGTCACGTCGAGGACGTCCCGGATGACGCCGGGGTCCGCACGCGAGGCGACGAACAGGCCGTAGACGCCCGAACGGGCGAACTCCCCGGCGTTGACGCGCGTGACGGTGTCGACGCTGTCGTCGAACAGGCGCGTGGCGCAGGCGACGATGGCCCCGTCGTCGATGTAGTCGTGGTCGATGCCGCCCTCGATGCCAAAGCGGATGCGCTCTTTCACATCCGCGAAGTCGAGGGGGAGTTCGACGTGTCGTTCCGCGCCGACGGCGTTGTCGGGGGCGACGACCACCACCGGAATGTCCTCCAGTTCCACGAACCGCTCGTAGTAGGAGGTGGTCGGCGAGAAGAGAAACACGGCGTCGACCCCCTCGATGATATCCTCGAGCAAATCCCCCAGAGCAGACATAAATAGCATCTCTGCCCTAGCTATGAAAAACCTTTCCGGGCGTCTTGCGCTCGTCTGACGCGCGCCGCGGCAGGAGTGCACGCACGATTTCAGGGCGTCCGGTCGGTGGGAAAGACCTTTCAGCTACGGGACCGCCCCTCGCGCATGGACGACGACGAATTCGACGAACTCGTCGCCTCGCTCACTCCCACCTCGACGGTCGGGACCGTGCGGACCTACCGCAACACGGTGAGCGTGGCCTGTCCCGCCTGCGACCGCCCGTTCGACGACCTCGTCGTCTGCGGCGGGGAGTACGACAGCCTCGAACTCGACCGCCTCCTCGACCTCTGTGTCGGCGCACACGAGGGGGACGTGTTGCTGTTCACGCACAAGAACTGACGAGCGACCGACGGCGTGCGACCCCACAGAGGGGAAATTTTATTTCATTGACAGGAAGGCGGAAGTGATATGAACAGTAGTGATGTCGAATGTAGAGATTGATTGTCTGTAACACGCAGTGTCAGGTGATGGCGATGATCAACCAGTCTCTGAGCGAAGCATCTCCGCCCGAGCGAGAGCGCGAACTCGACAACGTCTTCTCGGCGCTCTCGAACCACCGGCGTCGGTACGTCCTCTCCGACCTCGTCCGGCACTTCCACCCGGTGCCGGTCCACGACCTCGTGGCACGACTGGCCGCGTGGGAGCGAGGGGAGTCCACCACCGACGAGACCCACCGCCTCGTCCACGCCGACCTGGAAGAGAACCACCTCCCGGCGATGGCCGAGGCAGGACTCGTCGAGTACTCGCCGACCGGCGCACTCGTCCTCACCACCGACGGCATGCGCGCAGAGCGCGTCCGACGGGCGTGCGGCAAGGCGCTCGACCGACCCGCCTGGGAGTAGCTTCACCCCGACCCGACCGCTCCACCGTGTTCCCCCACCCCGCTCGTCTCTCCTCTCCCACGTCGTTCCCCGCACAGCGACGGGCCGGCCCCGACCGCCAGTCCCCCTCGTCGGAGACGGTACCCACTCCCCGCCGAACGTCTCCGCACCCGTAGACTTCATTGAGCGCTCGCTCCCCCAGCGACCTCCCTATCGTCTCGTTTGCACGTTCACGCACTACTGTTAGCGAGCGTTCAGAATTGTGTCAAATGATTAATAGTAAAAGGATAACGTACAGCATGGGGGAGGCGGGCGACGAAGACCGCATCGTCGAGTACGAAGGCGAGTCGCTGTACGAACGCTTCGGCGGCGTCTACGGCATCGCGGGCGCGGTCGACGACCTCGTCGACCGACTGTACGAGAACGACACCGCCAACCAGAACCCCGCGGTCCGCGACTTCCACGAGGAGTTCCCCAACCCCGGGTTCAAGTACCTCGTGACGGCGTGGGCCATCGAGTACTCTGGCGGCCCGGCGACCCGGCGGTCTACCCCGGCCGCGGCATGAAGGAGGCACATGAGGAACTGGAGGTCACCGAATTGGAGTTCGACGTGGTGCGCACCGAAATCAAGACCACGCTGTATCAGGTCGGCGTCCCCGAACGGGAACTGCGGGAGTTCATGGACATCATCGACATGTTCCGGGACAGGGTCGTCGCGGACGAACACCTCCAAGAGGACTGGGAAGCACCCTGAAGCAGTTCGGCACTCTCTACGCTCTCGTGGTGAGTCGCGTCGCAGAGTGCGTGGGACCGGAATTTGAACCTCGCCGAGACTCGCTGGCGCTCGTCTCGTCTGGCTCAAATCGCCCCGCCCGCTGTTCGTCCCCGCTTCGCTCGGACAGAACATGGGTGGGACCGGATTTGAACCTCGGTCGAACCCTGTCGGGACCTCCCTGCTCCAAATCCGGCCGTTGCACTCCTCGCTCACTGTCGTTCGCGAAGGAAGTGCGTGGGACCGGATTTGAACCGGCGGACTCCTGAGAGACAGCGTCCTAAGCGCTGCGCCGTTTCCTGGCTTGGCTACCCACGCGCACCCACACGTACCGTGAACCGGCAGAAGAACCTGTCGTTACCGCCCGACGACTTTCGGCCCACGGCGAGGGCTTATGTACGCTCCCCGGGAACGGAGAGCCATGTACCGCGCCCGTGACCAGGTCGAGAACGAGCAGTGGCTCGCCGACCTCGACCGGGCGGCCGACCGCCTCGAACTGGCGTCTTCGGCTCGCTCGCGAGCGGTCGACCTGTTCCTCTCGACGGTCCCCGAATCCGAACGCTCGAAGAAACCCTCCCTCGCGGCCAGCCTCTACGTCGGCGCGCTCATCGAGGGCGACCGACGCTCGCAGGGCGACGTGGCCGACGCCGTCGGCGTCTCCAGACTCTCTGTCCAGCAACGCTGGAAGGGCCTCATCGAGGAGGCGGGGCTGAAACGACCCGGCTGGTAGCGACCCGTCCACCAGACAGGGTTATCTTTTGACATGGCCTACCGGGACGGATGAGTTCGCGACACTCACCCACCAGCACCGACGCCGCAGTCGATATCGCCCGCCGGTTCGCCGAGGAGGTGTGGAACGGGCGCGAGTACACCGCCATCCCCGAACTGGTCCACCGCGACTACGTCCTCCACGACCCGGCGGCCCCGGACCCGATTCGCGGCCGTGACGCGCTGGAACGGCACATCCGTGACTCGGTCCGAGCGTTCCCGGACCTCCACGTCGAACCCCGCCTCGGTCTGGGCGAGGGGGAGACGGTGATGACGTACTACACGACGACGGGCACCTTCGACGGTGCGTACGGCCCGCTCTCGCCGACCGGTCGCCGCGTCGCCGTAGACGGCACCGCGGTGATTCGCTACGAGGACGGGAAGATGCGCGAGGAACACCTCTACTACGACACGGCCGACTTCAGGAAGCAACTGGGCGTGACGGGGCTGGGGTTCCTCCGACAGGTCCCGAGTATCGCCCGGTGGACGCTTCGAACCGTCCGCGCCCGCCTGTTCGGGTGACGCCGCGAAGCGCTCAGTTCCCGCCGGGCGAGGGGCGGCCGGTGGCCTCGGGCGTGAGATTGCCGTGTTCGTCTATCTCGCCGCGGACGATGCGCGTCGAGGAGATGCGGTCCCCGTCCTCGGCGGGGACGTGATTGACGACGACGATTTCGAGAGGGTCGGCCCCGCTCTCCTCGCGGATGTCGTTCACTCGCTGTGCTCCCTCGACGGTTTCGGGCGAGACGATGAGGTAGTCGAACTGGGGTTCCGTGGCGATGCCGGTCGGTTCGTCCAGTCGACGGACCTCGAACTCGCGGCCGTGTCGCTCCGCGATGGGCCGGAGTTCGGACTCGAGGCGTTCCTTGCGTCGCTCGAAGGGAACGACCGCACGCGCCTCGTTGCGCGTCTTCGGCGCGAGGTCGTCGCTCGTCAGTCCGACCGTGACGTCTCCGAGTTCGAACGCTCGCTCGAACAGTGCCCGATGACCGTCGTGCACCGGGTCGAACGTCCCCCCGAGCGCGACTTGCATACCTCGGGACACGGCGTCCCGTGGCTTATGCCTTCGGCTCTCCGTCTGCAGGTCAGTCGTCGTCCGACTCCGCCGCGTTCTCGACGGGGCGTTCGACCGTGATTCTGACCGGGCGCTCCTCGCTCGTCCGGTCGGCGAGGCGGTCGTCGAGGTTGAACACCGTGTTCAGTTCCTCTTGAATCTCCCCGACGATGTCCGCGACGAGGTCGCCCGGCGGGATGGCGACGTACTCGTAGGGGTTGTTCCCAGCACCGCTGGACTCGCGCTTGCTCCGGGTGACTTTCCCCTCGCCGTTCAGTTCGGCGAGCGCTTCCCGGACCGTACTCGGGTAGAGGCCGGTCCCCTCGGCGATCTCGTTGCTCGTCGCGGCGGGATTCTCACGGAGGTAGATGTAGATGCGAGCACGGGTCTCGGTGTCGAGGACCCACGCGAGCAGGTCGACGAGACCGTCGTCGAGGCTCTCGACCGCCCGGTCGGTCTCGGCT
The DNA here is from genome assembly GCF_024227715.1 of Halomarina litorea. Classification (NCBI taxonomy): domain Archaea; kingdom Methanobacteriati; phylum Methanobacteriota; class Halobacteria; order Halobacteriales; family Natronomonadaceae; genus Halomarina; species Halomarina litorea. Next base: position 1,694,478 of record NZ_CP100448.1, on the reverse strand, counting down.
TCGAGTCGGTCACGGACCGACCGCTGGTCTGGGCTCTCGGTGTCCTCACCGAGGTCGTCGGGTGTTTCGTCCGTGGACATGCTAATCGTAGCCGGAGCCAAGGATTTGTCAAATAAAAACCCTTGCTTCGCGGCGTGCTGAGCGGTACGGACAGACCGGGACAGGAGTGCTGACGGCGATATCGACGGATCACGGGGTCCGACCTGTGTGGGTGCAGAGAAACACAGCTTTCGTCCCGGCACCGACCGTCACGGGGCCGTCACTCCGAGTTCTGGAACAGGAAGACCGACCCGGACCCGCGAATCTCCACCTCGTAGTCGCCGTAGGTGAACCGGACGAACTCGACGGTGCCGGTCTCGCCCGACCGGCCGAGCAGCGTGACGACGGCGTCCCAGTCGACCACCCGACCGAGCGGCGGGTTCAACTCGAGCGGCGACGACTCGAGTTCGCTCGCGAGGAGGTCGGTGACGACGTGTAGCGGGTCCGTCGCTCCCGGCCGGAACTCCTCCGACCGAATCGGCGAACGGCCGTCCGTCTCCGACGGCACTCCGTCGTCGTTCAAACCCATCCTGTAGGAGGATGAAGCACCCCGAGTTAAATTTATGGACATCCGCTCGTGGAGAACGGCCCTCGGCGCCGCACGCCGCCGAAACATATAATTACTAGTGCCCTGTCGTAGTAAATATCTCGTCGGTGGGCGGCGATTTCCTACCGCCGCCGAACCGCCCGTGGCGACCGACGCGGGCCGATGGAGCGGCGGCCACGGGGGAGACACGACATGAGACTCAGTGACACAGACATCACCGATTCGTCCGCCGAGACTGACCGCCTCCTGCGGGCGATTGCAGACGAGGACCGCCGGGGCGTCCTCGAACACCTCTGTGCGGCCGACGGACCGGTCGACGTCACGGACCTCGCCGAGGTCCTCGTCGACCACGATGCCTCCTCGCGGGCCAGCGGGCCGGACGACCCCGAGACGGCCGCGGCCGCCACGGTCCTCCACTGCCACCTGCCGGCACTCGAAACCGCGTCACTCGTGCGCTTCGACGCCGAGGCGTCGGTCGCGGAGGCGACGGTCGACCCCGCCGACCTCGACGCGGTCACCTCGCAGGTCCCCGACGTCGGAGCAGACGGACGTGGAGACGGGGACGGCGACGAGGCGTAGTGCGGGGGACGGTCAGAGTCGCAGGTGCGAACAGAGCGCGTCGAGACCTACCTCCTCGCGCAGACGGCGCTGTATCGCGGTGCCGCTCTCCGCGTCGTACACCTCGCGGATTCCGGTGACGCCGAGGCGGTCGGCCTCCCGGTCGACGACGGTAGCGAGGTCGACCGTCGACTCGCACTCGCGGTCGATGAACGACGCCTCCCGGCCCCACCGGGTCGCCCGCCACTTGTTCTCGTCGAGCGTCTCGCGCCGGTGGCCGTCGGTGTTCCGGTCGGCCCACGGGTCCGAACAGTCCTCGTAGCGTTCGGCGTAGTCGACGACCAGCGCGTGGACGTACTCGACGAACGCGAGCACCCGGTCGGGGTCGGTCTGGGCGTCCGGCGTGCGCACCTCGACGGTTCCGTGGCCGGTGTGCGGGCGCACGTCGTACCAGAGTTCACCCCGGTCGCTGATGGACTCCGTCTCCACCATCAGGCGTTCGAGGCGCTGGTAGTCCGCGAAGGAGGTGAACGTCGTCGGCATCCCGGTGTTCGGGAGCGCCTCGAATATCTTGGCGCGCGCCGACGCCAGCCCCGTGTCGAAGCCGTTCCAGAACGGCGAGTTCGCCGACAGCGCGAGCACGACCGGCAGGTGCCACCGGAGTTCGTTCGCCACCCACGTCGCCTTCTCGGCGTCGTCCACGCCGACGTGGACGTGGAGGCCCGCGGTCGTGTTGCGGTGCTGGGGGTACTGGATGCGCTCCAGTTGGGTCCGGTAGCGGGGCTTCTCGGCGTGGTCGAGTTCGCGCCACTTCGCCGCGGGGTGGAGGCCCGCGGCGGCGATGCCGAGGCCGTGGTCCGCCGCGTGGTCGACCAGCGCCGCCCGCACGTCCAGCAACGCGTCGCGGGCGTCGCCGGGTCGCTCGATGAGGGGCGTCTGCGTCTCGACGACGAACTTGAACAGTTCGTGGTCCAACCGGTCGACCAGCAGGTCGGGGGGGTCCGACCCGTACACGAGTTCGTCCGTACCGGCGGTGGGGCGACCCTCCCCGTCGACGACGAAGAACTCCTCCTCGATGCCGAGCGTCCCCATCCGGTCGAACGCGTCGGCGGACCCCAGTTCCATACACCTGAGTGCCCGGCGCTCTGAGTAAACACTTCCCCTCTGGCGTCGGCGCTCCGCTCACTCGCCGAGGAAGGGGACGACACACCCGAGGAACCGGTCGGGTGCCTCCCGCGGCGGCCAGTGGCCGCACCCCCCGAGGACGCGGAGGGTGGCGTCGGGAGCCAGCACCGTCGCGCGCACCGCCCACGAGACGGGGACCAGCGGGTCGTGCTCGCCGTGGACGAACAGCGTCGGCGTCGAGAGCGCTGGGAGGCGGTCGAGGTAGTTCGTCCGCAGTCCGCCGATCCCCACCTCGCTGCGCTGGAACCCCTCGAACGCCCGCCCCGCGTCGGGCCTGTCGAGCGCCCGCCGCAGGTCCGCGACGAGTTCGGGCGTCGCGTTGCCCGGGCCGACGATTCCCCGGACGGCGAGGGAAGCCGCCAGCCGACTCCGGCGGAGGGCGCGCCAGGCGAGTGCGGCGAACGGGAGGCGAGTGAACAGCGCACCCAGCGGACCGCCCGGGACCGTCCCGCCCAGCCCGTAGCTGTCGACGGCGACGAGGCGCGTCACCCGGCCGGGGGTCGCCAGCGCGGACCCGATGGCCACGCCGCCGCCCATCGAGATGCCGACCAGCGCACAGCGGTCGACGCCCACCGAGTCGAGGAACGCGTCGAGGACGCCGATGTAGTACTCGGTCGTCGGGTCGTCGGTGGGCGGGTCGCTCCCGCCGTAGCCGGGCCAGTCGAGGGCGTAGACTCGCCGGCCCGTTTCGGCGGCCAGCGGGCGCAGGACGTCTCGCCACGAGAGGGACGCCTCGTCGATGCCGCCGCCGTGCAGGAGGACGACCGGCGTGCCCTCGGTATCCTCGCGGGGCGTCGCCACGCGGTAGTGCAGGCGGCAGTCGATGCCGTTGCCGAGGACGACGGACCGGCGGTCGACGGCGGGGGTCGCGGACATACACCGGAGACGGTGGGTCCCGAGATGAAGACTGCGGCAACGTCCGCCCGGTGGGAAAGACACCTACGTGTGGAGTCGAACCGTCGGTCATGGACTACAGTCGCTCACGGTGGACCGGACCCCGAACGGTCATCGCCGCCACGGGCGTCGTCCTCCTCGGCGTCGCGCTAGGCGTCCTCGGCGCGCAGGGGGCGCTGACGACGACGCGCCTCGCGATGGTCACGTTCGCGTTCGCGGTGGTCGCGCTCGCGGGGTCGGTGGCCCACCGCAGACTCGTTTGACGGTGAGGACCGTCAGCGTCAGCCGCCGAACTCGTCTTCCGTGACGCGCACCACCAGCGTCTCCTCGACGTCTCGCAGGTCGTACTCCGGGAGCTGTCGCCCCGTTCGGGCGACGTACATCGGTTCGACGAGTCGCCGCGTCGCGGTCCGACCAGTCGGGGGCGGCTCCGAGTCGGCGTCCCCGCCGTCATCGGCGTCCCCGGGGTCGTCGACTCGCTCGACGCCGTACACCGTCAGGTAGCGGTCGGACTCCGCCGGGGACACCTCCCCCTCGCGGACGGCCGTCGCGAGTCTGCGGGAGAGCCACTCGCCCTCGCTGACGGACGGTTCGAGGACCAGCGCCGTCTCGACGAACCGCACGAGGTACCAGTTGAGGTCGTTGAGCAGGGCGACGGCCGCCCCGAGGCTGATGGTGTCGACGCAGACGCTGTTCTCGAAGGGTCGGTCGAGCGTGTACGTCGCCAGCGCGTCGCGGGCCGTCTCCCGGGAGAGCAACTCGTATCTGAGGTCGCAGTCCTCGGTGCCGACGAGACAGACCCGCGTCATGGCAGAGGGTGGACGAGGGCGAGGCAAAGCGGTTTCGTTCGACCGGCCGGCGATCGCGGGGCGGTCTCGGAGGGGTCGGCCGGCAGTTCAGAAGGTCGTGAGTTCGCCCTCGATGACGCGCTCGGTGATGCCCGTCACGTCCGCGAGTTCGCGGTCGATGATGGCGGACACCTCGTCCTCGATGTCGGCGACGGTGACGCCCTCCTCGGTGACGAGGGTGGCGTCCGCGACGTGCGGGTCGTCGATGGGCTGGCCGATCTGACTCAGGAGGCGGATGCGAATCTCGCGGATGCCCGTCACCTCGCTCACGACGGCCTCGGCGATGTGCGTCGAGAGCAGGTTGTAGATCTTCCCGATGTGGTTGACGGGGTTCTTCCCGCTGGTTGCCTCCATGCTCATCGAGCGGTTGGGCGTGATGAGACCGTTGGCGCGGTTCCCGCGCCCGACCGAGCCGTCGTCGCCCTGTTCGGCGGACGTGCCGGTCGTGGTCAGGTAGATGGCCCCCTCGTCGTAGTCGTCGGCGGTGTTGACGTGGACGGCGACGTCCCGGTCGGTGTAGTCCGTCGCGAGGCCGGCGACGTACTCGCGGACGGACTCGACGGCCTCGCGGTACTCCGCGAGGTCGGCGACGTACGAGTCCACCATGGCGGCCGCGACGGTCACGTCGATGTGGTCGCCCTCGCGCTTGCCCATCACCTTGATGTCCTGCCCGAGTTCGGGGTGGTCAGCGGCGTACTCGCCGTTGAGGCTGCGCTCGGTGTTGAGGACGATCTCTTCGGTTTCCGTGAGGGGGGCGTGGCCGACGCCGAAGGAGGTGTCGTTGGCCATGGGGACGCGCGCGCCGCCCTCGCCGAAGACGCCCTTCAGGTCGCCGCTGCCCTCGCCGAGGCGGACGTCCACGACGATGTCCGTCCCGAAGTCGAGTTCGGGGAAGTGCTCGCCGAAGTACTCGCGGGCCGCCCGGAGCGCGATGGTCTCCGTGGGGATGCGCGTCCCCTCGTACTCCTTCGTGGCGCGGCCGACGATGAGGAGGTAGACGGGTTCGGTCGTCTCGCCACCGCCGAACGCCGGGGCGGACGACCCGGCGACGAGTTGCGTCTCGTCGGTGTTGTAGTGCAGCACCTGCCCCACGCGGTCGAGGTACGCGCGGGCGAGCGCCTGCGAGACGTGTTCGGCGATGCCGTCGCAGATGGAGTCGGGATGGCCCAGCCCCTTTCGTTCGACGATCTCTACCTCCTGGTCCTCGACGGCGAGGCCCGCCATCGGCTCCACGCGGATGTTCCGGTCGGTCATTGACCCCGGTTCACCCCGACCGGGGGTATAACTTACGGAAACTTTCGCCCCGAGATTGATTACTGTGGGGAATCAGCGAGCAGCATCCCGAGGTAGGAGGTGCGAATCTGCTCGTCGGGGTCCAGTCCGAGTCGGTCGAGACAGGCGAACACCGCCTCGCGGGCCGCATCCACGTCCTCGCTCTCGACTTCGACCTCCACGAACTCCCCGAGGTCGGTCACGCGGTCGAGGACGACGGTGAGGCCGTCGAGGGCGTACTGTTCGCGGCGCTTCTCGACGGTCGCCGCCGGCGCGTAGCCCAGTCCGTCGAGCACCCCGGCGAGTTCCTCGTCGTCCGCGACGGCCGTCTCGTGTTCCTCGCGGGTCTTCGAGGCCTCGTCAACGAGCGGTCCCTTGTACGTGACGAGGGCGCGCCGCTCGCCGTCGTCGGACACGACCGTCTCCCGGCGGATGCGTAGCGCCTCGTCGGTCGCGGCGAAGTCGCGGTCGGGCGCGTCGTAGTAGGTGTCGACCTGCTCGACGGTCCGTTCGTGAGTCGCACCGAGCGACCCGAGGCGGTCGCGGACCGGGTCGTGGGTCGCTCGCACCTTCACCTCGACCTCGTACATACCGACACGCGCGAGGGCGGGCGGCAAAAACCTACCCGGTCGGCGCTCCGACAGTTGCTTGCGGACGAAAGGAATGGAACGATACCACCGGGTGCTGTGGGTTGGGCAGAGTCGCCCACCGCCACGCCGCTCACCGACGACGCACCGCGGGGGGACTCGATACTCCCATGCCCGACCACGCGATAGTTACCTGTCGTGACTGCAGCCGCCCGTACACCGCACGGGTCCGTGACAACGGAAGCATCATCCTTCCGGTCGCGGACAACCGGTGTCCGTGCGGCGGCGAGTCATTCGACGAGTTCGCCCTCTGACCGTTCGTCCCGACGACGGACCCCGTCTGAGACACACGCACCGAGCGGTCAGGCCACCGCGACCGTCTCGACTCCCGGACGTACGGGGCCGGCGGGGGCCACCTGCACGCCTCCAGTTTATCCTCCCGTCCGCCCATATAACGGAGCGACGATGACAGGTCGTACGTCGTATGAGAAGCGTGACCGGGACTCCGAGGGCGAGACGGGCACCACCGGGACGAGCGGGCAGTCGAGTTCGAAGTCCGGAACCGCCGGGTCGACCAAGCGGTCCGGCCGGACGTCGGGGATGACCGAGTCCGTGCGGAAGTTCGGTCGGAAGACCGGGATGCGCGAGTCGGAAGAGTACGGGGCCGACATCGCCCTCCTCGGGGCCGCCGGGTCGGTCCTCCTGGCGTGGTTCCTGTTCTACGGACGGGGCAGGCGCGAACACGGCCTGTTCGTCGGCCTCTGGCCGCCGACCATCCTCGCCTTCGCGAGCTACCTCCGCGGGCGGGGCATCGCCCAGCGACTCGAGAAGATGACGCCGGGCGACGACGACACCGGGCGGTAACCCGCCCGACCGGGTCGACGCGGTGAGACCGCCGACCCGTTTGACTGCTTTTCCGGCCGTTCTCCACCGGCGAACGGTACCCGCCCACCCGAGACGCGCCTCGTCCACGCGGGTCGGAAGCGCTCGGCGGGACCGACTGTCAGGTGTTCGCATGGGTCGCCCATCCAACGTGAGGGCGGAAGCGTGGTAATTAAGGGTGCGTCGGGAGGAGGTGTCTGGTATGAGTGACGAATCCGAGGCGGCCGAGAACGAATCCGAGGCCGACGCGGCCGAGGAGGCAGCGGCGGCCGAAGCCGAAGAGACCGAGGAGACGGGACTGCAGGACGGCGACTTCGTCCGTATCGCCTATACGGCGCGCACCGTCGAGGACGACCAGCTCGTCGACACGACCGACCAGGAGGTCGCAGACGAGGAAGACGTCGGCGACCAGGGCGAGTTCGAACCCCGCGTCATCGTCCTCGGGGCGGGCCACATCTTCGGCTCCGTCGAGGAGGACATCAAGGGCAAGGAGGTCGGCGACTCCGGCAGCGTCACCGTCTCCGCAGAGGAGGCCTTCGGCGAGTACGACCGCGAGCAGGTCAGGACCATCACCGCCGACAAGATTCCCGACGACGACCGCTACCCCGGCGCGCAGGTCCAGATCGACGGCGAGCAGGGCTACCTCGAGACCATCGTCGGCGGGCGCGCCCGCGTCGACTTCAACCACCCGCTGGCCGGCGAGAACATCGAGTACGAGTACGAGATTCTCGACGTCGTCGACGACAAACTCGAGCGCGCACAGGGCCTGCTCGGCATGTTCCTCGACATCGACCTCGACATGCACATCCAGACCGACGAGGTCGAGGAAGAGCAGGTCGTCGAGAGCGACGACGAGGACGACGAGGGCGAACCCGAGACGGAGACCGTCACCGTCGAGAAGGAGACGCTCTACATCGAGGCGACGCCGCAGCTGACGATGAACCAGCAGTGGATGTTCCAGAAGCAGCAGATCGCCCAGCAGGTCATGGACCGTGTCGACCTCGACCGCGTCATCATCCAGGAGACCATCGACGGCTCCGGGATGGGCATGATGGGCGGCATGGGCGGTATGATGGGCGGCATGGGCGGTGCCGGCGGCGAGGACATCGAGGAGGCTCTCGAGGACGCCGACGTCGACACCGACGAGATCCTCGACGAACTCGACGAGGAGTAAGAGAAAGCGAGGCGGGCCGTCGGACTACGCCGAGTGGCCCTCGAAGAACACGCCGGGGTCGGCGTCGGGGGTGGCGTCGTCGAGCGGCGGCGTGTAGACGACGTGTGCGTCGGCGTCGTACTCGATGAGTCCCGCGTCCGCCAGTTTCGGGAGGTGGACGTGGTGGAGCGTCGCGCTGACGCTCTCCGGGTCGACCGGCCCGTCGCCGTCCATGAGTTCGCGGGCGATGACCCGACTCGTGAGGTCGTCTATCGCGATGTCCTCGTGCGGGTGTCCACGGAGGTACGCGAGCACGTGCCGCCGCCGCCGGTTCGCCATCAGGTCGTACGCAGCACCGCGAGCGTCGGTGTGTGCAGGGGGTTGTCTCGTGGCCATCTGCCTACAGGTGGTGGCCCGGAGGGCAAAACCCCTGTAGAGCGTTGTGAGTGGTTGCACACCGTTGCACACTGTTTCACACCCGCACCGTCCGTCGATTTTCGCGAAACCGTCGGTGGGGATGACTCTCTCGTAATGCTGCACTTTTGCGCCGCTCGCCGCGAAACAGTTCGACGTTCGTGAGGGTCGCGGCCGACGGCTACGCGATGTCGCGGCTCGTGTCGATTGCCACCGAGTCGGCCAGTTCGAGTTTCACCACGTCGGTGAGCGCCCGGCCCCCGCGGAACTTGGGCACGGTGAGTCGGTTCTCGATGCTGTCGCTCCCGACGCGCGTCTCCAGGTCGAACACCACGTCGGCCATGTGGCGCGTCGTGTCGCGGCCCTGCGGGAGGTGGTTGCCGGCCAGACAGTGGAGGATGGCGAGCCCCTGCGTGTTGTGGATGTGGTTCTGGAGTTCGTTGAGAAAGTTCCGGTACCGGTCGTGTGACTCGCGTTCGAGGACGTCCACCGGGTCGACGATGAGGTTCGACGCCTCCGGGAGCGCGCTGACGAGTTTCGCCGCGTTGTCGATGGGCGCGTCCCCGGAGACGTGCCGGATGGTCGGTTCGCCGGTGCGCGTCGAGGAGTTGGCGATGCTGTCGGCGACGGCCTCCTCGGTCCGACCGAGCGTGATGTAGAGCGTTCCGCGCGTGGCGGTGAGTTCGTGGAGCAGGAGTTCCGCCTGACTCGCCGGCTCCGCACAGAGCGCGACAGTGCTGCCCGCGGGGATGCCCCCGTCGAGCTTCCGGTCGAGCACGTCGACTCCAGTCGGTAGCCGGTCTCTCATCTACACGAGACATTCTCGTGAATATAGTTAACCCTTGTGCCTGCTGAAACGATGTGTCACCCGCCGATACGTCGCGGCGACGGCCCGTGACCCGAGCGGGTCCGCGACAGGGGGAATCGCCGTGACGGGGACGCCTCCGAGGAGCGCACCGACGCCGTCGGGGACCGCCCGACACCGGGTGAGGACCGCCCCGACGAGGGGGGTGTCGAGGGCGTCGGCCATCGCCGCCGTCTTCGCCGCGTCGCGGAGGGCCGCCGGGCGGGACGTCGAGACGACCAGCGCACGGTCCGCCAGCCCAAGCGGGAGCGCCACGTCCCGGCCCGCGCCCGCCGGACAGTCGACGACCACCGGTCCGTCGTGGGCCCGCACCCGGCAGAGCGCGTCCCGGTACGCCGACGACGGGGCGGGACCGCCGGGGACGACCAGCACCTCGGGGTGGTCGGGACCCGGCGTCGCCACTGCCCCGACCGACGCCCCCGCCGCGAGGGCGTCGACCGCGGACGCCGCTGACTCGACGTGCTCCCGCGACCGACCCGGTCCGTCCCCGCTGTCGACGTCGGCGACCCGCGCGAGGTTCGGGGCGTCGCGGTCGGCGTCGACAGCGACCGCCCGGCGTCCGGCCCGTCCGAGTGCGCGGGCGACGCCGAGCGTGGTCGTGGTCTTGCCGACCCCACCTTTCCCCCCGACGACGGCGAGCATACGCCGACTGGCCCCGCCTTCCTACTTGAAGGTTCGTCGCGGGGGAGAGGCGGTCTTCCGGGGGATTGAAGCCGCCTCCCCGACCGGGTTCAGGTGATGCGGCACGACCACCTGATAAGCGCGAAACAGCTCTCGCGGGACGACATCGAGACGGTGCTCGACCGTGCCGCGGCCATCGACGGCGGTGAGGTGACGCCCGAAACCGACGGGGTGCTCGGCCTCCTCTTCTTCGAACCCAGCACCCGGACGAAGATGAGCTTCGACGCGGCGATGAAGCGCCTCGGCGGGAACACGGTGGACATGGGGAGCGTCGAGTCCTCCTCGGTCAAGAAAGGCGAGACGCTCGCGGACACGGTGCGCGTCGTCTCGGGGTACGCGGACGCCCTCGTCCTGCGCCACCCGAGCGAGGGGGCGGCGAAACTCGCCAGCGAGTTCGTGGACGTCCCGCTGATCAACGCGGGCGACGGGGCGGGCCAGCACCCCACCCAGACCCTGCTCGACCTCTATACGATGCGCGAGAACGCGGGGCTCGACGACCTCACCGTGGGCATCATGGGCGACCTGAAGTACGGGCGGACGGTCCACTCGCTGGCGAGCGCCCTCACCAACTTCGACGCGCGCCAGCACTTCGTCAGCCCAGAGAGCCTGCGACTGCCCCGGAGCGTCCGGTACGACCTGCACGAGGCGGGCGCGCAGGTCCGCGAACACACCGACCTCGACGCGATTCTCCCGGAACTCGACGTCCTCTACGTGACGCGCATCCAGCGCGAACGCTTCCCCGACGAGAACGAGTACCGGCAAGTCGCCGGCGAGTACCGCATCGACGCGGAGACGCTTGAGGCGGCCCGCGAGGACCTCGTCGTGATGCACCCGCTGCCCCGGGTAGACGAAATCGCCCCTGAGGTGGACGCCACCACACACGCGAAGTACTTCGAGCAGGCCCACAACGGCGTTCCCGTGCGGATGGCGCTGCTCGACCTCCTCCTGAAAAGCGGGGGTGAGGGCGATGAGTGAGGACGCCGACCGGGAACTCCGCGTCAGCAAGATTCGCGACGGGACGGTCATCGACCACGTCCCCGGCGGCAACGCGCTGAAAGTGCTGTCCATCCTCGGCATCGACGGGTCGGGCGGCGAGACGGTGTCCATCGGGATGAACGTCCCGTCGGGCGAACTCGGGAAGAAGGACATCGTGAAAGTCGAGGGTCGGGAACTGAGTCAGGACGAGGTGGACGTCATCTCGCTCATCGCACCGATGGCGACCATCAACATCGTCCGGGACTTCGAGGTCGAAGAGAAACACCGAGTGGACCGCCCCGACCGGGTGACGGGCGTGTTCACCTGCCCGAACGCCAACTGCATCAGCACGGCGGGGGAACCCGTCGAGAGCGTCTTCGACGTCCTCGACGAGGGCGTCCGGTGTGCCTACTGCGACACCATCGTCCGCGAGGACATCGCCGCCCACGTCGGGTAGCGCTATGTCGGTGCGGGGACGAGTCGTCGTGTGTCCCGTCTCCCGCCCGCCCGCGACCTGACTGTCGTCGCCCTCCTGACCGCCTTCGTGGCCCTCACCGGCGAACTCCTCGTCGGTCTGGGCGTCGCCGTCCTCCTGAACTCCCTCGGACGACGCGCGAAGCGAGGGGAAGGAATATAATCCGTCCCGAGTAGGTAGCGAGTGATGTCCCGCAAACTCATCGCACTCGTCGCACTGGTCGCAATCGCCGTCCTCTTCCTCGCCCGACGGTAGACTCGACCACTCGACGACCGACCACTCGACGACCCGAACGCGAACCACCCGAACGGCGGCCCATCGCGGGGCCGCCTTCCGAACCCTTACCCCGAGCGGCCGCGTTCTCCGACCATGTACGGCGTCGTCACCCGCAACGAACCCGAACTCGACTGGTCGGAGTTCGACCGCACCTTCTTTGAGGCGAAGTCCGTCTCCGGCCGGGCCGCCGACCCGCAACCACACGCGGTGAACATGGTCTCCTGTTTCGCCGACAACGCCGCCACGCAGGCGAACCCCGACCTCCTGCCCGTCGACGACGAGGGGGAACCCGCCACCCGCGACCGGCCGTACTTCGACTGGTCGTACGTCTGCCCGACCCACCCCGAGTACCGCGAGGGCTTGCTCGAGACCATCGCCGACTGCGCCGCCGTCAACGGCGACGTCCGACTGGACGACGTGGGCTTCCCCCGACAGGAGTACTGCCGCTGTGAGCGCTGTGCCGACCAGTTCCGCGAGAGCGAGTACGAGGACCGCTTCGACTGGCGCGCGAGCGTCATCGAGGAGTTCGTCGCCGAGGCGAGAGAGCGAGTTCCCGGCCGCCTCTACCTCACCCTCTATCCCGACCCCTACCCCGGGCACATTCGAGAGCGGACCGGCGTCGACCCGCGGGCCCTCGACGAGTACGTCGACGAGTTCGTCGTCCCCATCTACGACATGGCGTACTCGACGACCTACTGGCTGGAGATTCTCGCCACCGGGTTCGTCGACGAACTGGTGACGCCCTTCTCCATCGAACTGTACGCCGTCGACGTCGACATCGACCGACTGGCGAAGGCCACGGAGGTCGCCGAGGCGTACGCGAAGGACGTCCTGTTCGGCTACGACGCCTCGAACGCGCGGGCCACCCTCCGGCGGATGGACGCCGACTCGCGCGAGGGGAAGTCCTTCGGGCCGGAGTAGTTCGGGCCGAAATAGTCCGGGAGTCGGCAGGAACACCTAAGCGACCGGAGTGACGAACGCCACCGTATGCCACAACCGCGCATCGTCTCGGTCGGCCTCTCAGAGGTGGGCCGGACCGACCTGACGGGCAGAGACCTGTTCTCGGCGGCCCTCGCGGAGGCCTTCTCCGGCCTCCCGGACCCCGCCGAACTCGTGGACGCCCTCTACGTCGGCAACCAGTCCGAGACGTACGAACACCAGATCATGTACGGCACGCTCCTCGCGGAGTGGGCGGGCCTGACGAACGTCCCCGCCGAACGCGTCGAGGGGTGCGCCGCCGCGGGCGCACTCGCCCTGCGCCACGCCGTCGAGGACGTCCGGCAGGGGACACACGACGCCGTCCTCGCCTGCGGCGTCGAGAAGATGACCGCCGGGGGGACGGCAGGCGCGACGGACGCCCTCTCGGCGGCGTTCGACCGGGCGCTCGAACAGCGCTCGGGCATCACCGCCCCGAGCCAGTACGCCCTCCTCGCCCAGCGATACCTCCACGAACACGGGTGCACTGAAGAGGACCTCGCCCGAATCGCCGTCAAGAACCACCGGAACGCCGCCCAGAACCCGCGGGCGCAGTTCCAGCGGGAGATAGACCTCGATACGGTCCTCGACTCGGACTACATCGCCCCACCCCTGAAACTGTTCGACTGCGCGCCCGTCAGCGACGGGGCGGCCGCCGTCCTCGTGACGACGCCCGAACTCGCGGACGAACTGGGCGACGCCGAGGACCAGTTGGTCGCCGCCGGGTCCGGCGCGGCCGCGAACAACATCTCAGTCGCGGAGCGCGACCTGACGTTCGTCGAGGGGGCGAACCACGCCGCGGAGACCGCCTACGGACAGGCCGGCGTCGAGGCGGCGGACGTGGACGTCGCAGAGGTCCACGACGCCTTCACCGTCTGTGAGGCACTGCTCGCGGAGTCCGTCGGGTTCGCCCCGCGCGGGAAGGGAATCGAGTCGGCCCTGCCCCCGGAGGAGCGAAGCGAGGGGTGGACGGACGTCGAACTCTCGACCAGCGGCGGCCTGAAGGCCCGCGGCCACCCCATCGGCGCGACGGGCATCGCGCAGGCCGTCGAGGCGTACGAACAGTTGACGGGACGCGCGGGCGACCGACAGGTCGAGGGCGCGGACACCGCGTTCCTCCTGAACGAGGGCGGGGTGGCCGACGCCGTCACCGTCGCGCACGTCCTGCGGAGGGCGGCATGAGCGACGATACCCCCTCCCTCCGCGGCCCGCTCGCCCCGGAGGACGTGACCAGCGACAGCCCGTTCACCCTGCCGGGGTTCTTCGACGCGCTCGCGGAGGGGACGCTGTACGGCGCCGTCTGCGAGGACTGCGGGAACGCGATGGTCCCGCCGCGACCCGCCTGTTACGGCTGTGGCTCCCGGTCGGTCGTGGCCGAGGAGCAACCCCGCGAGGGCCGCGTCGTCTCCTACACCGAGGTCAGGACCGCGCCGCCCGCGTTCGCCGAGCGAGCGCCCTACACCGTCGCCGTCGTCGAACTGGCGTCGGGCGCGCGACTGACGGGGCGGGTGGACGCCGACTACGAGTCGGTGAGCATCGACGCGCCCGTCGAACTCGTCGTTCGCGAACCGAGCGCGGAAGAGCAGAAGGCGGCGCTCTCCTACGAGGAGGGCTGGCCGGTCCACGAGTTCGAACTCCGGTGAGCGGGCGGGAGTCAGGCCGGGCCGTGGACGAACGGGAACTCGGTCCCGCAGTGTGAACACTCGGTCGTCTCCTCGTCCAGTCCGGGGCGCTTCGAGGCGTCGCGCTCGGTCCCGACGAACGACCGACCCTGCGGGAGCGAGACGTACGTCGCCTGCCCGCAGGCCGGACAGGTCGCGCTGACGAGGCCCATCAGCGCACCTCTGCCCGCCACGCCAGCAGGTCCTCCCGGTCGCGGGTGTCCGGGGGTAGCTCGTCGAACCAGCGCGCGTCGGATATCTCGCCGTCCGGGTCGTCCACGGCGGGCGTCGTCGTTTCCGCACGCGCCTCGAAGACGGGGAGGACGCCCCACGTCCGCTGGTCGCCGTGGCGGACCGTGACGCGCGTGAGCATCGCCAGTCCGTCGTAGGCGGCCTCGACCCCCGCTTCCTCGGCGAGTTCGCGGCGCGCGGCTTCCCGGCAGGACTCCGCCCCGTCCACGCACCCGCCGGGGAGGACCCACAGGTCGACGTCGTCGTGTCTGACCAGCAGGAGGTCCCCGGACTCGCGGTGGACGACCGTGTGCGCGCCGTACGGCGTTCCCGAGGTCCTGATGCGCTCTGCGAGCGTCCGGAAGCGGCCGCGGGAGACCGAGCGGGTGCGCTCGAACTCGAGGTAGCCCTCGTGGTGCGCCGTCAGGCGGTGGTAGGCGCACTCGGCCTCCTGTCGTGCCTCGTCCGCGAGGAACCAGAGGTCATCCAGCGTCATGGTCGGGTCGGGTGGGCGTGTCGGCGGTCGGGTTCATCTGTCACCGTACACCGGACCCGGGCAAGAAGGTTGGCCCGTCTCACCTGTCGTCGGTGTCAGCGTCCCCCGGGACACGCCGGTACCCGCGGCCCACGAGTGCGAGACCGAGGGGGACGCCGAGGGCCGATACGGCCGCTTCGACGGTGTCGCCCGAGGACAGCGACCGACTGCCCGTCGAGACGAACGTGACGTAGCCGTCCCCCGTGTCGACGACCCGTCTGGCCTCGGGGAGTTGCCCGTCCGTGTCGATGCGTCGGTCAGCGTGCGGCGGTAGTACCCGCCGGACTGACGGGGGAACCGGGGGTCGGCGCCGACGAGGAAGCGCGCGGGTTCGACGGGGAAGGCGTCGCGTTCGAGCAGGCGAGCCTCGTACGCACACCCCGCATCGCGGAGGAACCCGGTACACGCCACGCCGTCCAGCGCGACGGTCCGACCGTCGGAGCCGACGACGATGCGGTCTCCGAGGACACGCACCTCTCGCACCTCGTGCTCGGTCTCCGAGAGGTCGAGGTTCAGGGCACCGATGTAGAGGGGTTGAGGACGAGCATCGTGCCGAGGACGAACAGGGCGGCGACGCGCCCGGCCGTCGAGGGGACCCCCCGCGAGCGAGCATGGTCCCCCGTCGTGAACTGTCACCACAGCGCCACCGGTCGACCCGTCGGGAGACGACCGGCGAACCCCCGGAGCCATCGAATCACGGGCTTTTTGACCGGGCGACGGGTAGCGAGGGGCATGGCATTCGAAGAGGACGACCGCGTCATCCTGCACGACGAGCACAGCGAGTACGACGGCCAGACCGGCACGGTCACGCAGGTCATGGAGAACATGTTCGGCGACGCCACGTACACCGTGAGCTTCGAGGACGGCCAGGAGCAGGGTCTCGCGGAGGACCAGCTCGAAGCCGCCGCCGACGAAGCCGAGGACGACGAGGAGTAACCGTCCCCGAATGTCGAGCGTCCCGTTCCACTACGTCGACCTGCAGGCGTTCTGTTACGCCACCGAGGACGACAAGCGCGTCGAGCAGGCGATGCGCACGTTCCTCCCCGAGGAGTTCCCGCTGGAGCGCATCGAGAACGCGGGCCACCACGGGGACCGCATCGTCGTCTTCTCGGCGCGCGTCGAGAAGGCGGACGACGTGCGCCACGTCCTCTCGCTACTCGCCGACCTCGACGACATCGACCGGGTGCTCGACGAACTGGACAGCCGCGTGACCGACAACTGCGAACTGTACCTCTATCTCGACAAACAGGCCGCCTTCTCCGGGGACGTGGCGCTCGGGACCGGTCTCTCCCTGCGCGGGAAGGTCGAAGCCTACCCCGCGAAGAGGGAGACCGCAATCGAGAACGTCCGCGAGGCGTTCGCCGATCTGTGAGACAATAGATACTTTCGCGGCGAAAGGGATGACTTCGCGCCGTCGGCGGTTCGAAACGTGCGTGTAACTATCATTCACAGCCACTCAGCTGTCCCGACCGTCGACGGTCCGGTTTCCTTCGGATTCCATCGGCGGTCCCGGCGTGGCGTGACACGCCGGTTCCGAGACTGCGCAGTCGCTCCGGGCCCCCGGCGCCCCCGTCGCGTTGGGGCTCCGGGCGACACCCCTCACTCGGGCCGCGACTCCACAACCGTCAAACCGTCGTCCAGCGAAGCGTCGGTATGTCCGGCGCGTACGAGACTGCCCACCCGCACCCCGACGGCGACAGCACGGTCGCGCGCCTGGCGCTGACCGCCGCCGAGCAGGGGTACGACGGCCTCGTCGTCCGCACCCACGCCGACGGCGAGGCGGAGTCGTACGACCCGACGGCCATCGGGGAGCGCTACGGCCTCGACGTCGTGGCGGGCGTCGAGATACGCGCCGCCGACCGGGGCCGCGTCGCCAGCGCCATCGGGACCGAACGCGACCGGCGCACCGTCGTCTGCGTCCACGGCGGCGAGCACAACCGACTGGCCTGCGAGGACCCCCGCGTGGACGTCCTCGCCCACCCGATGGCCGACGGCGACGTGAACCACGTCCTCGCGAACGCCGCCGCCGACAACGGCGTCAGACTGGAGTTCGACTTCGGTCCCGTCCTCCGGACAACGGGCGGGGAACGCGTCAGGGCGCTCCGCGGCCTCCGCAAACTCCGGGAAATCGTGACGGCCTGCGACGCCCCCTACGTCGTCAGCGCCGACGCGCGGAGCCACCTCCACCTGCGTGCCCCCCGCGAACTGGTCGCGGTGGGCGAGCAAATCGGCTTCACCCGCGAGCAGGTCGAATCCGGGCTGGCGGAGTGGGGGCGACTCGCCGAGCGCAACCGCGAGCGCGCGTCCGATTCCTTCATTGAACCCGGCGTCCGTAGGGGACGGTATGAAGAAGACGATTGAGGAACACGCCGCCCGCTTCGACGAGTACGCCGCCGAGTACGACACCGACCAGAGCGAGGAGTACCGCGCGTGCGCCTCGCTCGTGGTCGACCACGCCGACCCCGGCCCGGACGACGTGGTCCTCGACCTCGGGTGCGGGACGGGCGCAATCGGCCTCGCCCTCGCCCCGAAGGCGAAACGCGTGGTGGGTCGGGACATCAGCGAGGGGATGATGGAGCAGGCCCGCGAGAAAGCCGCCGAACAGGGCCTCGACAACGTGGAGTTCGGCTACGGCGAGTTCCGCGACCCCGACTACGACGGCGAGGTGGACGTCGTCGTCTCGAACTTCGCCATGCACCACCTCTCGGACGAGGAGAAACGCGAGGCCATCCACGCCATTGCCGACCTCGGCCCGCGCCGGTTCGTGCTCGGCGACGTGATGTTCTTCGGCGCGCCCGACCCCGACGAACCGTTCTACTCGCCGGAGGTGGACGACCCCGCGACGGTCGGGACGCTCGCGGACGCCCTCACCGACGCCGGGTTCGCGCTCGTCGCGGTCGAGCAGGTCCACGAGCAGGTGGGCGTCCTCGTCGCCGAGCGTGCCGGGGGGAGAGTGGAAGTCGAGGAGTAGTCGCGACGGCGCTCAGTCGACGATCGAGAGGTCCGTCGGGGTGAACTCGAAGCGCGCGCCGCCGTCGATCCCCTTGGTCGCGACGACCCGCCAGTGGTGGGCGTCGGAGATACGCTCGACGATACTGAGGCCGAACCCCGTCCTCCCTTCGACCGTCGAGAGGCCGTGTTCGAACACGCGCAGGCGATCCTCCGGGGGGATGCCGGGGCCGTCGTCCTCGACGTAGAAGCCGCCGTCGAGGGGGCCGACGCGGACGGTCACGTCCGTTCCCCCGTGTTCGGCGCTGTTGGTGAACAGGTTCTCGAACAGCGTCTGGACGCGTTCGGGGTCGCCCGTCATCGATCCGAGACCGTCCTCGACGACGAGGCGGGCGTCCGGGGCGTCGACGAGGTCCCACGCGCGCTTCGCGACGGCGTCGAGCGGGACGGGTTCGGACGAACTGACCGTCGCCCCCTCGCGGGCCAGCGTGAGCAGCGACTCGGTGAGGTGGCGGATGCGCGCGAGCGACCGGTCGAGTCGGTCGAGGGAGTCGCCGGCGTCGGTGGGGTCCTCGCGGGCGAGGTCGAGGCTGGCCCGCGCCGTCGCCAGCGGCGTCTGCAGGTCGTGTGAGAGGACGCTCGCGAACTGGTCGAGGTGCTCGATTCGCCGCTGGAGCTGTCGCTCGCGGTACAGGCGGTCGGTGCTGTCGCGCATGACACAGAGGAACCCACCCCCGTTTGCCGCCTCGTCGACCGTGGTGAGCGTCGTCTCGGCCCAGAACCGGGAGCCGTCCTCCCGGACCCGCCAGCCCTCGCCGTGGACCGACCCTTCGGCCAGCGCCCGGTCCAGGTGCTCGGCCGGCCGGCCCCGGGCGCGGTCCTCGTCGGTGTAGAACGCGGCCCAGTCGACGCCCAGGCCCGTCGCCTCGGGGTAGCCGGTGGTGCGTTCGGCCCCCTCGTTCCAACTCGTGACCCGGCCGGTCGCGTCGAGTTCGAAGATGGCGTACTCGACGACGGCGTCCACGAGCAGGTCGAACCGCCGGCGCTCCTCGCCGAGGAGGCGTTCGGTCTCGCGTTCCTCGGTGAGGTCACGGACGACGCAGACCATCTCCCCGGAGTCGGTGTACGAGAGCGCGTGGCTCGTCAGCAGGGGCGACCCGTCCTTCCTGAGCTGTCTGGTCTCGCCGCTCCACCGCCCCTCCACCGGGATGGCCGGCAGTATCTCGTCGTACACCAGCGAGACGTCGGACTCGGGGTAGAGCACCTCCCAGTGCCGACCGAGGAGTTCCTCGACGGCGTAGCCGTACAGGTCGGCGTACGACTGGTTGAGGTAGACGAACCGACCGTCCTCGTCGAGGATGCTGATGCCCTCGCGGGCCGTCTCCAGCGCCTTCAGGCGGCGCTCGACCTCCAGTTCGGCCCGGTGTTTCTCGACGTAGTTGACGACGCGGTTGGCGAGGACCGTGTACGTGTCCGAGGAGCCCTTCCGGAGGTAGTCGGTCGCACCCAGCGAGATGGCCTCGGCGGCGACCTCCTCGGTCCCCTTCCCGGTGAAGAGGACGAACGGGAGGTGCTCGTCGCGCTCCCTGACGGCCTGCAGGAAGGCGAGGCCGTCCATCCGGGGCATCGCGTAGTCGCTCACCACGCAGTCGACGCGGTCGGTCGCGAGGACGTCGAGCGCTTCGCTGGCGTCCACTGTCGACCGGACCCGAATCCGGTCGTCCTCGCGTTCCAGCCAGGTCTGTGTCACGTCGAGCAGGTCGGGGTCGTCGTCGACGTGCAGGACCCGTATCGTGGCGGCGCCGGGGCCGTCCTCGTTCTCCAGCGGTTCGTGCTGGGTATCGGTGGCCATCTCCAATCAGTGGAGATAGACACGCGACGAGAGAAAGCGTTGCCTGCAGGTGTCACCCGCGTGACGCCCCGGCGGGGCGCGTCGTGGCCCCCCCGACCAGCAGACCGGAACAGACACCACGGTTCCCGGACTACTCCCGGTACGCCCATGAAGCACCTGCCGAAGTACCTCCGTCCGCGCTGGCGCTACCTCGGGGTCGGCATCGAGGCCCACCCCGACGCCGCCGTGGACCGACGGTCGTTCCAGCGGGACCTCTGGTACGCGGCGGGCAACCTCCTCGGCGACCCGGGGAGCGCGGACGTCGACTGTTCGGTGTACGGCTTTTCCTTCCGCGACGGGGACGGCGAGTGCGTCGTCCGGGTCCGGCGCGGGGAGGTCGAACGGGCACGGGCCGTCCTCGCCTGTCTGGACGACGTGTCGGGTCACCCCGTTCGGGTGACCGTCCGCGGCGTCGGCGGGACGGTGCGAGCCTGCGAAGAAAGGTATTTAGGACGCCCGCTGGAATCAGCGGACGAGAAGACAGTCGTGCACGGGAACGCCGACCGGTCCGCCGTCGTCCGCGGTTCGCGCGTGGACGTCCGGACCGACGACGGCCTCCTGGGGGCGACGGACTACGACTACGACTACGATTGAATACAATGCAGGGTCAGAACCAACAGCAAGCCTACGACCGCGGGATAACCATCTTCTCCCCGGACGGCAGGCTCTACCAGGTCGAGTACGCCCGCGAGGCGGTCAAACGCGGGACGGCGAGCATCGGCGTCCGAACGGAAGACGGCGTCGTCCTCGTCGTCGACAAGCGCATCCGCTCGCCCCTTCTCGAGGGGACGAGCGTCGAGAAACTCCACAAGGCCGACGACCACATCGGCATCGCCAGCGCCGGGCACGTCGCCGACGCGCGACAGCTCATCGACTACGCCCGCCGGCAGGCGCAGGTCAATCAGCTCAGGTACGGCGAACCCATCGGCGTCGAGGCGCTGACGAAGATGGTCGTCGACAACATCCAGCAGTACACGCAGGTCGGCGGTGCCCGACCGTTCGGCGTCGCCCTCATCATCGGCGGCATCGAGGACGGCGAACCCCGCCTCTACGAGACGGACCCGTCGGGGACGCCCTACGAGTGGAAGGCACTCGCCGTCGGCGGCAACCGCTCGGAGATCGAGGACTACCTCAAGGAGCACTACGACGAGTCGATGGACCTCGAGGCGGGGGTCGGCCTCGCGCTCGCGGCGCTCGCCTCGGTCAACGACGAGGGACTCCGCCCGGCGGGTATCGGCGTCGCCACCGTCGACGTCGAGTCCGAGCAGTACCGCGAACTCCCCGAGGAGGAAGTCGAGTCGCACCTCACCGAACACGACCTGCTGGCGGAGGAGAACGACGACGACGAGTCCTCCGACGCCGAGTAACGGGTCCGAGGCCCCCGGCCCGTTCCGTGACGGGTGACGGTTCTCGTTCCGAGGAAACACCCATTAGGCACCGTGAGGTAGTGGCACCCATATGATTTCACTCGACGAGGCGGTGACGGCCCGTCTCGAGTCACACGGTGCCCGCTTCGAGGTGCTCGTCGACCCGGACGCGGCGCTCGCCATCAAACGCGGCGAGTTCGACGGCGACCTCGAGGAGGTTATCGCCGCCGAGGACGTCTTCGAAGACGCCTCCCGCGGGGACCGGCCCGCCGAGAGCGACCTGGAGAAGGCCTTCGGGACGACCGACCCGATGGAGATCATCCCGCAGGTCATCCGGAAGGGGGAGATACAGATAACCGCCGAGCAGCGCCGCGAGATGCAAGAGCAGAAGCGCCGACAGCTCATCAACACCATCGCGCGGAACGCGGTCAACCCGCAGATGGACGACGCCCCCCACCCGCCGGAGCGCATCGAGCGCGCGCTGGAGGAGGCGGGGTTCAAGGTCGACCCGATGGAACCCGTCGAGAACCAGGTCGACGACGCCCTCGACATGCTCCGGCCGGTCATCCCCATCCGGTTCGACGAGGTGGTGATGGCCGTCCGTCTGCCCGCCAACTTCGCCGGGAAGGGACAGGCGCGGGTCCGCGAGTTCGGCGAACTCGAACGCGAGGAGTGGCAGAACGACGGCTCGTGGGTCGGCGTCGTTCGCTACCCGGCGGGCCTCCAGAACGACTTCTACGACCTCGTCAACGAGGTGTCCTCCGGCGAGGCGGAGACGCGCATCGTCAAGGACGAAGACGACATCGGGATGCGGTAGCCGGAATCAGGCGCTCCCGGACCCGTCCGCCGGCGGTTCGAGGCGTTCGTACAGGACGTACGAGTAGCCGATGGTCACGGCGACGATGAGCACCGCCGGGACGGCGAGGAGGTACATCGCGTACTCCTCGAGGGCGAGGCCGACCAGCGCGACGAGCGCCCCGAGGACGAAGCGTTGCGTGGTGTTCGTCCCGAGTGATAGGACGGGAGCCGGCATAAGCCTGCGTCGGCGGAGGGAGCCGCCTCGCTCCGCGGTGAGCGTGTGTCCGGTGAGAAGCAGTCGCGACCCTATCCGAGTTTGAACCCGGCCATGAAGCCGGCGGCGAACCCGCCGGAGACCGAGAGCGTCGAGAGGACGCTCATGAGGAAGTCCGGGGGCTGGCTGCTGGCGGCCGTGTCGCCCGCCGACAGCATCCCCGCGGAGAGTTTCTCCCAGTCGACGGCGAGGATGCCCTGCGATTCGAGGAACTTGAACGCCGCGAGTTGGAGGCCGACGAGGACGGCGACGACCTTTGCGATCTTCTTGGCCGCGAAGCCCATCACGCCCCCGATGACCCCGCCCGTACCGAGGTCGAGACCGAGCTGCGTCGGGTCGATACCTATGCTCATAGAACACTCACCGTAACCGGTCATTATCCCACTTCCGACTATCAGTATAGCTCTCCGGCGACCCGTCGGGGGCCGCCCCGAGATTCAAATACGAGCGCGACTTAGCCTCCCGTGAGTGACAGGGACACACCGCGACCCGGAGCGCGCGGTCATCGCGAAACGCGTCGACTCCGGGACCGCCGACACCGGGGAGATACGCGAACTCGCGCGCGCCGCGGGCTACACCGTGGCCGGCGAGGTGACGCAGACGCGCACCGAGGACGCCGCCCTCTGCCTCGGCGAGGGGAAGGTCGGTGAACTCGCCGCCCTCGTCGCCGAGACGGGGGCCGGCA
Organism: Halomarina litorea; assembly: GCF_024227715.1. NCBI lineage: Archaea > Methanobacteriati > Methanobacteriota > Halobacteria > Halobacteriales > Natronomonadaceae > Halomarina > Halomarina litorea. Next base: position 1,671,461 of record NZ_CP100448.1, on the reverse strand, counting down.
GCGTCATCTTCGACAACCGACTTGGCCCCTACCAGACGTTCAACCTCGGGAACGAACTCCCGGAGGGCTGTGAGGTCATCGACCGCTTCCGGCTCATCCTCGACATCTTCGGGCAGCGCGCCCGGACCCGGAAGGCACAGCTTCAGGTCGAACTCGCCGAGTTGCGCTACGAACTCCCGCGGGCGGAGGCCAAGACCAGCCTCGCGAAACGCGACGAGCGTCCGGGGTTCATGGGCCTCGGGGAGTACGACGAGTCCCGCGAGCGCGACATCAAGTCGCGCATCTCGCGCATCAAGGACGAACTCGAACAGATCGAACACGACGAGGAACACCGCCGCGAGACGCGCCGCGAGTCGGGGTTCGACCTCGTCGCCCTCGCGGGCTACACGAACGCCGGGAAGTCCACCCTGCTCCGGCGACTCGCCGCTGACCTCGACGTCGACGAGAACGAGGACCTGCATCCGGACCTCGATACGACCGCCGAGTCGCAGGACAAACTGTTCACGACGCTCGGCACGACCACCCGACGGGCCGCGATGGACCGACGGGACGTCCTCGTGACGGACACGGTCGGGTTCATCTCGGACCTGCCCCACTGGCTCGTGGAGTCGTTCAAGTCCACGCTGGACGCGGTGTACCGCGCGGACCTCGTCCTCCTCGTCGTGGACGTGAGCGAACCCGTCGAGGACATCCGCGACAAACTCGTGACGAGCCACGACACCCTCTACGAGCGAAACGAGGCCCCCATCGTCACGGTGCTGAACAAGGTGGACAAGGTGCCCCGAGAGGAGGTCGAACGCAAGATGGAGGCGCTGGCCGCCCTCGCGCCCGACCCCGTGGCGGTCAGCGGCCAGGAGGGAATCGACATCGACCTGCTCGAAGCCCGCATCGAGCGCGAACTCCCGCCGTACGAGCGCGAACGCCTCGTCCTCCCGATGACCGACGAGACGATGTCGCTCGTCTCGTGGATTCACGACCACACGCGCGTCAACGACGTGGACTACGGCGACCAGGTGGTCGTCGACTTCGAGGCCCGCCCCGAAATCGTCGAGCGCGCACGGGCGAAAGTCGGCGAGTTGCCGGTGCCGGAGTCCGCGTAGTCTGCCGAACTCGTCGGCGTCGGCGAGTCAGTACTCGAACTCGGTGTCGATGGCCGCCGCGTTCTCGGTCATGACCACCGCGGCGTCGCTGTACTGGAGGACCTTCTGCATGTCGCCGTCGAGGTCGAACTTCCCGCTCATCAGGCCGTCCATCGCGCCGACGTCGCCCTCGACGAGGCCCTTCCAGTTCGTGTAGGGGCCGCGGTAGACGAAGCCGTGGTCGACCTCGTCGGGGGAGCCGACCTCGTAGGCGTCGGTACACCGGCCGTCTTCGAGGCCGACGAAGAGGTAGACGGGGTCGCCGGGGTACGTGTCGTCGGGTTCGATGACGAAGACGAAGTCGCCGTCGAAGCCCACGCCCCACCCCGTGCCCTTCTCCGCGTACGCCTCGGAGTCGTTGAGGTGCTCGCGCCACACCGAAATCCACTCGTCGGCCTCACTCGGGAGTTTGAGTGCCATACCCGCCAGATGGTCGGCCCGTGGGCTTGGCGCTTGGAGCGGACCCTGCCGGTGGTTTATCAGGCCCGTCAGAACTCGTCGCAGACGGGGATGCCGACCGTGTCGTACTCCCCGAGGTTCTCGATGGTCCGGGGGACCTCGTCAAGCGAGATGGTCTCGCTCACGACCTTCCCGGGCTGGATGGTGCCGCGCTCCATCATCGAGAATATCTCCTCGTACTCGTTAGGCGGCATGCCGTAGGAGCCGTAGAACTCGCGTTCGTCGGTGACCATCGTGTCGACCGGAAGCGAGACTTCGCCGCCCTCCTCGCTGGTGGTCATCCCTATCTGGAGGTGCCGACCGCCCTTACAGAGCGAGTCGACGGCGTTCCGGCACGTCTCGGCGATGCCGAGGGCGTCGACGCTCACCTCGGTCCCCCGCGAGTTCGGCGTGGCCTTCTTGACGGCCTGCGGGACGTCCTTCACGTCACCGACGCGCACCGTCTCGTCGGCACCCAGTTCCTCCGCGCGGGCGAGTTTGTCGGCGTCGAGGTCGACGGCGACGACGTTCGCGCCGAGGGCGTCGGCGATGTGGACCGCCGAGAGGCCCACTCCCCCACATCCGTGGACCGCCACCCACTCGCCCGCGCCGACGTCGACGCGGTGGACGAGGCCGTGGAAGGCGGTGGCGAACCGACAGCCCAGTCCCGCCACGTCCACCGGGTCCGCGCTGTCCGGCAGTTTCACGACGTTCTGGTCCGCCGCCCGCACCGGGTACTCCTCGGCGAACGCGCCCTGTTGCATCTGCAGGAAGCCCATGGGGACCGAGCGCTCGCAGATGTTCGCCCGACCCGCCCGGCAGTGTCGGCAGGTGCCGTCGCTGAGGTTGAACGGGTTCGTCACCCGGTCGCCCTCGCGGAGTCGCTCGACGTCCTCGCCGACCTCGACGACGGTGCCGGCGGGTTCGTGTCCGAAGACGAGGCCGGACGTCGGCATCATGCCGATCCAGCCCCAGTCGCCCTTCCAGGCGTGCCAGTCGGAGCGACAGACCCCGCAGGCCTCGGTCTCGACGACCACCTCGTCGGCCCCGCAGTCGGGGCGGTCGACCTCCTCGACGGTCAGCGGTTCCTCGACTCCCTGGAAGACGACGGCTCGCATGCCTCCGTCCACCCGCGGCCGACTACTGAACGTTCCGGCGGCGTCACGGGGTAGTTTATCACCCGAGTCACGGACCCCGGATTTCAACGGCCGGGCGGAGACGCCCCAACCGTGAGGTGCGACCCGCCCGCCTCTCGGGCGATGCGCATCACCGACGTCACGCAGACGCACCTCTCGTACCCGGTCGGCGAGTCGTTCCGACCGACGTGGATTCCCGACTACCCGCAGGCGAGCCACGAGGTGGAACTGTTCGAACTGGAGACGGACGCGGGTATCACCGGCGTCGCCGCCTCCCCGAGTTTCGCGGGCGGTGTGGACTACGAGGACGCCCTTTCGTACTTCCTGGTGGGCGAGGACCCTCACGACGTGGCGGGCATCCGGGCGAAACTCGACAGTATCAACCTCGTCGGGCCGCGCCCGTGGCACGTCGAACTCGCCCTCTGGGACATCGTTGGGAAGGACGCCGGCAAGCCGGTGTACGAACTGCTCGGCGCGAGCGCCCGCGACGTGCCCGTGTACGCGAGTACGGGCGAGGTGCAGTCCGCCGAGGACCGAATCGAGTACGTCGAGGCCCGGGTCGAGGAGGGATTCGAGGCGGTGAAACTGCGAGTCACCGCCCCCGACCACGTCGACGTCGTTCGCGAGGTGCGCGAGGCGTTCCCCGACCTGACGCTGATGGTCGACGCCAACAAGGGGTGGGCGGTGCGCGTGATGGACCACGAGGAGCGCTGGTCGTTCGCAGAGGCGCTCGCCGTCGCCCGCGAACTCGAATCGGTGGGTGACGTCGCGTGGCTCGAAGAACCCCTCCCGCGCCACAACTTCGACGCCTACGCTCGCCTCCGGGACCGGACCGATGTGCCCATCGCGGGCGGGGAGTTCAACGACGGCGCGTGGCAGCTCCACGAGTTCCTCGACCGGGGCGCACTGGACGTAATCCAGCCGGACGCCGCCCTCGCGACCGGCATCAGGGGAGCGACCGACGTCGCGGCCGCGGCGGCCCGCCGGGACGTCGAGTTCGTCCCGCACACGTGGACCAACGGAGTGGGCTTCGCCGCGAACCTCCACGTCCTCACCGCGGCGGGCAGTCCGTGGTGCGAGTACCCCCTCGAACCGCCGTGGACGCCCTCGGTGCGTGATTTCCTCCTGACGGAGACGCTGACCCACGACGACGGGACGATTCGCGCCCCCGACGGGCCGGGACTCGGCGTCGAACTCGACCGCGAGGCCGTCGCCGAGGCGAGCGAGTAGCGCCGGGGTGGGGCTTTTCCCCCGGAGGCCCGTCGCCCCGGTGTGAGCTACGACGTTCGCCCAACCGAAGCCGAACTGAGCGAGGCCCGCGCCATCGTCGGCGTCGCCCTCGACGCCTGCGAACGCGCCCGCCCCCTCGACGGCACCCTGCGCGTCGCCCTCGGATGGACCGACAACGAACCGGTCCTCGCGGACGGGTCGGGGGTCTCCGGCACCTGTTACCCCGGCGGCGAGGTCGAACTCGGGTTCAACAGCGACGTGACGGGGTGGGACGAGGCCCTCGCCCCCGAGACGGCCCGCCTGTACGGGACGGCGTGGTTCACGGAACGCGTGGACGTGGCGTTCCGCTGGCAACGGTTGCTCGCGACGGCCTTCGCCGACCGGTTCGCCCGGGAGGTGTACCCCGACGGGCCGACGCCGTGGCGAGGGGAGGACGAACGGGCCGCCGAGGGGCGCTGGACGGAGGTTCGGGACGGACTCGGCGAACGCGACGACCTGCCGGAGGACCGCACACTCGGTCGTCTCGGGGCAGATCTCGGCGAGGAACTGCAACGGGACCACGACCTCGGGGCGTTCGTGGAGTTGACCCGCGAAGCGGTACAGGAGGCCGGAGCGCGGGCGTTCGAGTAGTTCGTCCGTCTGTCGGTTCGTCAGTCCAGTTCGCGTTTCTCCTTCGAGACGACGCGGACGTCCTCGATTCGGGTCGCCGGGTACTGGCCGTCCTCGTCCTTCTCGACGGCCTTCACCATGTCCCAGACGACGTTCAGCCCCGTCGTCACGCCCTCCAGCGCCTCCATCTCGCATCCGGTCTTGCCCGTCGTCTCCACGCCGACTTCGAGGACGACCCGGTCCTCGCGCAGGTCGAAGCTCGTATCGACGTTCGAGATGGGTATCTGGTGGCACATCGGGATGGTCTCCCACGTGTGCTTGACGGCCTGTACCGCCCCGACGCGGGCCGTGGCGAGGACGTCGCCCTTCGCCACCTCGTCGTCGCGGATGGCCGCGACGGTCGACTCCCGGAGGCGAATCTCGCCGCGTGCGACCGCCCTCCGGGCGGTGTCGGGCTTGTCGCCCACGTCGACCATCTGGACGTTGCCCGTCTCGTCGGTGTGGGTGAGGTCCTCGCGGCCGCCCGACTCGGCTCCCGCCTCCTCGCCCGACTCCCCCTCACGCATCGTCGTCACCCCAGACGACCCGCGGGATGGTGTCGAGGAGGTCGGAGGCGAGGAGGCCGTCGCCCACGTCGTCGTCCAGCAGTTCCGCGGCGCGCCCGTTGACGAACGGGGCGATGCAGGCCGCGTCGAACGGTTCTTGGGTCGCGAGGAAGGCGGCGGTGACGCCCGCGAGGGTGTCGCCGGTCCCGCCGACGGCCATCCCGGGCGTGCCCGCCCGGTTGACGCGCGTTCGCTCGCCGTCCGAGATCACGTCGGTCGGCCCCTTCGCGAGGACGACCTGTCCGAGGTCGGCGGCGAGGTGCTCTACCTCGTCCGCGTGCTCGCGCAGGTCATCGACCTCCGGCCCGCCGAGGTCGACGAGTTCCTTCCGGTTGGGCGTACAGACCAGCGTCGCGTCCGTCTCCACGTCCGGGACGACCTGCAGGGCGTCCGCGTCCACCACCGCGCGCCCGGTGAACGATTCGAGGAAGTCGCCGACGGCCGCCAGCGTCTCGTCGGCCGTGCCGAGGCCGGGACCGAGGACGACCACGTCGTCGTGGCTCTCGGCCGTCTCGACGAGGTCGTCGACCCGGTCGGGCGTCAGCACGTCGCCCTCGTAGGGCTGGACGATGAGGTCCTCGGCGTAGCTCTGAATCGGCGTGCTCACCGAGTCGGGCACCGCGACGAACGAGAGGTCCGCCCCGCCCCGGAGCGCCCCCTGTCCGGCGAGGGCGGGCGCGCCGGTGTAGGGGCCGCCGCCGATGACGAAGACGCGTCCCGAGTCCCCTTTCGTCGCGCCGGGATCGGTGGTGACCCGCAGGAGGTCGCCACGCTCGACGACCCGTTCGGCGAACTGCGGGATGCCGATGTCCGCGACGGTCACCTCGCAGTCGAGGTCCGAGAGGCCCGGTTTCGCGTCGTGGAAGGTGACGACGTGGTCGGCGTCCACGGCGGGGTCGGCCGCCTCGCCCGTGTCGGCGTCCACGCCGGAGGGGACGTCCACGGCCACGACGACCGCGCCGCTCTCGTTGACGGCCTCGACGGCGCTTCGCTCGGGTTCCCGGGGGTCGCCCGTCACGCCCGTCCCGAGCATGGCGTCCACGACGACGTCGGGCGACCCGAGGTCGAGGTCACGCGAGTCGCGCACCTCGCGGGCGTCGTACTCTGCCGACTGGAGCGCCGCCCAGTTCTCGCGCGAGATGGCCGTCGAGATGGACTCGGCGCGTCCGAGGAGGTGGACGGTCACGTCGAACTCGTCGAGGAAGCGGGCGGCGACGAGACCGTCCCCGCCGTTGTTCCCGCGTCCGACGACGACGGCGACACTCGCGTCCGGTTCGGCCAGCGCGCAGACCTGCCGTGCGACGGCGTTGCCGCTGGACTCCATCAGCTGTTTCCTCGGTACGCCCAGCGCGGCGGCGTTCTCGTCGACCACCGCCATCTCCTCGCTCGTAATCATGGGCGGGCGTTCGGTCGGAGGTGCGTTAAGCGTGCGGCCTTCCGCCCTCGGCGGCCGTCTCCAGGCGCTTGCCGGTCCGGTAGGCGTCGTAGACGCCGTAGACGAACACCGCGGGCGCGAGTATCAGCCCCACCCCGAACACGATGGAGAAGGAGGCGGCGACGAAGCCGACGAACACGAGCAGTCCCTTCACCACCTCGCGGTTGAGCAGTTGGCCGAGACCGGGGAAGAAGAACGACGCCACGGCGGCGACCACTCCACGGTTCCGACGGAACAGCGACTCGAGGTCCGACTCGACGGACCCGAAGGAGGCGGGGGCCGGTTGCTGGCGGACGCCGCAGTGCGGACATATCTCGGCCGCGCTCCGTATCTCCTCGCCGCAGTCCCGACAGTACGCCATCGGCGTCCCGACGTCGGTGGTCCGGGTGCCGACGCCGCAGTGCGGGCAGACGTCGGTGTCGGGGGCGACGGACTCACCGCAGGCCCGGCAGTAGCGCTCGGTGGTGGAGGACATGGGGTCTCTACCGCTCTCTTGGCCCCCCATCGGAGATACGTTCGGGGGTGGGACGGCGGCAAGTCACCCGTCCACCTCGACCAGTCCGAGGCCCGCAAGCGCGATGACCAGCCCCGCGCCCCCGAACATGACGACGCCGGGGACGAACGACCCGGTGGCGTCCTCCAGCGCGCCCACGAGGAACGGGCCGAGGAACCCGCCCGCCTCGCCGACGGCGAAGACGAGGCCGACGGCCGTCGCCGCCAGTCCCGGTCCCACGTCGTCGAAGCGCACGGGGAGCGCCCGGACCAGCGGCGAGAGCCCGCCGAGACCGACGCCGACGGTGACCACGACGACGCCCGTGACGACCAGCGAACGACTCTCCAGCAGGCCGAGCACGGAGAGACAGAGCAGACCCGAGAGAACGACGGCGGCCCGCCGCCGGTCCCAGCGGTCGGCGAGGGCGGGAACGACCATCGCCCCCGCTATCTGGGCGACGATGAGGAGGCTCGTCGTCCGGGCGGCCGTCGCCGGGGCGAACCCGCTGGCTTCCAGCAGCGCCGTCAGCCAGCCCTGCAGGCCGTGGACGAGCAGGAGGTACATCGTGCCGACGACGACGAGCAGGCGCATGGGCCTGCTGGCGACGACGGCTCGCACGTCCGCGAGGAGGGCGCTCCGGCTGAACTCGCGGGGGTCACCGCCGTCGAACCGCGCCCCGTCCGCGAGGCGGACCGCGAGGAGCCAGCAGAGGGCGACGCCCGCCGCGAACGCCCCGCCGACGAGGAAGGTGTCGCGCCAGCCGAGGAGGGAACCGAGAACGGGGCGGCCGACGGCGAACGCGCTCGCCGTCCCGACGTACGACCCGACGACGTACACCGAGGAGAGCCCGCTGGTGCGTTCGGCGGGGAACAGTTCGGAGACGAGTTTGGGGAGGCCGAAGGTGAGGCCCGTCGCGAAGACGCCGAACAGGAGCGTGAACGCGAGCATCGAGGGGAACCCCGACGCGACCCCCCGGAGCGCGTGGGCGACGCCCGCCCCGAACAGACCGAGGCCGATGGCGCGGCGCGACCCGACGCGGTCGATGACGAGACCGCTGACGAGGGCGACGGGGACGTACGTGAGGGGGACGGCCCCGGCGAGGACGCCCGCCGCCGTACTGGAGATGCCGAGGTCCTCGATGACCGTCGGGAGGAAGGCGGGCAGGGAGAACCACGTGAACGTCAGACAGAGGTAGGCGGCACTCCCGAGGGCGAGGAGCGCGTACTGGACGCCGTCGGTGGGGGGGCGAGGGGACTCGTCGGGCGTGGCGGACTGACGTGACACGTTCGTGGGGAGGCGCGGGCGCGCGCGACAAGTACGGTTCCCTTCCACCGCGCCCCGGCGATAGGTCGGGTTTTATGAACGAAGCCGCCACGAGAGGCACATGGCCGGGGACGTCTGTGGGCACGTGGTGTGGACGGCGGAACTCCCCGTCGGACGCGGCGGGTGGTGTTGCTGGCGGCCCGTCGCGGCCGGCCGCGAGCGGTGTCGCTGGCACGCGACGGGGGCGCTCGACGACTACGCGAGCGCGCTCGACCAGTCGGACGACCGACTCGACGACGCCGTCCTCCGCGGCGAGGACCTCGACTCGCTCCCCATCGACGGATGTTCGCTGGCGCGTGCGGACCTCGCCGGGGCGACGCTCTCTACGACCGTCGAGAGCGGGTGTCTCCGGGGGGCCGATCTCTCGGACGCGACGCTCGACCACGCCGACCTGTCCGGGGCCGACCTCCGAGACGCCACGCTGGCGGGGGCGACGCTCCTCCACGCGGACCTCTCGGCGGCACGACTGCGCCACGCCGACCTCTCGGGGGCGGACCTGCGGTTCGCCGCCGCGTCCGCGCCGAGTCTCGTCCGGGCGGACCTCACCGACGCGAACGCCTCGGGCGCGGACCTCTCGGACGCGACGCTCCTGAGCGCGCGACTGGAGGCCGCGACGTTCCGTCGGACCGACCTCTCCGGGGGGAACCTGCGGCGGGCGGACGCGGTGGCCGCGGACCTCGGGAGCGCCGACGTGCGGGGGGCGGACCTCTACGAGGCGGACCTGCGGGACGCCGACCTGCGCGGGGCGGACCTCTCCGGCGCGAACCTCCGACACGCGCACCTGTCGGGGGCGGACCTCTCGGACGCCGACCTGACCGACGCGACCCTCGAAGGGGCCGACCTGCGCGGTGCGACGCTCGAACGGGCGGAGTTCGTCCGCACGAACCTGTTCGACGCCGACCTCTCCCGTGCGGTGCTGTACGGCGGGGTCTTCGCCGACGTGAAGGTCAACCGCGGGACGGTCCTCGACGCCCCCCGACCCACGGGGGCAGACGACGACCCGCTCGACGAACTCGTCTGGACGAACCGGACCATCGAGCGCCTCTCGCGGGAGAACGCCCTCGTGGAGCAGGCCCGTACCGCCTACGTCCGGCGGAAGGACCTCCGCCGCCGCCAGCACCGCCGACAGGGCAACTACGCGCGCTGGGCGGGGAGCGCCGTCGCCGGGGCGGTGATGGGGTACGGCGAGCGACCGCTCCGGGTGGTCGCCGTCTCCGCCGCCGTCGTGTTCGCGGCCGCGCTCCTCTACCCCGGTCCCCTGTCGGAGGCGGCCTACGCCAGCCTCGCGTCGTTCGTCACGCCGCTCCCGGACCCCTCGCTCGGCACGACGGGCCGGTGGCTCTCCGCGATGGAGGCGCTCACGGGCGCCCTCCTGACCGCGGTCCTCGTGTTCGTCTTCGGTCGTCGCTCGACGGGGTAGCCGCCCACGCGTGGGCGAGGAGGTCCCCGTGGAGGGGCCCCGCCGCGAGCATCGGTCGCCCGCCCTCTGGTTCCGTGCCGGGGTCGAAGCGCTCGCCGTGTTCGTCGGTCACCGTCGCCCCCGCGCCGCGGGCGACGACGACGCCCGCGGCCACGTCCCACGGGTAGGTGTCGAACTCCCAGACGGCGTCCACCTCCCCCGCCGCCAGTCGGCAGAGGTTGAGGGCGGCGGAACTACACCGCCGCCGTTCGCCCACCTCGTCCGCGAGGCCCCGGAGGAACGACCCGCCCCGGTCGTAGCCCGCGACGACCGCCGCGTCGGCGAGTCGCTCCGTCGTCGGGCCGGACAGGGGATCGCCGTTCCGGTACGCCCCGTCGTCGTCCGTCCCTCGGTAGAGCGCCGCGGTCGGCGGGTGGTAGACGACGCCGAGGACGGGCGTCTCCCGGTCGTAGAGCGCCGCGGAGACGGCGTAGCCGTCGGTCCCGGCGGCGAACCCGTCGGCCCCGTCGAGGGGGTCGAGGTGCCACTCGTACCGAGGGCCGTCGGTCCCTCTCCCGCCCGCCCGGACCACGTCCTCGCGGGTGCGGACGGCGTGGGCGGGGAGACGGTCGTCGAGGTGTTCGAGGAGACGCTGCTCGGCGGCGTCGGCCGCCTCGCTCGCGACGGCCCCCGGCGACTCGGCCCGCCCGTCGGCGAGGGCGGCGTGGAGGGGTTCGAGTTCGTCCCCGGCCGCCCGGACCGCGTCGCGGGCCACCGCGATTGCCCCGTCCGGGACCGTGAGCCCCCCGCTCACCGCCGCACCCGGAACCCCTCCTCGCCCTCGGGGTCCTCGTACTCGACGCTCACGTTGCGGACCTTCGCCCGGTCGCTCCCCTCGTGGCACCACTCGACGAGGGACTCGACGTCCTTCTCGTGCCCCTCGAAGGCCGCCTCGACGCGCCCGTCGTCGAGGTTTCGGATCCAGCCGTCGACACCGCGGGACTCGGCCTGTTCCCGCGTGCTGTCCCGGAAGAAGACGCCCTGTACCCGCCCGGCCACGAAGACGTGCGCGCGGACCCGACCACCGTCCGACTCGAAGTCGTCCATACCACCGGTGTGGGTGACCAGCCTCAAAAAACGGTGGCCGGCGAGGGTGCCCGGGAGCGGTACTGCTTTGGTACCCGCCCGCCCGGTCGGACCATGCGCGCCGTTGTCTACCACGGGAGGCGGGACGTCCGCGTCGAGGATGTCTCCGAACGCTCGGTCGGACCGGGGGACGTCCGCGTCGACGTCGCCGCCTGCGGCATCTGCGGGTCGGACCTCCACGAGTACGCCGAGGGACCCATCACGATACCGACCGACGAACCGCACCACGCCTCCGGGGAGCGGGCACCCCTCGTCGTCGGCCACGAGTTCGCCGGTCGGGTGCGCGAGGTGGGCGAGACGGTCGAGGAGTTCGCCCCCGGCGACCCCGTCACGGTCTGCCCGGGCACCGCCTGCGGGGAGTGCCGCTACTGCGCCGACGGGCAGTACGCTCTCTGTGACCGCTTCGTCGCCTTCGGCCTCCACTCGCGGGGTGGGATGGCCGAGTCGGTCGTCGTCCCCAAGTCGACGGTCGTTCCCCTCCCCGAGGGCCTCCCGGTCGCGGACGCGGCGCTGGTCGAACCCCTCGCGGTCTCGCTCCACGCGGTCCGTCGCTCGGCGTTCGAACCGGGCGACAGCGCCGCCGTCTTCGGGGCCGGCCCCATCGGGCTGGGTGTGGTGCAGGTGCTCCTGGAGGGCGGCGCGAGCGAGGTGTTCGTCTCCGAACCCCGGGCGGGCCGCCGAGAGGTGGCGGAGAGCCTCGGGGCGACAGTCGTCGACCCGTCGAGCGAACGCGTCCTCCGGGCAGTGAAGGGGGCGACGGGCGGCGGCGTGGACGTCTCCTTCGAGGCGGCGGGCGTCGAACCCTCGTTCGTGGACGCCGTCAGGGCCACGAAGAAGCGCGGCAACGTGACCGTCGTGAGTGTCTTCGAGGGGAGCGTCTCCTTCCAGCCCAACCTGCTGATGATGGCCGAGCGGACGCTGACGGGCGCGTTCTGCTACGAGGCGGGCCCGAAGGCGCGGACTGGCGAGTTCGGGGCCGTCATCCGGATGCTCGCCGACGGCCGACTGCAGGCGGACCCACTCGTCTCCGACCGGGTCCCCATCGAGGAGGCCCCGGAGGCCTTCGAGGCACTGCTCGACCCCCGGGGTGAACTGGTGAAGGTGCTGGTCGAACCGTGACTACGCCTCGCCGCCCGTCCGCAGGTAGAAGAACACGTACGTCTGGGCGTAGCCGGCGTACTCGCCGCCGAACGCCTCGCGGATAGCCCGCGAGGTGTCGGTGTAGTTCCCCCGGTCGCACTCGGGGTAGTACTCCGCGATGGCCGTCCGAATCCACGTGTCGAGGGGGACGGCTTCGAGGTAGTCGAGCGAGAACAACAGCACGCAGTCGGCCACCTTCTCGCCGACGCCGACGAACCGCGTGAGGTACTCGCGGGCGTCCTCGTACGCCAGTCCGACGGCCTCCTCGGGGCGGGCCTCGCCAGTGGCGACCATCTCGGCGGTCCGGGCGACGTAGGGGGCCCGGTAGCCGAGCGAGAGGTCTCTGAGGTCCGCCTCCGTCGCCTCGGCCAGTTGTTCGGGCCGGGGGAAGGCGTGGTAGGTCCCCCCGTCGAACTCGACCCGTTCCCCGTACTCGCGGGCCAGACGCTCCTGCATCCCGTGGATGCGCGAGACGCGCATCTGGGCCGAGCAGATAAATGAGACGAGGGAGGCGAACGGCGGGTCGCGGACGAGGCGCATCCCGCGGTAGGCGTCGTAGGCCGCTTCCAGAAGTGGGTCGGCGGGCGTCGACGCCATGATGGCGTCGAGGTCGTCGTCCAGTCTGAGCAGTCGGACGAGGTGATCGCGGGCGTCGACACTCGACTCCCACTCGACGGTCCCCTCGTGCTGACGGGCACGGACGACGGCGGGGTCGCCGCCGGTCATCGACGCCGGGAGGACCGTGTAGTACCACGCGTCCCCGCCGTGGGCGAGGTCGTCCTCGTACATCCGGCCGTCCTCGCGCGACCAGACGTAGGTCTGGCCGCTCTCCACGGTGGCCTGCAGGTCGAACCCGCCGGGCAGCGACGCGACGTCGAACGAACCCCTCTCCATCGCGTCGGGAGAGGGGCGTCGAACGTATCGCGGTTTCGATACGGGGAAGCTTCATGACACCCGAGTTGCAAGCGTGTGTTATGGATTGTCGTGTCGTGGTGGAGGCGGCGGTGCCCGTCTACGATGTCGAATCAGAGGACGAGGCGGTTCGCATCGCCATCTCGAAGACGGGGGACATGCTCAACCCCGACCTCAACTACGTCGAGATCTCGATGAACGGTCGTCCGTGTCCCCACTGCGAGGAACATCTCGACCCCGCGTTCGTCGCCGCCGACGAGGGGCTAGTCGCCCTCGACCTGGAGATGACGGTGTTCAACGTCGAGGACGAACGCCACGCGTCGCGCATCGCCCGCAAGGAGATCGGCCAGCGCATGCGCAACATCCCCCTCGACGTACAACACGTCGACGTCGTCGAGGAGGACGAGGAGACGGAAGCGGAGGCCACCGAGAGCGACGACCGGGACGACGCCGAGCGAGACGCCGAGGAGGACCTGGTTCCGGAGTTCGAGGAACTCATCGACGAGTAGCGCGCTCGGGGCACCGTGTCGCCACTCGGGGCGTGATGTCGGTGTAGGATACCTCGAGGAGGTAACGTCAGTCCGCAGCGGCGGAGACGGGCTGTTCGTCCGCGGTCATCTCGCCGGTGATTCCTCGGGCGAGGGCGAACACGGCTCGCTTGTGTTCGGTCTTCGAGCGGTGGATAGATGTCGGTCGCACGCCGAGTTCCGTGTAGGACTCGTGGTCGACGGTCTCCCCCTCGGTCTGTTCGTAGTGGTTGCGTACCTGTGCAAGCAGGCCATGAAGGTGAATGAGCTCCTGCTTTTTCATACTCAGCCTCCGATAACGACTGGGTGCATATAGTATTACCCTGAGGACCGTTAGCACGTTCCCATTCGAGAGCGCTCCTACCGGTCGTAGAAAGAATTTCTGAGTTGAACGGTCATCTCGTCGGGACAGACAATCGAAGGGGAGAATCGAGTCGGTTACCCGAGCTGTTTCAGCGTCTGGAGGTCCTGTTCCGTCCGGGCGAACTCCGCGGTCCGGCGGGTCGCGTGGCAGTTGGGACAGTGAAACATCCGGTTGTGGTCGGGGAGGTCGCGGGGCGCGGACTCCCACTGCTTGCCACACTCGGGACAGAGCAGCCGTACGTACGTCTCCGTAGGCATGACCTGTACGTGTGCGTCCCGGTCACAAAAGCCTTCACCCGCGTCGGGGTCAAGGCCCGCTCACGCGGTGGGAATCTCGCTCGCTTCGAGCAGTTCCTTGTAGCGGTTGCGGATGGTGACCTCCGAGATGCTGGCCACGTCGCTCACTTGGCTCTGGGTCACCTTCTCGTTGCACAGGAGGGCGGCCGCGTAGATGGCCGCCGCCGCGAGACCGACGGGTGACTTCCCGGAGAGGAGGCCCGCCTGCCGCGCCCCGTCGATGAGGTCGCGGGCACGGCGTTCGGCCTCGTCGGACATTCCGAGGTCGCTGGCGAACCGGGGGACGTAGCTCTCGGGGTCGGCGGGCTTGATTTCGAGGTTCAACTGGCGGACCACGTAGCGGTACGTCCGGGTCAGCTCCATCTTGTCGATGCGCGAGACCATCGTCACCTCGTCGAGGCTTCGGGGGGTGCCGGCCTGTCGCGCGGCGGCGTACAGTGCGCTCGTCGCCACCCCCTCGATGGAGCGGCCGGGAAGCAGGTCCTCCGCGAGCGCCCGCCGGTAGATGACGCTGGCCGTCTCGCGGACGTTCTCGGGCAGGCCGAGCGCACTCGCCATGCGGTCGATTTCACCGAGCGCCTGCTTGAGGTTGCGCTCCTTGGAGTCGCGCGTCCGGAAGCGCTCGTTCCACGTGCGGAGCCGTTGCATCTTCGCGCGCTGGCGACTGGAGAGCGCCCGACCGTAGGCGTCCTTGTCCTGCCAGCCGATGTTCGTCGAGAGCCCCTTGTCGTGCATCATCTTCGTGGTGGGTGCGCCGACCCGAGACTTGCTGTCGCGCTCGGCCGAGTCGAACGCCCGCCACTCGGGGCCGTGGTCGATGCTGTCCTCCTCGACGACGAGACCGCAGTCTCGACAGACCGTCTCGCCGTGTTCGCTGTCGGAGACGAGTCGACCGTCGCACTCGGGGCAGGTCGTCGCCTCGGCCTCGCGGCGCTCCTCGTCACGCTCCGACTCGGACATCTCCTCGCTGTAGGTTCGGATGGTGGTGTCGCTCATGATGGGGAATGTCCACGTCGATGCGAGAGGAAAGAAAGTGCGCTCTCGGCGACGCGTCTTCACACACAGTTAGTCCGCAAACTATTTAAGTATTTCGTCGAGAGCGAGAGTGAAGACGACGTTTACTGGCCGTGAGACGCCCGATTCCGCCGAAGACGACGACTCCTCGACGAGCGAAATCTACACGATACCCAATTAAACTTATCGGGAGGCACGTCGGTCGCCACGTCTTTGTACCAACGACCGATACCATCCGGTGATGATACAGTGCGAACGGGGTCGGTGGACGTGGTGAGCAGCGGGATTGCGCTGGGACTGACGCTCGCGGTCGTCCTCGTCGTCGCCGCGGTCGGAACCCTCGCCTCCCGGGGTCGAATCGGGTCCGTCGAGGGGTTCATCACGGCCCGCGACTCGACCGGCGGCGGGGCGCTGACGGCGACGCTCGTTGCCTCCAGCATGGGCGCGTGGATACTGTTCTCGCCCGCCGAGGCGGGCGCGGCCTTCGGTGGGGTGGCCGCCGTCATCGGGTACGCCGTCGGGAGCGCCCTCCCGATGGTCGTCTACGCCGGCCTCGGGCCGCGCATCCGGCGGCTCATCCCCCGGGGCCACTCGCTGACGGAGTACGCCTACGCTCGCTACGGCGGCGCGATGTACGCCTACGTCCTCGTCGTCACCGTCACGTACATGTTCACCTTCCTCGCCGCCGAGATGACGGGCATCACGGGTGCGCTGGCGCTCGTCGCGGGCGTCCCCCGCTGGCAGACGGCGGCCGTCGTCGGGTTCGCCGTCCTCGCGTACACCACCTACGGCGGCCTCCGGGCGAGCATCGCCACGGACGTGGTCCAGACGCTCGTCATCCTCCCCCTCCTCGCCGTCACCTTCGGCGGGGCACTCCTCGCACTCGGCGGGACCGACGCCGTCCACGCCGACATCGTGGCCGCAGACCCGCGCCTGCTCGACCCCGGCTTCCTCGTCGGCGTCGAGTTCGGCGCGTACGTCGCCGTCGCCATCCTCGCCGCCGAGATGCTCAACCAGGCGTGGTGGCAGCGCGTCTACGCCGCCCGCGGCGAACGGGAACTCCGACGGTCGTTCCTCCTGACCGCCCTCACCGTCGTCCCGATGGTATTCCTCGCCGGCCTCTTCGGCCTCGTCGCGCAGGGGCGCGGACTCGTGGAGGGAAACGCGAGCGTCTCCTTCTTCCTCGTCGTCGACGCCGTCCTCCCCGAGTGGGTGGTCCTCGGCGTCGTCGTCCTCGCCGTGTTGCTGGTGACGAGCAGCGCCGACACCATGCTCAACGCCATCGCCAGCGTCGTCACGGCCGACCTGCCCCGCCTCGTCGACCTGCGCGACCGGGCGCTCACGGCGGGCGCTCGCCTCCTCACCGTCGTCGTCGCCCTCGCGGCCATCGTCGTCGGGGCGCAGGGCTACAGCGTCCTCACGGTGTTCCTGACCGCAGACCTGCTCGCGGCCGCGACGTTCGTCCCCCTGCTCGCGGGGCTCTACACCCACCGGGTGCGTGGGTCGAGTGCGCTCGTGGCCAGCGTCGCTGGTCTCCTCGTCGGAGCCGCCTTCTTCCCGCCTGCACGGGCCGTCGTTCCGCTCTCGGCCCCCACGCCCTCGTTCTTCGCGGCGTTCGTCGGGGCCGCGGGCGTCTCGTCGGGTGTGACCGTCCTCCTCGCGGCACTCCTCCCTGCAGAGTACGACCTCGGACGACTGCGCCGGGAGGTCACGCGTCTCGACGGGACGGCGGACGGAGGTGAGCGCGAGTGACGCTCGGTCCGGTGGCCTTCGCCGCCCTCGCCTGGGGGTCGCTCGCCGTCGTCCTGTTCGTCTTCGTCTACGAACTCGCCACCGTCGTGCGGGATCTGTCTGCCGGAGACAGCTAACGTTTTTAGGTGCGTGTGACGAACCGGAAGACAATACTGTACCCCCTCGGTCCGTGCCTCTGGACCCTCGCCGCTCGGCGGAACGGCATCACGACGCCATCCGTCGGCTCGTGGGTCCGTCGGACGGCCGTCCGCGGTTCACCGACCCACAACTATGACCACAATCGCAGAACTCAGGATTCCCGCCGAGGAGTTCGCCCTGGAGGAGGCCTTCGCGGCCTGCCCCGACCTGAAGATCGACGTCCTGCAGGGCGTCGCACACAACAGCCCCGGTCTGTCGAACCTCGTCTGGCTCGAAGCCAGCGACCACGAGGACGCCGACGAGGCGCTGAGCGGGGACGACACCGTCGGCGAGGTGTCGAACCTCGGCGACGTCGACGGTCGCTGGCTCTACTCCATCGAGTGGTCCACCCCCGTCGCCGTCGCCATCGCCGTCCTCCTCGAGGACGCGACGATGCTCGGCGCGACCGGCGAGAAGGGAAGCTGGTCGTTCCGCGTCCTCTTCCCCCAGCGGAGCGCCCTCTCCATCGCCGCGACCATCTTCGAGGAGTACGACATCGACCTGCGAATCGAGCGCATCTACGAACTCGGCGGCACGGGCGAACACGGCGAGTACGACCTGACCGACGAGCAACGCGAGGCGCTGGTGGCCGCACTGGAGGAGGGCTACTTCAAGATTCCGCGCGACGCCACCCTCGGGTCCATCGCCGACGACCTCGGCATCTCCCACCAGGCGCTCTCGGAACGCCTCCGACGGGCCAACGAGATTCTCGCAGAGGCGGCGCTCGGTCCGGCACCCGAGGAGAGCCGGAGCGCGGAAGTCGACGACTGATTCTGTACACCCGATTCAGACGGTGAAGAGGTGCCCCTCCTCGGGGACCGCGAACACGCCCAGCCGCGCCCCCGCGTCGAGCCACGCGTGCCCGTAGGAGAAGGCGGCCAGCGCGTTCACCAGGTCGTCCTGTTCCCGGAAGTGCCGGCCGTCGTCGAGGTACGACGACGCCATCTCCTCGAACTCCGCGGCGGCCGCCGCGAGGGGCGTCCCCGCGGGCGGGGCGACGCTCGCGGCGGCGAGCGCCTCCGAGAGCAGTCGTTCGTAGCGGTCCGTCTTCTCGGCGAGGTCGGCTGCCATGTGCCGAGAGACAGCCCCGCGAGGCAAGACCGCACCGACTCGGGAGAACGGTCAGTCCGTGAACGGCGACGGCCCGAGCGGCCGTACCGCTTGTGTCTTCGACATGACGCCACGTGTGATTGTCCGCCGGTGGCTCAGCCGCACGCTCACCGCCGGGTAACCCGCTCAGAGCGCCGCCAGCAGGGCGTCGACGTCCTCGGGAGTGTTGTAGACGTGGACAGACGCGCGCACCGCCTCGGGGGTCGGGAGGTCCCGGACGACGATACCCTCGTCCGCGAGTCGCTCGACGAGTCCCGCGGGGTCCTCGGCGGCGAACGGGACCAGCCCCGATTCGGGGTCCGCGGGGCCGAGCGCCCGGTCGCCGAGCCCCTCGACCAGCCGTCCCGCGAGTTCCGCGACGCGCGACTCCACCGTCCCCATCCCGATCGACTCCAGCGTGTCGATGGCCGCCTGCAACCCGACGTAGGGCGCGGGATTCGTCGTCCCCACCTCGAAGCGCGGCGCGCCCGCTTTCAGTTGCGGGTCGGCGGCGTCGGGTTCCTCGACGCTCCGGTAGCCCACCTGCGCCGGACGCATCCCCTCGGCGACGTCCTCCCGGACGTAGAGGACGCCCGCGCCCCACGGCCCGAGGAGCCACTTGTGGCCCGCCAGCGCGACGAAGTCGGCGTTCCACTCTCCGAGGTCCACGTCGGTCTGGCCGGGCGACTGGACGGCGTCGACGAGGACCCGCGCGCCCGCGTCGTGGGCCTCGGCGGTCAGTTCGCGGACCGGCAGGCGCGTCCCGTAGTTCCACGTGATGGAGTTGAACACGACGAGGCGAGCGTCCGCGACGGCCTCTCGGTACGCCTCGCGGTCGATGCGCCCGCCCTCGGTGGGGACGACGCGCACCTCCACCCCCCGCTCGCGGAGGTTCCACCACGGGAGGATGCCCGCCGAGTGCTCGCAGTCGGTCCTGACGACGACGTCGCCCGAGTCCCAGTCGATGCTGGCGGCGACGCGACTGATGCCGTCGGCGGTGCTGGAGGTGAGCGCTATCTCGTGGGGGGCCGCCCCGAGGAACTCCGCGACCCGCCCTCTGGTCTCGTCGAACGTGTCGAACGCCGACGGGTAACAGCCCTCCGCGACCGGCGCGTCGGCCTCGTGGTGGCGGACGAAGTCCGTCGTCGCCTCGAGGACGGGCTCCGGCGAGGGGCCGGACGCGCCCGTGTTGAGGTAGATGCCGTCGTCGAACGCCGGGACCGCCGCGCGGAGTTCCTCGGGGGTCATACCTCCCGCTCCGGGCGCGCGTCGCCTGAACCTTGCGGGCCGACGGTCGGTGACACCAGCACCTATAAGTTACCACGTGCGAAAACAATAATTAGATATGTCTAAAACTTCGTCTGAGGGGGAACATGGACGGTAACGCGGTCGTCCTCCCGCTTCAGGGGGTCGCCCTTCCGGAGCCGCTCCCCGCGCTCGGCGAGCTGTTCGTCTCGCTCGTGCGCGACGGGTTCGTCCAGGTGAGCGCGTTCGTCGCCGTCACCGTCCTCGTGTTCAGTTACGTCCAGTACAAGACCGACGGGAAGCTCATCCGCGCGCTCGACGAACACGAGCACGCACAGCCCCTCGTGGGTGCGCTGATGGGCCTCACCCCCGGCTGTGGTGGGGCCATCGTCATGATGCCCCTGTACGTCCGGGGCACCGTGAGCTTCGGCACCGTCGTGGCGACGCTCATCGCCACGGCCGGCGACAGCGCGTTCGTCATCCTCGCGCTCGCCCCCGAGGCGGCGCTGTACGCCTACGCCATCGCGTTCGTCGCGGCCATCGTCACCGGCTACGCCATCGACACGGTGGGGCTGGGCGTCGGGCGCATCGACGACGCCGTCGCCCAACTCCGCGCGGCCCGGACCGACGGCGGTGCAGTCGCCCGGGGCGGGGCCGCCGCTGTCGGGAGTCAGGTCCACCACTACGACGAGGGGCCGGACTGTGAGGTCCACGACCACGGCGAGACCCGCGACGCGCCGGTCATGCGCCGCCTGACGCAGGGCGCGCTGGCGCTCTGGTGGGTCGCCGCGACGGTCGGTCTCGTCGCCGGGGTGCTCTACCTCCTGCGCGGCGCGCCGGACGTCCCCCTCGAACTCGGCCTCGACTACGCCGGCACGTTCACCGTCTTCGGCATCGCGGGCACCGTGCTGTCGTTCTACCTGTACTTCGTCGGGCGGAACTACGTCGGGCACGGCCACGTCGGCCACGGGCAGGACACCTTCGAGAACGTCTACGAGACGTTCACCCACGCGGCGATGGAGACGTCGTTCGTCACGGTGTGGGTCCTCGCGGCCTACGTCGCCTACGAGTTCCCGGTGTTCCTCTTCAGCCTCGACATCGCCGCGGTGGCGGCGGCGGCGGGCATCCTCGCGCCCGTCGCGGGCGCACTCGTCGGTCTCATCCCGGGCTGTGGCCCGCAGATCGTACTGGCGACCGCGTACGCCGAGGGGGGTATCCCCTTCTCGGCACTGACGGCCAACGCCATCAGCCAGGACGGCGACGCGCTGTTCCCCCTCATCGCCATCGACAAGACGGCCGCCATCGTGGCGTCCATCTACACGACCATCCCGGCGCTCATCGTGGGCGTCACGATGCACGCGGTCATGGGTCCGATGTTCGGCTTCGGCGTGCTCTGAACGCGGGCCGCGCTGTTTCGCCCCCGTGCCACCCGATGGGTGCGTTTTTCCCCCAATCGCGAGAGGTCCCGCCATGACGGTGCCGTGGTGACCCCGTGGTTCGAACTCGGCCAGCGACGCGACCACCCGTACGTCCGCGTCGGTCCACCCCCCGAGGAGTCGGGCGAGACGCCGCTCGTCGTCGTCACGGGCCTCAACGACCCGCTGCTTCGCGTCACCGACGCGCTCTGGTTCGCCGGCGCCGTCGCCTCCCTCGGCGTCCGTCTCCGGGCACGGGGCTACCCCGGTGCGGTGTACGTCTACAGCAGACCGGTCGGTCTCCCGGCGGACCACACGACGCGCGACATGGCGCGGGCCCTCGCGAGGGCGCTCCCCGCACCATCGGTGGACCTCCTCGGCGTCTCGATGGGTGGGTTCGTCGCCCAGCACCTCGCGGCCGACGCTCCCGACAGGGTCGACCACCTCGTCTGCGGGCTGGCGGGCGCGCGCCTGAGTCCCCGCGGTCGGGACCTCATCGAGCGCTGGCGCGAGTGGGCCGCGGCGGGCGAGTGGGGCCGCATCTACCGTGCGGGGGCAGACGCCGTCGCCGTGGGACCCCTCCGTCGGGCGATGCGCGCCGCCACGTACCCCTACGAACGCCTCGTGTCGATGCCGCCCGCAGCGGTGGACTTCGACGTCTCGGCGCGGGCCTGTCTCTCCCACGACGCGAGCGACGCACTCGCCGGTGTCGAGGTCCCGACGCTCGTCGTCGGCGGGACCGAGGACCCCTTCTTCGCCGCCGAGGAGTTCCGCCGGACCGCCGACGTCGCCGACGCCCCGTTCGCCCGTCTCGACGGTCTTGGCCACGAGGCCGTGGTCTGCGAGGGGCCGCGGTTCGACCGGCCAGTCCTGGAGTTCCTCACCCCCGGGAAGTGAACACCCCCCGAAGGCCGGACCCACAGTCACATGTCCGCCCCACCCCGAGCGTGGGGCGTGCGCAGCGACCACGAGAACGCGGGCTACGAGCGACTGTTCGGCGGCGACAGCCTCACCTTCGGGACCGGCTTCCCGCTGACGGGGACCCGAGAGTCCCGCCCCGACCCCGCCCGGGAGATGGAACTGGCGGCCCGCGCCGAGGCGCTCGGGTACGACGCGCTCTGGGCGCGCGACGTCCCCCTCTACTGGCCGCGCTTCGGCGACGCCGGCCAGACCTTCGACCCGTGGACGTGGCTGGGCTACGCCGCCGCCCACACCGACGAGGTGGCGCTGGGGACGGCGAGCGTCGTCCTCCCGCTTCGCCACCCGCTGCACGTCGCCAAGAGCGCCGCTTCGCTCGACCGCCTCTCCGCCGGGCGACTCGTCCTCGGCGTGGCGACGGGCGACCGCGACCCGGAGTTCCCGGCGTTCGACGTGGACCCCGACGAGCGGGGAGAACTGTTCCGCGAGAGCGTCGACCTGCTCAGGACCGTCTGGCGCGGTGAGTTTCCCGAGGTCGACTCCCGGTGGGGCCGACTCGACGGCGACCTCGATCTCGTGCCGAAGCCCACCACGGCGACGGTTCCGCTGCTTCCGACGGGCCGCGCCCGACAGTCGATGGAGTGGCTCGGCGACCACGGCGACGGCTGGCTGTTCTACCACCTGCCGCGGGACACCCTCGAGACCTACCTCGACGACTGGTGGGCCGTCTCGGGCGGAAAACCCTACGCGATGGCCGTCCGGACGGAACTCGCCGAGGATCCCGAGGCGGGCCCCGAACACGTCCATCAGGGCTTTCGCGCCGGGAGCGAGTGGTTCGTCGAGTACTTCCGCGAACTGGAGTCGATGGGCGTCGACCACGTCCTCGTCTCGCCCACGGGCGAGGACCCGGAACGGGACCTCACCCGGTTCGCACGGCGGGTCGTCGAACTGGTCTGACGGCCGGTCAGAGGGGGAACCCGCCGTAGCGGAGGTACACCATGTCGAGGATGAGGACCAACTGGAACACTCCTTGCACGCCGCCGAGCATGGCGTTCTGCTTGCCGATGGACGCGATGACCGACGGGTCGGAGCGAGCCGAACGCATCTCCCGGTACATCCGTATCTCACCGGGCAGCAGGAAGCCGAAGCCCTGCACGGAGAGTATCGTCACGATCCCGAAGGCGACGGCGAGGGCGGGGTCTATCATCCGGAACTCGCCGACCGTGACCGCGACCCACGCGAGCGATCCGACGGTGCCGACGGCGAAGGGGACCTGCCAGCGCCAGTCGTTCCAGGCGTTCAGCCGCCAGCCGAGCAACAGGAGGACGGGAATCACGTTCGCCGCGGTGAACAGCGCTAGCCACGCCCCTGCGCCCTCCAGCAACCCGAGGCGCTGGGCCAGCGTGATGCCCCCGGCGATGGTGACCGTCGCGAGCGACGGCAGGAGGAACGACGTCTTGGGCGTCAGCCGGCCGAACAGCGCGGCGCTCTGTTCGTCGTCCAGCCCGCCGATGACCGGCCCGAAGACGGCACCCATCAACACGTCGAACCCCGTCCAGAGGACCCCCGCCATCACGTGGACGTAGGTGTGCTGTTGGACCGACCCGACGGTGCCCGCGTAGCCGAGTGCGGCCAGCGGAACGACCACGACTGCCACCGCGAACGCCGGATTCGCCCGCTGGCCCATCCCCGCGACCGTACCCCGAACGGTACTAGTTGACATACATGCTGGATTAGTAATATCTAATATGTCAACAACTGTGCGAGCAACAATTGCCGGTATCTGTCCGGCTGGCGCTTACCGGGACCGATAAACCGGGTCGGGGACAGGTGGGGGTATGAACGACGGGACCCCACCGGCAGGGACCGGCTGGTTCGACGGGGTCGACCCCGAGGACGTCGAGGCGGCGGCCGACGCCATCACCGACGGGAACGCCGAGTCGCCGCGCGACTGGCCGGCGCTCGCGGTCGAATCCGGCTTCGCCGAATCGGAGGAGGCGTACTACGACGCGCTCCACGAGGCCACCCTCCACGCCGCCCGACGCGAGGTCCGCGAACGCGAGGGGGCGGACGACCGACAACTCGTCCACGCGGTCCGCGCGATGGACGACGTCGAACGCGTCGCCAACGAACTCGCCGAACGCGTCGCCGAGTGGGGCGGGACGCGGGACGCCGACGCGGGCACCGGCGTCGAGTACGCCCGGACGCTCGCCGACCGCGAGGCGGACGACCCGGCGGGTGCCGCCCTCCGCGGCCTCGCCGAACGCGTCGCCGACCTCGACGAGGAGAGCCAGTCGCTCAGGGCGTACGTCGAACGCACCGCCCCCGAGGTGGCCCCGAACCTCTCGATGCTCGCGGGACCCGTCCTCGCGGCCCGCCTCGTCGCCCTCGCGGGAGGGTTGAAGCCGCTGGCGCGGAAGCCGAGCGGGACGGTGCAGGTCCTCGGAGCCGAGGACGCCCTGTTCGCCCACCTCCGGGGGCGGGCCCCCTCGCCGAAACACGGCGTCATCTACGTCCACGAGTACGTCTCCGGCATCGACCCCGCCGAGCGAGGGTCGGCGGCACGTGCGCTCGCGGGGAAACTCTCCATCGCCGCGCGGGTCGACCACTACTCGGGCGACCTGCGGCCCGAACTGCAGGCGGAACTGGACGAACGCATCGAGCGAATCCGGGCACGGACGAGAGACGGGGACGGCGAGAGCGGCGGGGACGGAGGGACGGGCCAGTGACCCCCGCTCCCGACCTCCCGGAGGGCGTCGTCCGCCACACCTTCGACGGGCGAGAGCGCCTCGCCACCCGCGGCGAACCGGTGTACGGCGAACCGACCGACGGCGACCTGCGCCTGTGGGACGCCGGGCGCTCGAAACTCGGCGCGATGCTGACGACGGGGATGGACACGGGACTCGTCGGCGGCGAGACGGTGCTCTACCTCGGAGCGGCCTCCGGGACGACGGTGAGCCACGTCGCCGACTTCGCGGGGCCGACCTACGCCGTCGAGTTCGCCGCCCGTCCGGTCCGTGACCTCCTCCCGGTCGCCGAGGCCCGTCCGAACCTCGTTCCCCTCCTGAAGGACGCCCGCGCGCCCGAGACGTACGCCCACGTGGTCGAACCCGTCGACGTGGTCGTACAGGACGTGGCGACGCGCGGGCAGGCCCGCGTCGCCGAGATCAACCGACAGTTCCTGCGCGACGACGGCCGCCTGCTGGCCGTCGTGAAGGCCCGCTCGGAGGACGTGACCGCAACCCCGGAGGACGTCTTCGACGCCTTCCTCGACGACCTGACGGGCTACGAGGTGCTGGAGACGGCCCGACTGGACCCACACCACGAGGACCACCTCGCCGTCGTCGCCCGGCCCGCCCGGAGCGAGTGAGGGGGACGCGGGGCGTCGACCACTCCGTTTTATCCTCGGGAACCGTACACGACGGTATGAGTCTCGACGTGGAGCGACCCGCGCCCCCGGAACTGCAACACGCGTTCGACCCCGACGAGTACGGCGACGCGGACGTGATGGGCGACGAGTACCGACGGGAGGAACTCGAACGATTCCTGAACGACGGCGCGTGGGCGGAGGCGTTCGGC
Organism: Halomarina litorea; assembly: GCF_024227715.1. Classification (NCBI taxonomy): domain Archaea; kingdom Methanobacteriati; phylum Methanobacteriota; class Halobacteria; order Halobacteriales; family Natronomonadaceae; genus Halomarina; species Halomarina litorea. Next base: position 1,646,080 of record NZ_CP100448.1, on the reverse strand, counting down.
GAGTGGGCCGAACACACCGACCTCGGCCCGGTCGAGTGGGGCATCGTCACCGACCTCGACCTGACCCGCCAGTTCGACTTCTTCTGGGACGACTTCGCCGACCGCGTGGGGTATCACGCCCCCGGCATCCCCGAGGACTGGCGCGAACGCGACATCCACCCGGACCTCGACTCCTGGGGGAAGGTGTCGGCCATCAACGCCGGCCTGACCGAACTCGGACAGGTCGTCTCGGACCTGCTCAAACGCGAGTACATCACGTGGGAGGCCGAGTACGAACCGCCGGAGGACCTGCCGAACTTCTCGGAGCACGTCGAGTCGGACGAGGAGTAGCGAGGTTCGGAGCGAGCGAGAACCTCGAAGAGACGAGCGGGGAGCGACAGCGACCCGCGAGTGGCGCGGTCTCGCTTCGCTCGACCGCGGAAGACGAGCGACGAAGCCGGGAGCAGCGAGGTCAGAACGGAGTGAGGACCTCGCAAACGCGAACGGTGACCAGCGGGAGCCGTGAGCAGCGCGGTTCGGAGGGCCAGAGGCCCGAAAACCGCGGAATCCGAGCGACGAAGTCGCGAGTAGCGCGGGCCTGAGCGAAACACCGAACGACGTGACCGACGAGGGGTAGTTTAACGGCCAGCCACCCGAACCGTCACCCATGTCACGGAACTGGACCGACCGCATCGTGGGCACGCGCATGGCGGTCGACCGCGAGTTCGAGGAGCGACTCGGGCAGTCGGAGTTCGAGCGACAGGAGTGGGGTCTCGTCATGACCGCCGTGGAGTTCGACATCGAGAACCCCGAGGACCCCGAGAGCGCCCGCCTCGTCGGGGACACCGAGAACCTCCCCGCGATCGTCCCGGAACTGGAGCGCATCGCCAACGAGAACCCGATGGGCGGCGGGTCGAAGAAGCAGTCGAGCGGCGTCCTCGGCTCTCTCAAGAACGCCCTCGGGATGGGCGGCGACGACTCGAAGTTCGACGAGTCGAAGGTACAGGCCGCGGAGGCACTCGTCGCCGAGTACACCGACATGCTCCAGGCGCGTCTGGAGGATAACGGGCGGTGGGCGGAGATATGCGAGGCGGCACGTACGTCGAAGGAGGCTGAAGGGGCCGACGCCGACCCCCTGGAGAAGTGAGCGCCACCGACTGGTTGCTGGTCGGCCTCCTGCTGGCCGTCGTCGGTGGGTTCCTCGCCGTGCTGAGCAGCGGCGAGCCGAGCGACGTCGGGAGCTACCTCCTCGTCGGGGCGATTCCGGTCGGTCTGGGCGGCTACCTCGCCGCCCGCCTCCAGCCGGAGCTGTCGGACTGACGCGAACGTTGAAATAAGAACGCGGACCAGTCGCCGCATGGACACGACCGACGTTCTCCTCGCGGGTATCCTGCTGGTGCTATTCGGCGGGTTCTCCGTACTCAGTCGAGACGTCCCACTCGACGCGGCGCCGCCGGACTCCTCATGGTCGTCGGAATCGCGGCCCCGGCGGCGTACGGGGCGTGGACGCTCGTCGAGTGAACGGACCGGACGGGAAACGAGCCGGCGGGAAGTGATTACAGTCGCTCGACGACGGCGCTCGTCACGTCCTCGGTGGACGCCTCACCGCCCAGGTCGGGCGTCCGCGGGCCGTCCGCGAGGACGCCCTCGACTGCCTCGCGCACCCGGTCGGCCTCGGCGGGGTAGTCGAGGTGGTCGAGCAGCAGCGCCGCGCTCAGAACCATCGCGCTGGGGTTGGCGACGCCCTGCCCGGCGATGTCGGGGGCCGACCCGTGGACGGGCTCGAACAGCGCGTTCTCGCTACCGACGTTGGCGCTCGGCAGGAGGCCGAGGCCGCCGACGAGGCCGGCCGCGAGGTCCGAGAGCATGTCGCCGGCGAGGTTCGGACAGATGACGACGCCGTACTCCTCGGGACGGAGGACGAGGTGCATCGCGAGGGCGTCCATCAGCGCCTCGTCGTACTCCGCGCCGCGGGCGTCGCCCACGGCGCGGACCGCGTCGAGGAACTGGCCGTCCGTGACGCGCATCACGTTCGACTTGTGGGCGACGGTCACGTCGTAGCCGCGCTCCTCGGCGTAGTCGAAGCCGAACTCCGCGATGCGGCGGGAGGCCGCCTCGGTGACGACGCGCGTGCAGGTGGTGACGCCCTCCGCTATCTCGCTCTCGATGCCGGCGTAGACGCCCTCGGTGTTCTCTCGGACGAACACGAGGTCCGTCTCGGGTTTGAGGGCGTCCACGCCGGGGTACGCGCGGGCGGGGCGGACGTTCGCGAAACTGTCGACCGCCCGCCGGAGCGGGAGGATGACGTCCGCGGCCGTCTCGCCCGCCGCGCCGAACAGCGTCGCGTCCGCGCGCTCGACCGTCTCGCGGGTGCCGTCGGGGAGCGCCGTCCCCCGCGATTCGAGGACGTGGTCGCCCGCCGCCCGTTCGACGAACGAGAGCGGGAGGTCGAGGGCCTCGAGGACCTCGACGGCGGCGGGCGTGACCTCCTGCCCGATGCCGTCGCCGGGGACGACGGCGATGTCGTGGCCCCCGGTCATCGGTCCGCACTCCCGACGTACGGCAGGCTCTCGGCCGTCGCCCGTACCTCCTCCGGATTCGCCCCGAGGAGCGCCGTCGTGTCCCACTCGCCGTCGACCAGCGACTGGCGCTGGGCGGGGTCGACCGAGACGTCCACGGCGTTGCCGTCGTAGGTGACCGTCTCGCCCTCGACGTCGACGTGAATCTCAGTGGCGGGCTCCGACTCGATGTGCGCCTGCAACGCGCCGACGGCCTCCGGCGAGGCGGTGACGGTGGGGACGCCGAGTGCGAGGCAGTTGCCCGCGAAGATTTCGGCGAACGACTCGCCGACGATGGCGTCGATGCCCCAGCGCTTGAGCGCCTGCGGGGCGTGTTCCCGCGAGGAACCACAGCCGAAGTTGGCGTTGACGACGAGGACGTTCGCGCCGCTGTAGCGTTCGTCGTTGAACGGGTGGTCTTTCGGTTCGTCGTCGTCGTCGAAGCGCTGGTCGAAGAACGCGGCCTTCCCGAGGCCCTCGAAGGTGAGGACCTTCAGGAACCGCGCCGGGACGATCTGGTCCGTGTCGATGTCGTTGCCCCGGACGGGGATGCCCGTGCCGCTGACCTCCTCGATTGGGGGGACCTCCTTCTCGCTCATCGGCCGGTCACCTCCGTCGTCTCGGGCAGGTCGCGCACGTCCGTCACCTCGCCGGTGACGGCGGCGGCGGCGACCATCTTCGGGCTCATGAGTACGGTTCTCCCCTCCTTGCTCCCCTGCCGACCGACGAAGTTGCGGTTCGACGAGGAGGCGCAGGCCTCGTCGCCGACCAGTTGGTCCTCGTTCATGCCGAGACACATCGAACAGCCCGCACCGCGCCAGTCGAAGCCCGCCTCGCGGAATATCTCGTCGAGGCCCTCCGCCTCGGCGGCGGCCTTCACGCGCTGGCTTCCGGGGACGACCATCGCGCGCACGCTCTCGTGGACCTGTCGTCCCTCGACGACTTCGGCCGCGGCGCGGAGGTCGGACAGTCGCGCGTTCGTACACGAGCCGAGGAAGGCGACGTCGATGGGGTAGCCCGCCATCGTCTCGCCGGGTTCGACGCGCATGTGTTCCTGCGCGCGCCGTGCGGTGTCCTGTTTGTCCTCGGCGAGGTCCTCCGGGTGCGGAATCGGCTCGGAGATGCCGATGCCCTGTCCCGGTGTGGTGCCCCACGTGACGACGGGTTCGATGGCCGACCCGTCGATGGTGACCACGTCGTCGTACTCGGCGTCCTCGTCCGACCGGATGGACTCCCAGTACTCCTTCAGTTCCTCGAACCGTTCCGGGTCGTCGCCGGACTTCGTCCGGCTGCCAGAGGAGCTCTGCTCCTCGCTGTCCGTGAACTCGTCCGTCTCGCGGAGCCACTCGTAGGTGGTTTCGTCGGGGTTGACGTAGCCCGCGCGCGCCCCACCCTCGATGGACATGTTGCAGATGCTCATCCGCCCCTCCATGTCCAGTGACTCGATGGCCTCGCCCGCGTACTCGTAGACGTAGCCGACGCCGCCGTCGGTGCCCAGTTCGCGGATGATGGTCAGGATGACGTCCTTCGCGGTGACACCCTCGCCGAGTTCGCCGGTGACCTCGATGCGACGGACGGCCTTCTTCTCCATCGCGATGGTCTGGGTGGCGAGCACGTCCCGAATCTGGGAGGTGCCGATGCCGAAGGCGAGCGCCCCGAACGCGCCGTGGGTCGCCGTGTGGGAGTCCCCGCAGACGATGGTCTTGCCCGGTTGCGTCAGCCCCTGTTCCGGCCCGATGACGTGGACGATGCCCTGATTTCCCGTCTCGGGCGAGTCGAACTCGACGCCCGCCTCGCGGACGTTCTCCTCCAGTTCGCCCATCATGTCCTCGGCGGCGTCGTCCGAGTACGGCCGCTCCTTGCTCGACGTCGGGACGATGTGGTCCACCGTCGCGTGCGTCAGGTCCGGGCGGGCCACCTCCAGTCGGCGTTCGCGCAGCATCCCGAACGCCTGCGGGCTGGTCACCTCGTGGATGAGGTGAAGTCCCACGAACAGCTGGTCCTGCCCGCTCGGCAGGGTCCGCACCCGGTGGCGCTCCCACACCTTGTCGTACAGCGTCCCCTCGCTCATTCCTCTACGTCGTCTCCGGTGGTCGCCTCCCCGCCGCGTTCGTGGACGCGGTTCACGTCCACGTCGCCGCGGGCGGGGGTGTGGTCGACGTCCTTCAACTGGTCACTCTCGGCTGCCTCCTCGGCGTCGGCGGGGACGGCCTCCGCCTCGCCGCCGTCCGCGGCCACCGTCGGCCCGCGGCGGTACACCATCGCGTCGCCGAAGCTCTCGCCGGTCTGCGGGTTGGTGTGGCTCATCTCGCCGAGCGTCGGTCGGTACTCATCGTCGCGTCCGTTCCGCCGTGTGTCGTCTGTCATTGGTTCAGTCGTCCGCTGGTGCTTCCGCTTCCTGTTCTCGCTCCGAGTCGTCGTCGCCCCACGCGAACAGCGCGCGCAGGTCCTCGCCGACCGCCTCGATGTCGTGGTTCGCCTCGGCGGCGTGGCGCTGGTTGTAGCCGGGGCGTCCCGCCTGGTTCTCCAGAATCCACTCGCGGGCGAACTCGCCGTTCTGGACCTCCTCCAGCACCTCCTTCATGTTCTCGCGGGCGTGGTCGTCGACGATTCGCTCGCCGCGGGTCAGCCCGCCGTACTCGGCCGTGTCGGACACCGAGTCCCACATCCCGCCCAGCCCACCCTCGTACATCAGGTCGACGATGAGCTTCATCTCGTTGAGGCACTCGAAGTAGGCCATCTCCGGCGAGTAGCCGGCGTCCACGAGCGTCTCGTATCCGGCCTTGATGAGTTCGGTGACGCCGCCACAGAGGACGGCCTGTTCGCCGAACAGGTCGGTCTCGGTCTCCTCGCGGAACGACGTCTCGACGACGCCCGCGCGGGTACAGCCGATGGCCTTCGCGTACGCGAGACCCTCTTTCTTCGCCTCGCCCGTCGCGTCCTGGTAGATGGCGAGCAGGCCGGGCGTCCCCTCGTCGTTCTCGAAGTTCCGGCGGACGAGGTGGCCCGGCGACTTGGGCGCGACCATCGTCACGTCCACGTCCTCTGGCGGTTCGATCTGGCCGTAGTGGATGTTGAACCCGTGGGCGAACTGCAGGGTGTCGCCGGGGTCGAGGTGGGGCGCTATCTCCTCGTACACCGCCGGCTGGACGGTGTCGGGCACCAGTACCGAGATAATCTCGGCTTCCGCGGCGGCCTCTGCGGCCGTCGCCACGCGCAGGCCGTCGGCCTGTGCGGCCTCGCGCGAGGAAGAGTCCTCGCGCAGACCCACGATGACCTCGACCCCGCTGTCGGCGAGGTTCTGGGCGTGGGCGTGGCCCTGGCTCCCGTAGCCGAGGACGGCTACCGTCTTCTCCGCGATGTATCCGTGCTCCGCGTCGTCGTCGTAGTAGATGGTTGCGTCTGTCATCTGAGTCTCAGTCGTCCGCTGTGGTCGGTGTCGGGTCGGTCTCGCTGCGCAACTGCTCGTAGCGTTCCTCCTCGGCGTGGGTCGTCCACTCGTCGCCGCGCGCGAGGGCCGTCTGGCCCGTCCGGGCGAGTTCGCGGATGCCGAACTGGCGGAACGCGTCGATGGCGTCGTCGATCTTCTGTTCGTCGCCGGTTATCTCGACGGTGATGGTCCGAGGCCCGGCGTCGAGCGTCCGGCCGTCGTACATCTGCGTGATGGCGTTGACCTCGTCGGGTCGGTCCCCGTGGACCTTCAACACGACGAGTTCGCGCCGCACCGCGTCGGTCCCCAGTTCGCGCACCGAGATGACCGGCAGGAGCTTCTCCAACTGGCGTTCGACCTGCCGGACGCCAGGGTCGGGTTCCTCGATGACCAGCGTGATGCGCGACGTCTCGGGGTTGGTCGTCGGCCCGACGGTCAGCGACTCGATGTTGAACTGTCGCCGACTGACGAGGCCGGACACCTCCGCCAGCACGCCGGGTTCGTTCTTCACGAGCGCCGAGATGGCCGTCCGCCGGGGCTGGTGGGTCGCCTCTGCCTGCGGGTCGATGCGGATTCCCTGTCCGGACCGCCGCCCGTGCGGGCGGGTCCGTTCCCCGGGACGGGGACCCTGCAGTCCCTTGCGGGGGACCGAGTCGGGGTCCGTACTCCGCTCTCCGTCGCCCTCGGAGTCCGAACTCATAGCTGGTCCTCCGAGAGGGCGAACTGGCTGTTGTCGCCGCCGCTGGGCACCATCGGGTAGACGTTCTCGTCGGGGTCGATGTGGGCGTCGACCACGGAGGGACCGTCGTAGTCGATGGCCGCCTGCAGGGTGTCGGCCACGTCGTCGTACTCGCGCAGGGTGAACCCGCGCGCGCCGAACGCCTCGGCGAGTTGGGCGAAGTCAGGCATCCACCCGTACATCGACGCCATCCGTCGCTCGTCGAAGAAGGCGTCCTGCCACTGGCGGACCATCCCGATGGCCTCGTTGTTCAGGACGACGACGGTGACGTCGAGGTCCTCGCGGACCGCGACGGAGAGTTCCTGCAGCGTCATGAGGAAACTGCCGTCGCCGTCGAAGCAGACCACGTCCCTGTCGGGGGCGGCCATCTTCGCGCCGATTGCGGCGGGCAGGCCGTAGCCCATCGTCCCCAGCCCGTGGCTCGAAATCCACGTCCGCGGGTGGCGGAACGTCCAGTACTGGGAGGCCCACATCTGGTGCTGGCCGACGCCGGAGGTGACGATGGTGTCGTCGGGCGTCAGTTCGTCCAGCGCCTCCACGACGAACTGCGGTTTCACCGGCTGGTCGTCCGGCGTCGCGTAGTCCATCGGGTACTCTTCCTTCCAGGACGCGCACTGCTCGCGCCACTCCTCGTAGGAGTCGCTGCCGGTGCCGACGGCCTCGAAGGCGGCGGGCATCGTCTCCGCCAACTGGTCGAGGATCGTGCCCGCGTCCCCGATGAGGGGGTAGTCCGCGTGGACGTTCTTCGATATCTCCGCCGCGTCGATGTCCACGTGGATGACCGCCGCGTCGGGTGCGAACGTCTCGATGCCGCCGGTCAGTCGGTCGTCGAACCGCGTCCCGACCGCCAGCAGGCAGTCGGTGTGCGAGATGGCCATGTTGGCGTAGCCGGTGCCGTGCATCCCGGCCCACGACAGAGACAGGTCGTGGTCCTCGGGGAACGTCCCGATGCCGGGCATGGTCGTGACGACGGGGATGCCGTGGTCGATGGCGAACGCGCGCAGTTGCTCGCTCGCGTCGCCCTTCGTCACGCCGCCGCCCGATAGGATGAGGGGCTTCTCGGCGCGCGCGAGGGCGGTCGCGGCGGCCTCGACGGCCGACTCGTTCGCCCCCTCGGGAACCTCGTAGTACTCGGGGAGTGCCCCCTCCTCCGGGCCGCGGTCGGTCTCGGCGTTCGTCACGTCCTTCGGGAGGTCGACCAGCGTCGGTCCCGGCCGGCCCGCACCCGCCAGCGCGAACGCCTCGCCGACGGTGTCGCCGACGGTGGTGGACTCGCTGGCGAAGTAGTTGGCCTTCGTGATGGGTCGGGTGACGCCGATGGTGTCCGTCTCCTGGAAGGCGTCGTTGCCGACGAAGTCCGTGGGGACCTGCCCGGTCAGCGCGATGAGCGGGTCCGAGTCCATGTTGGCGTCGGCGATGCCGGTGACGAGGTTGGTCGCCCCCGGCCCCGACGTGGCCATGCAGACGCCCGGCTCGCCCGTGACCTGCCCGTAGGCGTCCGCGGCGTGTGACGCGCCCTGTTCGTGGGCCATCGTCACGTGGGTCAGGTCGGCGTCGTACAGGGCGTCGTAGACGGGCATGATGGCCCCGCCCTGCACGCCGAAGACGTGTCTCGCGCCCGCGGCTTCGAGGGCGGCCACGACGGCCTGCGCCCCGGTGGTGACGGGCCGGCCGCTCGCCGTCCGGGCCGTCTCCTCGGAATCGGTCGGGTGCTGTTCTCCTCGGTCGTCGCCCGACGTGGACGCGCCGTCTTCGGCGTCGGCGTCCGCGTCGGGGCGTGTCGCGCTCGCGCGCTCGCTCATGAGTTTCCTCGCATTGGTGGTGTCACTGGTCGGTCGAACCGCGATACAGAAGCCGTCGGCAGGAGAGGTGGTGTAGGGGCTAGGCGGCCCCTACAATAATCACGAGCGCGACGCTCGCGGCGGGCGTGCCGGGAGCGTCGGTGAGCGTCATCACTCGCCCGTTCGCCGCCGCGAGTATAAGAGTTACCCGCCGGGCAAGTTTCGCCCGCGCCGGTCCCCCCGGGTCGTCCGTCGCACAGCAGGGGCTGGTCGCGTGGAGAACGCGGGGGGACTGCCATCAGTGCCGTCCCTCCGTGACTCGCTCGCGTTCGGCCTCCAGGCCCACGCTCTCCGCGAACTCGTGCAGCACGTCGTCGGTGACCTGCTGTTTGTCCGCGCCGTGGTCCTTGACCTTGCGGGTGACCGCGCGTACGGCCTCCTCGCTCGGGTCGTAGCCCGCGTCGCGCAGGCGCTGGCGGACCGAGTGGGTGCCGGTGTGCTTGCCCAGCACCAGTTCGCGCGTGGCACCGACCATCTCCGGGGTCATGATGCCCGGTTCGAAGGTGGCGGCGTTCTCGATGACGCCCGCGGCGTGGATGCCGGACTCGTGGGAGAAGGCGTTCGCGCCCACGACCGGCTTGTTCGCCGGGATGGGCATGCCGCTCTTCTCCTCGACGAGTTTCGCCAGTTCGGTGATGCGGGTGGTGTCGATGCCGGTGTCGACGCCGTAGATGCTCTCGACGGCCATGACGACCTCCTCGAAGGCGGCGTTGCCGGCCCGTTCGCCGATGCCGTTGACGGAGACCTGCGCCTGCGAGGCACCGGCCTCGAAGCCGGCCAGCGCGTTCGCGCTCGCCAGCCCGAAGTCGTCGTGCGTGTGGACGTCCACCCGCCCGTCGGTGTGCGACGCGATGAGTTCGGTCAGCTTCATGTAGCGCGTCGGGGTGGCCACCCCGCAGGTGTCGGGGATGTTGATCCAGTCCACGCCCACCTCGTCGACGGCTTCGACGATTTCGACGAGGAAGTCCTCGTCCGTGCGCGTGGCGTCCATCGGCGAGAACATGACCTCCGCGCCGGCCTCGTTGACCCGGCGGACGCTCTCGACCGACCGCTCGACCACCTCCTCGCGGGTGGCGTGCATGGAGTCTTCGAGTTGGACGTCGCTCGTCGAGGCGAAGACGTGGACCATCTCCACACCCGAATCGAGCGCGGCCTCCACGTCCTCCTCGACGACGCGTGCCAGCCCGCAGACGGTCGTCTCGGTACTCTCAGCGATATCACGGACGGCGGCGAACTCGGCGTCCGAGTTCACGGGGAACCCGGCCTCGATGACGTGGACGTTCATCGCGTCCAGCAGCGCGGCTATCTCGCGCTTGTCGTCGTACGAGAACGAAGTCCGCGGTGACTGCTCGCCGTCCCGCAGGGTGGTGTCGAAGATCCGAGCTTTGTCAAACTCGGATTCAGTACGCAACGTGCCCTGCGAGAACTCGACCCGCCGACTCAGTCGACGTGCCCTCGATGTCTTGGGACATTGTACTCGGTCGCAACGAGGGGAGGATAATAAACCTACCTCTGGTGGCGAAACTAGCACAGTCATCGCCGCCGGTAGCTTCTCGAAAACCGCCCGACACCAACGCCTAATATCAGTTCGGGTGACCTCATACGCATCCCCAGACGCCGGGACGAAAGGGTGTGTGACTCGTCGTCTTTCACCGAGAGTTTTGCCTCGAAACCCCACGAACGCCCACCCCGATGCGCTGGCGCGCGCTCGATGTGACCGTTCGTCCGGCGTCCCCGCCGCAACGCTCTCCCCGGGCGGTAGCGGTAAGTCCCCGCGCCCGGAGGGAGAGGTATGAACCAACAGCACGCGGATCGCGACGCCGACGGGGACGTCGAGAAGCCGGAGAAGGCGGAGGGCCTCCGGAGCCGGGAGGTCACCGAGGGGCCCGAACGCGCCCCGCACCGGTCGATGTTCCGGGCGATGGGCTACGACGACGAGGACCTCGCCTCGCCGATGGTCGGCGTCGCCAACCCCGCCGCCGACATCACGCCCTGTAACGTCCACCTCGACGACGTGGCCGACGCGGCCATCGAGGGCGTCGACGACGCGGGCGGGATGCCCATCGAGTTCGGCACCATCACCATCTCGGACGCCATCTCGATGGGTACCGAGGGGATGAAGGCCTCGCTCGTCTCGCGGGAGGTCATCGCCGACTCCGTCGAACTCGTCGCCTTCGGCGAACGCATGGACGCCCTCGTCACCGTCGCCGGGTGCGACAAGAACCTCCCCGGCATGATGATGGCCGCCATCCGGACCGACCTCCCGACGGTGTTCCTCTACGGCGGGTCCATCCTCCCCGGCGAACACGGGGGTCGGGAGGTGACGGTCCAGAACGTCTTCGAGGGCGTCGGCACGTACGCGCAGGGCGAGATGAGCCGCGAGGAACTGGACGAACTCGAACGCCACGCGTGTCCCGGCGCCGGCTCCTGTGGCGGGATGTTCACCGCCAACACGATGGCGTCCATCAGCGAGGCACTCGGCCTCGCGCCCCTCGGCAGCGCCTCACCGCCCGCCGAGGACGAGGAGCGATACGAGGTGGCGCGCCGGGCGGGCGAACTCGTCCTCGACGCCGTCGAGGCCGACCGAAAGCCCTCCGACATCCTGACGCGGGAGTCCTTCGAGAACGCCATCGCCCTGCAGGTCGCGATGGGAGGGTCGACGAACGCCGTCCTCCACCTGCTGGCGCTCGCGGCGGAGGCCGATATCGACCTCTCCATCGACGACTTCGACGACATCTCGCGGCGCACGCCCAAGATAGCCAACCTCCAGCCCGGCGGCACGCGCGTCATGAAGGACCTCCACGACGTCGGCGGCGTCCCCGTCGTCGTCCGACGACTGGTCGAGGCGGGCCTCTACCACGGCGACGCGATGACCGTCACGGGCCGCACCGTCTCCGAAGAACTCGCCGAACTCGACCTGCCGGCCGACGAGTCCATCGACGTGGACTTCCTCCGGCCCGTCTCGGACCCGTTCCACGAGGAGGGAGCCATCAAGGTGCTGAAGGGCAACCTCGCGCCCGACGGTGCCATCCTGAAGGTGACGGGCGAGGACGCCTTCCACCACGAGGGACCGGCCCGCGTCTTCGAGAACGAGGAGGCGGCCATGAAGTACGTCCAGGAGGGGCGCATCGAGTCGGGCGACGTCATCGTCATCCGCAACGAGGGCCCGCGCGGCGGTCCCGGCATGCGTGAGATGCTCGGCGTCACCGCCGCCGTCGTCGGGCAGGGCCACGAGGACGACGTGGCGATGGTCACCGACGGACGCTTCTCGGGGGCCACCCGCGGGCCGATGATCGGTCACGCCGCCCCCGAGGCGTTCGTCGGCGGCCCCCTCGCCGCACTGGAGGACGGCGACCACGTCACCATCGACATCCCCGACCGGAGCCTCGACGTCGACCTCACCGACGAGGAACTCGAGGAGCGACTCGCCGACCGGGAACAGCCGGAACCGGCGTACTCGGGCGGCGTCCTCGCGAAGTACGGGCAGGCGTTCGACTCGGCGGCCAACGGCGCGGTGACGAACCCCGGCGTCCGCAGGCTAGACTGAGGCGTCTCGGGGGCCACCCGCGGGCCGACCTGCAATGTCTATTGCGCGTGTGTTTTTGTCCCCCTGCGAGAAGAGGGAGGTATGGCAGGGTTCGATCTCGACCTCCAGTCGGTCGAGCGAGAAATCGATGACCAGTCGGACGCGAACGGGCGGGTCGTCCTCGGCGTCCTCGACGGGGAGACCAGCCCCTCCGAGTGGGTCCGTCTCGTCACCGACGGGACGGTGCTGGTGCTGGCCGTCGAGGGGGACCTGAACGACCTCGCCTCGGGGTTCGCCCGCGAGGTGCGCGACCTCGGCGGCCAACTGGTCCACTTCCGGCAGTTCCTCGTCGTCTCGCCGCCCGGCGTCCACATCGACACCGACCGACTCGGGTAGTCTCCGGGGCTCCTTGGCGAGTCGACCGCCGGGTCAGGACCCGGACGGGCCCGCGGTCAGCAGGTCCAGTTCCGCGCCGCAGTCCGCACACGACAACTGGTAGGCGCGTTCGCCCTCGTGGTCGACCACCGCGAACTCCCGGCCGGTCACCGCTCCACAGACCGCACACTCCTCCTCGATGGCCGCGTCGTCGCTGGCCTTGGGCGCGCCCACCGCGACCACCCTCGCGGCCGCCTCGCCGACGGCGACGCCCCGGTTCGGGGCGTCCCGCGGGACAAAGAACGCCTCGCCGGCACCCACCTCGAAGGTCCCCTCCGAGGTCTCGAAGGCGACGGTCCCCGCGAGGACGTAGAACAGTTCCTCGTGGTCCGGGTGGCGGTGGTAGCCCCACGGGAGGCGCTCGCCGGGGGCGGCCGTGATAACGTTGAAGCCGAACTCGCTCGCGCCGACCGCCTCGTCCACCTCCTTCTTGTGACGGGTCGGGTTCGGGGCGTCGGGCAGGTCGTCGACGACGACGTGACGGTAGCCGGGTGCGTCGGTCATGGCGAGCGTAGGGAACCGGCCGCAAAGAGTCTACAGGACGCGGGGGGCAGGCTCACAGGAAGGTGAGGTAGTGCCCGTCGGGGTCGCGGACGCGCATCCCCTCCTCGACGGGCGTCGCGGCGAGCGCCTGCCCGCGAACCGCGTCGGCCGCTCCCGTCGGGTCCTCCGTCTCGATGCCGAGGTCGACGTGGACACCGCCGCGGGCGTCCGCGAGGCCGAGGTGTGGCTCCCACAGTTCGAAGTCGAAGGGACCGGCGGTCAGCCTGACGCGCTTCCGGCCCTCGCCGCGGTCCACGACGTCCATCCCGAGGGCGCTGTAGAACCGTTCGGCGCGCGCGAGATCCTCGACCTCGAGGACCACCTCGAAGACGCCGGTGATGTCGGCACCCCCGTCGTCTGACTGGCCGATTTCGACGCAGTTGCCCTCGCAGTCGTAGAAGTACAGCGAGCGCGCGCTCCCGAACGTGTGCTCGTCGAGGTCGAAGTCGCCCTCCAGTCGCTTCCACCAGTCGTCGTAGCGGTCCGCGGGCGTCGACATGGCGTAGTGGACGTGGAGGCCGCCCCGCGGGACGGGTCCCGGCGCGCGCAACACGAGGTCGGTGTCGCCCGCGGCGAACGCCACCTCGCCCTCGCGCTCCCGGGCGACGGGCAGATCGAGGTGGGTCTCGTAGAACTCGCGAGCGGGGTCGAGGTACTTGACTTCGAGGGCGAGCCACGCGAGCGACGTGAGCATGTCGCTATCTCGCACGGGCGGGGACATAACTGCCACCCCGGCCCGCGTCCCATCCCCGGGGTCCCGCTCGCTTGCCCCCTCGCGACGGTTTATCCGGCGCCCGCCCCTACCCACTGTTATGTCGCTGAAAGGGTCCGGTGCGACCTCGCTGCGTGAAATCGACCGCTGGGACGGCGGGTTCGGGTGGCTCGCGTACCCCGACGAGGGGATGGAACGAGCGAGCCACGCGTTCGTGAGCGACGGCGACGTCTGGCTGGTCGACCCGGTCGACGCCGAGGGTCTCGACGACCTGCTCGCCGAGGCGGGGGAGGTCGCGGGCATCGTCGTCCTCCTCGACCGGCACAACCGCGACGCGAACGATATCGCCGCCCGTCACGGCGTCTCCGTCCACCGCCCGGCGTGGATGGACAGCATCGACTCGAACTACGACGTGCCCGTGCGTGACCTCGGAGACGAGGTCGACGACACCGGCTACCGGGTCCGGAAGCTCAGGGACTCGCCGGTCTGGCGCGAGGCGTACCTCCACCACCCCGAGGACGGGACCCTCGTGGTCCCCGAGGCACTCGGCACCGCGTCGTACTTCCTGACGGCGGGCGAACGCGTGGGCGTCCACCCGATGCTCCGCCTCCTGCCGCCGCGGGAACTCGCCGGCTACGACGTCGAGCGGGTCGTGATGGGCCACGGCGAGGGCGTCATGACCGACGCGGCGGCCGCGATTCGGGACACGGTCCGCAACTCGCGGCGGCGCGCGCCGGGGCTGTACGTGGAGGCGATGCGCGAGTTCCTGCGCTGAGCCGACCCGTGAGAACGGACAGTGTCGAATGGCCGAAGCGTTTTTATCTAAAAAATCGGAATAGTACTCGTGACAATGTGTAGGCGCGACGGGTGGGAGGGTCGACGCACGTGACCTTCGTCGAAATCGACACCCTCCCCGGTGGTGGGGGACTCCGCGTCACCGACCGCATCGAGCGACGGCGCTGTGACCTCCACACCGAATCGGAAGTGACGGCGCGCGTCGTCGACGGCAGTCCGTTCGTCGTCCCCGTCGACACCGCCGTAGTCGTGGAGACCGACGGCCTCGTCTTCCCGCAACTCGTCGACACCTACGTCCGCGACGCCGACGGCACCCTCGTCAGGGAGATCGGCCACTTCGAGGAACAGCGCTTCCCGGAGGGCGTCTACACCGTCGAGTTCAGCGCGCCCATCAAGCTCTACCTCCGCGTCGAGGGACCACTCCGGGTGACCTCCGACGCGACTACGGTCTCCGTGGACCTCGAGGGCGACCCCACGGTGTTCGCGGGGGCGCGCTCGTACCACGACCGGCCCGCCGCGACCATCACGACGACCGAGGACCCCGAGGACCTGCTCCGGGCCGTCTCGTACCTCGGGTCGGCGCTGAAGACGGTCAGCCCGGAGCGCTCGTACCCCACCCTGCGCGGGCACCCGCCCGCCATCGAACTCGGCGAGGCGTTCCACGTCCCGGCGGGGCTCGAACGCCCCGAGAACGGCGTGACCATCGAGGTGCCGCCCTCGGTCGAGTCCGCGTTCGTCGTCGCCCCGCTCGCGTACTACCTCGGGGCGGACGTCGTCCCTGGCGACAGCCCCCGCGTGGTCACGGACCGGGGGTTCGTCCACCCGCTCGACGGCCCGGAGGGGTTCGAGACGGTGGTCGAACGGACGCTGAAACAGGTGTTCTTCCTCGACTGTCTGGTCCGCACGGAGGGGTACTACCCGGTCGACCTCTACGAGCGACGGGCCGTCGAGGACGCGGGGGTCCTCCCGTTCGACCTCGCGGAGACGTACGACCAGTCGCTGACCGAACAGCTCGCGACGTACCTCACGGCTCCGTTCGAGGCGCTCGAACCCCACATGCCGACGTGGAAGCTGACGGGACACGTCGAACCGACGCCGGATCGCGTCGAGACGCTCCCCTTCCTCGTCGACGACCTCGCGGTGATTCGCACGCCGCGTGGCGAGGAGCTGACGCCCGCGCAGGCGCAGTCGGCGGCCATCGAGACGTTCATGCGCGACACGCGCGGGTCGCACCCGGACCAGTCGTGCGGGACGGCGGGGTGTCCGCCGCGGCTGGTGCGACCCGAGCCGGTCGACTCGCTCGAACAGGCGTGGGCCGGGGCGGACGCCCCCGTCGGGGCGAGCAAGGTGACGGTGAAGGCCTACCGCAACCGGCTGGACCAGGAGCCGACGATGGCGGACTTCGGAATCGCCGTCGTCTGTAACGACCCCGAGATGCTGACCGAGCAGGAGACGGCACGCGACGTCTACGGGTCGCGCGACGAACTCCCGTTCGACGTGACGTTCTACCGGAACCTCTCGACGGACCGCCTCAGACTCGTCCTCGAGTCCGACGTCGACTTCCTGCACTACATCGGCCACATCGACGACGAGGGACTGCGCTGTCCCGACGGTCATCTCGACGCCCGGACGCTCGACCGGGTGGGGGTGGACGTGTTCTTCCTGAACGCCTGTCGCTCCTACGAGCAGGGGATGGCGCTCGTCGAGGGGGGCGCCATCGGCGGCGTCAGCACCTTCGACGAGGTCATCAACGCCGGGGCGACGACGGTGGGGATGACGATGGCCCGCCTGCTCAACGGCGGGTTCCCGGTGCAGGCGGCGCTCAACATCGCGAGCAAGGAGAGCGTCGTCGGCGGGCAGTACCTCGTGGTGGGCGACGGGAACGTGGAGGTGGCGCAGGCCGAGACCATCACCCCGTTCATCCTCTACGTCGAACCGGACGGCGAGCGCTACACCGTCCGCTTCAGAGCGTACCCGACGCGCCTCTGTGGGCTTGGCACCACCGCGACGCCAGCGCTCCGCGGGGTGGGCCGGAACTTCCTCGCGGGGAACGTCAGCCGGGAGTTCGCAGTCGAGAAGGAGGACCTCTCGGCGTTGTTACGCCTCGGGCCGACGCCGGTGTACGTCGACGGTGACCTCCACTGGAGTGAGGAACTGTCGCTGGACGACCTTTGAGGGGAGATTACGGGCCGGGGTTGGCCGTGCCGACGCCGGCGGCGACCGACCCCGCCTGCGAGAGGAGTAGCAGCATGGTGAACAGGACGCCGGTCATCTTGGGGTGCTCCGCGAGGTACTGTGTGAGTGGGCTGTCGGACATTACGTCATGTCAGTCAGAGCCGGCGATAATAAATATTTGCACATTAATGACGGCATAGTAAACTTTCCAGTGAGGATAGGCGGCGGCTTCTTGTCCGTTCCCGGCGACGGTACGACGTGGTGTACATCACTGCGGGACTGGCCGAGGCGCTTCTCGGATTCGCCAGCGACAGAGAGCCCCGGTCGGTCACCATCGGCCTCTCGGTCACTCCGGCGGGGACGCTAGTCGCGTCGGCGTCGGAGGACGGCCCACTCGACGGCGTGCCGTCCGACACGCCGGTGTTCACGCACTTCTACCTGCCGGACACGGGCGGGTCGGTACGGGCGGTGTTCGGCATGGACCTCGCCAGCCCCCGGACGCAGGGCCGGTTCGTCTCGCACCCGGACGGGGCGCGGACGCTGAAACAGACCGACGACTTCCACGAGGTGGTGTTCGTTGCCGTTCCGCCCTGGGAGGAAGTCGTCGCGTACGACCGGTACGGGACGCGCCTCGACCTGACCGTCCTCGACGCGGAACCGCCCGTCGAGTCGGTCACCTGAGCCTCACTCCAGATAGCCGAGGTCGCGGAGTTGCGTCGCTATCTCCTCGAACTCCGCCTCCGAGAGGCCCCCAGAGCGCTGGTGCTGGATGACGATGCTCCGGAGGAGGAACCGGACGAGGTCGCTGGTACTCGAGAAGCTCGTCCCCTCGATGGTGCCCTCGACGCGTTCGGCGAGGTCCTTCGGGATAGAGACGGTGGTGTACTCCGTCATCGGGTGAGTCGACGCCGCGCGACGGCATAGGGGTTGTGAAGCGTCACGAGACGGGGGTTTTACACCGGGACGGCCCTACTCACCGGATATGAGCGTCCGCCCACCGACAGACGACATGGACGACGGCCCGGACACCATCGCGTTCGGTATCGCCGCACTCGACGCCCGCCTCGACGAGAGCGACGTCGCGTTCCCGGCGGACGCGGCGACGGTCCGTTCAGCGATGGGTGACGAGGCGGTCCCCTACAACGCCTCCGGGGCGACCATCACGGTCGCCGAGGCGCTGGAGCGCACCGCCGTCGAGCACTTCGAGAACGAACAGGAGTTCCTCAACGCCCTCCACCCGGTGTTCGAGGAGGCGCGCGCGCAGGGCGGCGGCGGGTTCCTCGACCGCCTCCGCTCGCTGGTCGGGCTGTAGGCAGTCGAGAGGGGACCTCAGTCCTCGGCGTGGAGCGGTTCGGGGTCGGAGTGGGACGCGCGGGCCGTCCCGCGGCCGCCCTGTGTCCGCGCGAGTCGGTCGCTCATCTCCTCCAGTCTGCGGGTCTGTTCGCGGTTCACGGCGACGATCATGTCCGAGAGCACCGCGAACATCAGCAGTTGCGCGCCGAGGAGGATGCCCGCGGCGGCGACCACCGCGAACGCCTCGTGGGAGATACCACGGAAGAGGTACTCGTAGCCGACCCACGCGGCGACCAGTCCGCCGACGAGTGCGCTGGCGAGGCCGACGCTCCCGAAGTAGAACAGGGGGTTGTTCGTCTTCGCGAGGCTGTACAGCGAGACGATGATGCGTCCGCCGTCCTTGACGGGGTGGAGGTTCGTGTCGGACTCGTCGGGCCGCGGGTGGTAGCTCACGGGGACGACCGCGGTCGGGACCCGGTGTTTGACGCACTCGACGGCCATCTCCGTCTCGATGGTGAAGCCGTCCGATTCGAGTTCGAAGCGCTCGACGGACTCCCGGGTGAACGCGCGGTAGCCGCTGAGGATGTCCCCGAGGTCGCGCCCGTGGATGGTCGAGAACGCGCCGTTGATGAGGCGGTTTCCGAACATGTTGAGCCGCGGCATCGCGTCCTCGTGCATGTCGGCGAAGCGGTCGCCGATGACGTGTTCCGCCCGTCCCTCGTAGAGGGGTTCGAGCATCCGCTGGGCGTCCGCGGGGTCGTAGGTCGCGTCCCCGTCGAGCATCAGCACGTACGGGGCGTCGATGTAGGTGAGCGCCTCGCGGATGGCCTGTCCCTTCCCCCGGCCCGACTGGACGACGACCCGCGCGCCGTGGTCCTCGGCGACGTCGCGGGTGCCGTCGGTCGAACCGCCGTCGACGACGAGGAGGTCGTCGAACCCTCGCTCGCGAAAGCCGTCGAGCACCTCGCCGATGGTCTCGGCTTCGTCGAGCGTGGGGACGAGGACGCACACCTCGGAGTCGGTCATCGTGGGAAGTCCATGCTACGCGAGCAAAAGCTTGCTGGCCTCGCGCCAGGAACTCTGTGACAGGGACACAGGGGAGAGCCGACCGGGGACCGACCGCGCTCAGTCGTCGGCCTCGGCCGCGCGGCGTTCGCTGAGGTGCTCCCACACCTCCGCACAGCCACAGCCGTCTTCGAGGTCGTCGAGATGCGCGCGGTCGTCGTCCTTCGTCGAGGTTCGGCTCATAGTTACTCGCTGAGTGAGTAACTCTCATCGAATCCTATTAATCGTTCCGGCCCGCCGTCGCTTCGCGGGCAGTAGTGGTACGCATCACGCCGACGACACCGGCGGATTTACGGCCGGCGGCGGGGCAGAGGGGGTATGAGCGAGACGGACGTGTTCGAGCGACTCGGTCTCACCGAGTACGAGCGGACGGCCCTCACCGAACTGCTCTCGCTCGGTCGCACGACCGCACCCACCCTCGCCGAGGCGGCGGGCATCCCGAAGGCCCGCGTCTACGGCGTCCTCGACTCGCTGGCCGACGAGGGGTACGTGAAGGTCATCCCCGGCCGACCGAAGCACTACCAGCCACACCCTCCCGAGGAGATTCTCGACCGCGCGGAGGAGAACCGCCGGCAGGACTACGAGGCGTTCGTCGGCGACATCGAGGCCGAACGGGAGTCGTTCCTCGCGGAGTTCGGCCCTCGCTTCGAGCGCGCGGGCGAGGACATCACCGCCGCCGAGGAACTGTTCTACGTCGTCGACGTGGGCGAACCGAGCGAGCGCGAGACCCGGCGCATCTACCACGAGGCCGACGAGCGCGTGCGCGTGCTCACGAAGGCCTTCGAGTACTTCGAGACGGTCGAACCCGCCGTCGCGGACGCCGTCGACCGAGGCATCGACCTCCGGGCGCTCTTGCTCCACCCGGACACGCTGGACCCGGAGAACCGCGAACGCCAGCGGGACGTGGTCGACCACCTCCGGGCGGCGTACCCCGAGGTCGGTATCCGCTACTCCACGAACGCCCTGCCGTGGCGCGGGACGCTCGCCGACCCGAGCATGGCCTACGACACCGGCGAGGCCATCCTGCTGGTTCAGGAGGACGACGTGCCCAACTACATGCGACAGGCGGCAATCACCGAAAACGGGGCGTTCGTCGCGGGGCTCAACCGCTACTTCGATTTAGTCTGGGAGTACGAGAGCGACGCGCCCGCGGCCCTCGACTGACCCGACCCCTCAGCGCCACTTGACGATGCCGTAGAGGTAGCCCGCCCCCACCGCCCCCGTGAGGACGAACAGGAACACCAACTGGAGAAACGAGGCCAGTGAGGGACCGAGGAGGAGTCCACGCACGCGGTCCGGGACGAACCGCAACAGCAGGTCGCCGAGGAACTCCTCCTCCTCGCCGGTCGACTCGGGAACGAACTTCTCCATCCCGCGTTTCGAGTACCCCTGCCAGAACGCCCGTTCGACGAGCCAGCGGGGGTCCGTGCGGTAGTCGAATATCTTGTGGGCCACGCGGGCCGCGGGGTTGTACTGGACGCCGACGCCGAACTCCTCGCGCAGGCGGGCACAGAGTTCCGTCTCGCCGCCCTGCAGGTGGTTGTCGCCCTTCCGTCCGCCGACGTCGGTGTCGAACCCGCCCAGTTCCTCGAAGACGTCGGCGCGAAACGAGATGTTCGAGCCGTTCGTGTTCCGGACCTCGCCGGGGCCGTCGGCGAACCCCCGGTGGGTGACGCCGATAAGCCAGTGGAACTCCTCGGGGAGGAAGGCGGGTTCGCCGGCGACCCACGCGGGGACGACCCGGCCACCGGCCGCGAGCACCCGGCCGTCGTCGGCGCGAGCGTCGCCCTCGTCGTAGGCCGCGACGAGTTCGACCAGCCAGCGGTCCTCCGCGATGGCGTCGTCGTCGAGGAACGCGACCACGTCCCCCTCGGCGACGCGCGCACCGGTGTTTCGCACCGCGAGCAACCCCCGGTTCTCCGGCTGGAGGTGGACGCGGACATCCGGGTGGTCGCCGAAGTCCGCCACTGCCCGGTCGTACACCGCCTCGCTCCCGTCGCTGACGACGACCACCTCACGGTCCTCGTAGGTGTTCGCGAGGACGCTCTCGACGGCCTCGCGGAGGTCCGGGTAGCGGTCGGTGGTGTGAGTGCAGACGACGACCGAGACGCGCATACTCCGGCAGTTTACAGCCGAGGTTAAGCCGCTTTCTCTTCGCTCGTCGGTGCCCGGGGCGCTTTTTTCCGGTGACACGAGGTCAAAAGGCTTATGCGCGTTTTGCGGCTTCTCCCACCAATGAGTCAACCGACGGAGCGGGAGGACCGGTTGGCGTTCGACACGGACGCCCTCCTCGACCGGGCCCGCGAGTGGTATCACGTCCCGCTGCTCGCGCTCCTGTTCGTCTTCATGTTGTGGAACCGTGTGAGAACGTGGGAGAACTACACCAGAGGGGGCGACATCCTCTTCAGCGGGAACGACGCCTGGTACCACTTCCGCCAGACGAGTTTCACGGTGAGCAACTGGCCGTTCACGATGAACTTCGATCCGTGGACGTTCTTCCCGTACGGGACCGCCCCGGGGCAGTTCGGGACGCTGTTCGACCAGTTGATCGCCACGGTAGCCCTCGTCCTCGGTCTCGTCATGCCCCAGGAGCAGGCGACGGCGTTCGCGCTCCTGTTCGCCCCCGCCGTCTTCGGCACCCTCGTCGCCGTCCCCGCCTACTTCCTCGCCAAGCGCTTCGGGGGCCGCGCGGGCGGCGTCGTCGCCGTCACCGTCCTCGCGCTGACCCCCGGTGCGTTCCTCTTCCGGGGGCTGGTCGGCTGGTCGGACCACCACATTGCGGAGGTGTTCTTCCAGGTCCTCGCGATGCTCGGCGTGATGGTCGCGGTCACCGCCGCCGAGCGCGAGAAACCCGTCTTCGAACAGCTCTCGTCCCGCGAGTTCTCGACGCTCCGCCGGCCGCTCGGCTTCGCGGCCCTCGCGGGCGTCGCCATCGCGCTCTACATCTGGGTGTGGCCGCCCGGCATCTTCGTCGTCTCCGTCCTCGGACTGTTCTTCCTCGCCCACCTCATCGTCACGTTCCTCAAGGGCCACAGCCCGGAACACGTCGCCATCGTCGGCGTCGTCATGTTCCTCGTCGCGGGGGTGTTCTCTGCGGTCCGCATCACCAAGTTCGAGTTCACCGCGACCGACTTCTCGTTGCTCCAGCCGACGCTGTTCGTCCTGCTGGCCGGCGGACTGGCCGTCATGGCCGCACTCGCCCGGCGAGTCGAGGGGCGCGACGACGCGACCACCGTCTACGTCGGGGGCATCCTCGGGGCCATCGCCCTCGGGACGCTCCTGTTCGCCGTCGTCCTGCCCGACACGTTCTCGTTCTTCGTCGACCAGTCCCTCCGCATCTACGGGCTGGACGCCAACGCGAAGGTCCGGACGGTCAACGAGGCCCAGCCCATCCCGCTCGGACGGGCCAGTTCGTACTTCTTCGGCTCCTACGGGCTGGCGTTCTTCGCGGCCGTCGTCGGCGGCCTCGTCCTCCTCGGGCGCTACCTGCTCGACGACGACCCGCGCGGTGAGGCCCTCCTGCTCGTCCTCTGGGGGGCGATGATGGTGCTCGCGACGCTCACCCAGAACCGCTTTGGCTACTACCTCGCCGTCCCGGTGGGGGCGCTGACGGCGTACGTCGTCGCACAGGTCGTCGCCCTCGCGGACCTCGACACCGTCGGGAGCCTCTCGGACCTCGACGCCTCGCAGGTGATGACCATCGCAGTCATCGTCCTCATCGTCTTCGCCCCGTTCGTGGCCGTCACCGGCCCGCTGTTCCCGCAGTCCGGCGGCGTCGAACCCGGCGCGATATCCCTCCAGTCCGTCGAACGCGCGGAGAACAACGGTCCCGGCGAGGTCACCGCGTGGCAGGGCAGCCTGCAGTGGCTCTCGGAGAACACGCCGAAGGAAGGCCAGTACGCCAACCCCGACGGCGAGGCGATGCCGTACTACGAGAACTTCGGACAGACCGACGACTACGACTACCCCGAGGGAGCCTACGGGGTCATGGCGTGGTGGGACTACGGGCACTTCATCACCGTCGAGGGCCAGCGCATCCCCGACGCCAACCCGTTCCAGCAGGGGGCGACCCGTGCGGCGAACTTCCTGCTCGGCCAGAACGAGAGTCAGGCGAACGAGTACATGACCGTGGACAACGGGTCCAGCCGCTACGTGATGGTCGACTGGAAGCTCGCGGACCCGCGCTCGGGTAAGTACACCGCGCCGGCGAGTTTCGACACCATCGGCGTCAGCTCCGCCGACCTGCTCAGCGCCCGAATCTACACGCAGCGGTCCACGACCGAGGCCCCGCGGACTGCCCAACTCGTCCGCAGTCAGGATCACTACGAGAGCATGCGCGTCAGGCTCTACCGATTCCACGGGAGCGCTGCCGGCCCCACCCTCCCCAACGGGAAGGTGCTGGTCGTCGACTGGGAGACCCGACAGTTCACGGTCGGGAGCCAGACGACCCAACCGCTGGCCGCGGTCCCGTCCGACGGGCAGGTGTACAAGACCTTCGACAGTCTCGCCGCGGCCGAGGAGTACGTCCAGAACGACTCCACCTCGCAGATCGGCGGCCTCCCCGGCATCCCCGCCGAGCAGGTCGAGGCGCTCGAACACTACCGGCTGGTCCACGCGAGTGACGCCACCGCGGGCGGTGTCGGTCAGTGGGTCAAGACCTTCGAGCGCGTCGACGGAGCGACCGTCGAGGGGACCGGCCCCGCGAACACGACGGTCACGGCTCGCGTGCAGCTGCGGATTCCGGGGCCGGGGCAGAACTTCACCTACGTCCAGCAGGCCCAGACCGACGCACAGGGGCAGTTCACGATGACTCTGCCGTACTCGACGACCGGGTACGACGAGTGGGGGACCGAGGAGGGCTACACGAACGTGAGCGTCCGCGCGGCCGGCCCCTACGAGTTCCGCGCCGCCACGCAGAGCGAGAACCTCACCACGACGGTGTACAACGCGACGGCCGACGTGAACGAGGCGAACGTCGTCGGCGAGCGCGAGGGCCCCATCGAGGTGACCCTCGAACAGTCCGAGGTTATCGAACCGGACGGCGCGAACGCCAGCAACGGGACGAACGGCACCGACGCGCCCGCCGACCCCGGCAACACCACCGAGTCGCCGGACGCCGCGGAGAACGGCTCCGACGCGGGCGGGAACGCCTCGAACGGGTCGACCGGTGGGAACGGTTCGAACGAGTCCGGGAACGCGTCCGAGGCCAACGCGTCCGCGCTCGTCGGCCCGGTGACGCAGTCGACACTCCGCGCCGGGGCGGCCTGAGATGGCCGGACGTGAACTCGTCGGCGTCTACCTGAAGGGCATCGCCATGGGTGCGGCCGACGCCGTGCCCGGCGTCTCCGGGGGTACCATCGCCCTCATCACGGGCATCTACGAGCGACTCATCACGGCCATCACGGAACTCGACCCGACGGCCATCGCGCTCCTGCCCGGCGTCGCCAGCGCATCCGGGCGCGCCCGCCTCCGCGAGCGACTCGTGGCGATGGACGTGCCGTTCCTGATGGCGCTCGGGTTCGGCATCGTCACCGCCCTCATCACCGTCTCGCGGGCGGTCCACTACGCCGAGGAGACGGCCCCGGCGCTCCTGTTCGCGTTCTTCTTCGGCCTCATCGCGGCGAGCGCCGTCATCCTCCGCGACGAGGTGTCGGTCGACGGGCCGTCGCGCCTCGCCGCCGGTATCGCGGGGTTCGGCCTCGCGTTCGTACTCGCGGGGGAGGTGTCGGGGGCGCTCCCGCACACCCTCCCCGTCGTCGGCCTCGCCGGTGCCATCGCCATCTGCGCGATGATTCTGCCCGGCATCTCGGGGGCGCTCATCCTCCTGTTGCTCGGGCAGTACCTCTTCCTGACCGAGACGCTCTCGGGGTTCGTCGACACGCTCCTCGGCGTCGCCGGGGGGACCGACGTGGGCGCGCTGATCGAACCCGGCACCGTCGTCGTCGTGTTCGTTCTCGGGGCGATGGTCGGCCTGTTCTCTATCGCCCACGCCGTGAAGTACGCGCTCCGGCACTACCGGGAGGCGACGCTCACCTTCCTCGTCGCACTGATGGTCGGGGCGCTGCGCTACCCGGCGGAGCAGGTGCTCACGAACGTCGAGACGTGGTCGGCGGGAACCAGCGCCGCCATCCTCGGCGCCGCCGTCGTCGGTGCCGCTCTCGTCGTCGGCATCGACCACGTGACCGGCGACATCGACCTCGACGGCGAACCCGACGAGCGGCCTGCGCCGACCGTCAAGTAACCACGCGGACCCACCGACCCCCGCCCGAACCGGGAAGGGGGAACCGTTTTATCCCGCGACTTGCTTCGTTCGGACATGCTCAGCGCCGTGATGGAGGACTACCTCAAGACGATCTACATCCTCCAGCAGGAGACGGGCGAACGAGTCTCCACGTCGGCCATCGCGGAACGCCTCGGCGTCACCTCGCCGACGGTCACGAGCATGCTGGACAAACTCGGCGAACGCGGCTTGGTCGAACGCGAGAAGTACCGTGGCGTCGAGTTGACGCCCGAGGGCGAGACGGTCGCCATCGAGGTGCTCAGACACCACCGGCTCATCGAGGCGTACCTGGCCGAGGCGCTGGACTACGACTGGACGGACGTCCACGAGGAGGCCGACCGCCTCGAACACCACATCAGCGAGCGCTTCGAGGAGCGCATCGCCGAGGTGCTCGGCGACCCGACGGTGGACCCCCACGGCGACCCCATCCCCCGCGCGGACCTCTCCGCGCCGGAGGCGGTGCCGGGGCGACGGCTGGACGAGTGCGAGGAGGGCGACCGCGTCGTCGTCCAGCGCGTCCGCCACCGGACGGACGAGGAACTGCGCTACCTCGGGAAGTCGGGCATCGAACCCGGCGTGACCATCGAGATACTCGAAGTCGCGCCGTTCGGAATGGTCACCGTCGCCGGGCCGGCGGGCGAACAGAGCCTCCCGGCCGAGGTGGCCCGCCTCATCAGCGTCGGGGCAGAGGCCGAGGTTCCACAGGAGTAGCGTCGCTCTCCGGGGCGAACAGGCGACGCGCGCACCGCCCGCCGGACGGTGCGTCGCACACCCGCAGACGCCCGGCGGTCCCGGTCAGGACACGCCGGTGATGGCCCCTCTATCGTACTTGAACCTTCACTCGCACGGCGACAGCCACGCCCGCAGGCAGTCGTCACCACGGAAGTGGTAGGTCGCAGGGCGGGAGGCGACCCGCGAGTCGCGTGGTCGCCGCGACGTGCCAGTCGTCCTCGAACGGCGTCGGGGACGAACTCTTCGACCCCCGAAACCCCGTTCCATCGCAGGGTTTAGATACGGCGGTGCCCCAGACGGCTTGTGCGAATCGAGAACAGTTTCATCCCCGTCAGGGGCGTCGGGGAGGCGACCGAACGGAACCTCTGGGAGCGAGGCATCACCCACTGGGACGACTTCGACCCGAGCGCCGTGGGGGAGAAGACGGGCGAGCGCATCGAGTCGTTCATCAGCGAGGGGCGAGAGCGCCTCGCGGCGGGCGACGTACGCTACTTCGACGAGGCGTTCCCCTCCGGCCAGCAGTGGCGACTGTACGAGAACTTCCGCGAGGACGCCTGCTTCTTCGACATCGAGACGACCGGCCTCTCACACTACCGCGACGACGTGACGACGGTGAGCCTCCACCGCGACGGCGAGACGCGCACGTTCGTCAACGACCCCGACCCGGTCGTCGGCGAACCGCTCACCCGCGAGGCGGTCCTGTCGGCGCTGGGCGACGCCCCCCTGCTCGTGACGTTCAACGGCAAGCGCTTCGACGTCCCCTTCCTCGAAGCGACCTTCGAGTGCACGCTCGACGCCCCCCACATCGACCTCATGTACCCCTGCAAGCAACTGGGGTTGTCGGGCGGCCTGAAGCAGATCGAGAAGGACGTCGGCATCGAGCGCGACCGACCGGACATCTCCGGGCGCGACGCGGTGCGCCTCTGGCGGGAGTACGAGCGTGGTTCGACGGACTCGCTGGAGACGCTCGTCGATTACAACCGCGCGGACACCGTCAATCTCCGGACGCTCATGGACGACGTCGCCGGGTCGCTCCACGAGCAGACGTTCCTCTGATTCGACCCCCTACTCGTCCATCCAGTCCCACAGCGGCGAGCGAAGGCCCTCGTCGACGGCCGAGACGTCGACCACCTCGACCTCGCCGACGGTGAGCGCGTCGGGGTGGAACTCGTTCGTCCCCGGAAGGTACGCGCCCGTCGGTTCGAGGTACGTCGTCACGAGCGCCTGGGGCGTCCCGAAGACGGTGTGCGCCTCGGGGAAGGCGTCGACGGCGTGGTCGGCGCAGCGATGGAAGAGCGGCATCCACTCGCCGTCCATCAGTTCGACCTCCAGCTGGAGGACGTCGCCGGCCCGGAGGTCGCGCGAGCGGTCGTGAAAGCTGCAGGTGGCGCGCGTGGGAGCGGCGTCACAGCCC
The DNA here is from genome assembly GCF_024227715.1 of Halomarina litorea. Taxonomy (NCBI): domain Archaea; kingdom Methanobacteriati; phylum Methanobacteriota; class Halobacteria; order Halobacteriales; family Natronomonadaceae; genus Halomarina; species Halomarina litorea. The sequence goes on along the minus strand of NZ_CP100448.1, from coordinate 1,618,563 downwards.
ACGAAACTCCCGGTCAGGTCCCGACAGAGGGCGTTACGCATCCCCTCCCCCCGCACCGACACCGCCACCAGCGTCCATACCTGTGTGCGTCGATTCGTGCTATTAAACCCCGTGATTGGGTCGAACGCCGTGTCGAGTCACCCGTCGACCTCAGGCGACCGACTCCTCGCGCCACGCCGCGAAGTCGGCGGACAGGTCGGACTCCTCGAAGCGTTCGATGCAGGGCACATCGTAGGGGTGGAGTTCAGCGACCCGTGCGGCGAGGTCGGGGTACCGCTCGTCGGTCGTCTTCGCCAGCAGGAGCACCTCCTCCTCTTCGACCACCTCGCCCTCCCAGCGGTAGGTGGAGCGACAGTCGACGGCGTTGACGCAGGCGGCGAGTCGCTCCTCGACGAGCGTTCTGGCGAGGTCGGTGGCGGCCTCGGCCGGAGCCGTGACGTACGCGGTCGGCATGGACGCCCGATGGCGCGGACCGGAGAAAAGTCAGGGGGCTTCGCCGACCGGGTTGTACGTCCCGTTGATGTCCCACTCGTGGAGGCAGTAGGGGTCGCCCGCCTCGCCGTCGATGAGCCACGTCCCGGCGTCGTCGTCCCAGCGGTCGGACCGGCCACAGCGTTCGCAGGTGCGTTCGGTCGGGGGGGTGATAGTGACCATGTGGGTCCGATAGCGACGGGTCGGTATGAATCCGCCGGGACCTCGCCCGGGGAGCGGAGAGTTATCCCCGTGGGGCCACTGGGTCGGACGTGGGATTTCACACGTACGACCCATCCCGGGCCGACAACCTGGAGGACCCGACGCGCTACCAGTACCTCTCGGTGGACGAACTGCTCGCCCTGTTCGACCCGCAGGGTACCGTCGCCGACCTCGGGAGCGGAACGGGGTTCTACACCGACCACGTCGCCCCCTACGCCGAGACGGTCCACGCCGTGGACGTGCAAGACGAGATGCACGAGTACTACCGCGAGAAGGGCGCTCCCGACAACGTGGAGTTCGTCGTCGCGGAGATCGCGGACCTCCCGTTCGCCGACGACCAGTTGGACGGCGCGTTCTCGACGATGACCTATCACGAGTTCGCGAGCGACGAGGCACTGGGGGAACTCGCCCGCGTCCTGCGACCCGACGCACTCCTCGGCATCGCGGACTGGACCCGAAACGGCGAGGGCGGCGAGGGGCCGCCGACGGACGAACGCTACGCGCTACAGGACGCGATGGACGCCCTCACGGACGCGGGGTTCACCGTCGAACACGCCAGCGAGCGCCGCGAGACGTTCGTCCTCCGCGCGCGCCGATAATTCGATTATACACCCCATATCCGCCCATATGGTATCAGTGTGCTAGCTCGCAACACTCAAAGTCGTGCAGACGTACAGCTACGTATGCACAACGTTGACCCGTACCACGCGGAACAGTCCTACTACGAGTGCGTCACCTGTGGCGACCGGAAGTCGTCGGCCGAACACGTCGGCCGCTGTCCGGAGTGCGGCGGCGCGGTCCGGAACATCGCCATCGCGCGGGAGTGACGTGAACGACGCTGGAGCGAGCGCGTTTGCGGCTCGTAGCGACCAGTAGCCCTTTCTCGTGGTCCGATGACAGTATCGTCAGGCCAATGTCACACGGTAGCAATAGCGAACGGACCGACCGAACGGAAGTCGGCATCGTCGGCGTCGGACGCGTCGGTCAGTGGTTCGTCGCGAAACTGGTCGAGGCGGGGTACGACCCGGTCGTCTGCGACGTGGACGAAGACGCCGTCGAGGCGGCGGTCTCGAAGGGCGCGACGAAAGCGGGGAGTCCCGCGGTACTCACCGAGCAAGTCGAACTCGTCCTGCTCTCGCTCCCCGGCCGGGAAGTGGTCGAACGGGTGATGGAGGGCGCGGATGGGGTTCTCGAGACGCTCGACGCCGGACAGGTCGTCGTCGACACGGGGACGACACCGCCGGACGTGGACCTCCACTATCAGTCGGTGTGTCACGACCGGGAGGCGGGCTACGTCGACTGCGGCATCACACACGAGGGGCCGGGCGAGTTCGACGACGGCCTCGGCCCCTCGTACTCGATGTTCGTCGGCGGGACCCGCGAGGACTACGAGCGTGCGAGACCTGTCGTCGAAGCCCTCTCGCACGGCCACGAGTTCTACGAGGGAATCGGGAACGGTCACCTCGTGAAGGCGGCGAACCGCCTCCGGCAGACCTGCCGGGCCGCCGTCGCGAGCGAGGTCTGCGAATTCCTCACGAACAACGGGGTCGACCCCGAACGCGTCGTCGACCAGTTGGAGTGGGACATCCCTGCCCCGTACACCGACCCCGAGTACCTCACGACGAGGGGGTTCGACCGCGCCCTCCGAACCGACGACGGCGACACGGAAGAACGCGGGTTCCGCGTCGACCACCGGGGCGTGAGACCCCGCCTTCGGACCTCAGACTGGGCGAACGACCCCGCGTACGCACTCGATATCGCCCGGTCGTCGGACACACACGTCCCGATGCTGACCGCCGCCGACCAGTCCCTCAGGCTGGCGGAGAACTACGGCAGGGCGCTCGTGGACCGCGAGTTGTCCTTCGGCGACGAGGAGTGGCACCCGTTCCACGTGGCCGCCGTCTACCGGGCGGTGAACCGGCCGCAGGAGGAGTGGCGACGGCTGGCCGGGGGAAAGAACGACGGTGGGGTGGACGGCGACGGCGACGAACGGAACTGACGGACCCCCCGGACCCGTCGAAGCAGTCGCTGGCCGAGCGGTCGGCCGAAAGAAGTCGAGGTTCGAGGGGTGCGAACGCCGGCTCAGAACTGGCCGCCGTGGACCGTGATGTCGGCGTGGAGGTCCTCGCGGAGCGCCGCGTGGACGTGACAGATGTCCTCGGCGCGGTCGACGATGGCGTCGAACTCGTCGTCGCTCAGGTCGGCCCCGACGTGCATGACGAAGCGAATCGCGGAGAGGTCGTCGTCGTCGTTCAGGTCGGCCTCGACTTCGACCGAAATCTTGCCGAGGTCCTCGTGGCCCTCCTTGTTCCCGCCGACGCGGAACGCGGGGATGAAACAGGAGGCGTAGTCGGCGGCCAGTACCTCGTTCGGCGAGGGACCCTCCTCGCCGGTGGCGTCGACGGTCAGTTCGAAGTCGCCGACGCGGCTGACGCTCGTGTAGCCCTCCTCGGACGTGGTGGTGGTCTCGATGTCTGCCATTGCGTCCGTGGCGTCGGGGCGACACGGCAAAAAGGTAGGTCGTTCGTCGGCGCCCGATCGGGGACCGCCTATTCGAGCGTGAACGTCTCGTCGCCCTCCAGGGCGTGGACCTCGGCGCTGGAGCCTGCGGCCTCCACCTCGCGGGCGAAGTCCTCGGGGTCCTGTTCGATGGGCGGGAACGTGTCGTAGTGCATCGGGAAGGCGTGGTCGACGTTCAGCCAGTCGACCGCGATGGCGGCCTGCCACGGCCCCATCGTGAAGTGGTCGCCGATGGGGACGGCCGCGGCGTCGGGTTCGAGGTACGGGCCGATGACCTCGCGCATCTCGGTCATCAGGCCGGTGTCGCCCGCGTGGTAGAACGTCGTCGAGTCCTCGTCGGCCATCTGCGTCGGCTTCGTGTCGCTGATGACGAAGCCGGCGGGCATCCCCACGTCGTACTCGTAGCCCGTGTTCGCGCCGTTCGTGTGGTCGGCGCGGTGCATCGTCACGTAGGCGTCGCCGCACTCGACGGTCCCGCCGAGGTTCATCCCCATCCCGCCGACGTGGTCGTCGAGGCCCATCTCGTCGGCGACGAAGCCACAGAGCTCGGGCGTCGCGGCCACGGTGGCGTCCGTGAACTCGCCCGCGTGGGCGATGTGGTCCTGGTGGGCGTGCGTGAGCAGGAGGAAGTCGGGGTCCTCCACGTCGCTCGGGTCGAGCGAGGTCTTCGGGTTGTCGAAGAACGGGTCGATGAGCATCGTCGTGTCGCCGACTTCGACGTACCACGTCGAGTGGCCGTGCCAGGTGAGTTCCATGACGGTCGTCACATCGGACGTTCGCCACTTAATCGTACGCGTGGGGGCCATCTCGCGGGGGACCGTAAACGCCACCGGACCTCAGGCGACGACGGGTCGCGAGATGATCCACAGCGAGAGCACCGTGTACCCGACCATCGCGGCCGTCAGCGGCACTTCCGCCCGCGCGGGACGCCCCCGCAGGGCGAGGTGGGCCGCGACGACGGCGACGAGGTGGCCGGCGACGACGAGTGCGACCTGCGATGCCCAGAACGCGGGGACCGAGAGCCACGCCAGTGGGTCCGCGCCGACTCCGACGAGCACCTCGACCAGCCGTCCGGCCCGCGAGAGGACGTACGGGTAGTTGTGCGCCACCTCGTAGGCGACGGCGATGGGGAGGACGGTCGGCGCGAGGGCGACCAGCGCCCCCCGGGTCGGCCCGGACCGCGTGAGGCGCGCGACCAGCGCGAACGTCCCGACGAAGGCGAGGAGGCCCGCGAGGTACAGCGGCAGGTCCACGAGCGGTCCGAGACCCGTCGCCCGGCCCAGCGACTCCGCCAGCGTGCGGTACTCGGGCGTCCCGTCGAACCCGTCGAAACTGACGGTGTAGACGGCGGCGACGACGAACGCCGCGACGGCGGCGTCGGCGACGGCCCCGCCCGACCCCCACGGCACCCGGAGGTGGACGGTGTAGCCCCCCTTACCGGTCCGTCGGAACCTGAGAGGAGCGACCCGCCCGAACAGGCGGTAGAGCACGTCCAGCGGGTCGGCGCGCTCGAACCAGACCGGGCCGAACAGCAGGGCCCCCGCGAGCATGACCAGCGCGTACGCGACGACGACGAGGACCGTCAGCGACACCGTCCGGGGGGCGACGGTGAGGTTCTCGCCGACGCCGAGGAGGAGCAGGAACCCCACGAGCGCGGGCCAGTGGCCCAGTCGCTCCGGGTAGTCGAACGGGCCGACCGTCCGCCCCTCCAGCGCGACGAACCCCCGATAGATGATCCGCCACGGGGCGAGGACGCGCCACGGACTGCCCGCGAGGGCGCTCACGAGGCCCAGCCCGCGGAACCAGACCGCCCAGACGAACAGCGTCGCGGGGTTGTCCAGTGCGTTCCGCGACCCGAACAGGCCCGCCAGCAGGACGCCGACGAACACCGCGAGGAAGCCGACGCTCACCACGGTCCGGAGGGTGCGGCCTATCGTCGGTGAGACCGTCCCCAGTCGGCGGGAGCGCTCCCACTCGCCACCGTCCGTCGGGTCCTCGCTTGCGGGGGGTCGGTCCCCCCGGTCCGCGCGTGCGAGGACGGCCGCGGTGACCCCCACCGTCAGCCCCGCTCCGACGAGCAGGAGGGGCAAGGGGATGGGGGCCTCGAACCGGGTCCCTCCGAGTTCGTGGGCGCGGGCCACGCCCGTCGCGCCCGCGAGGGATACGAGGGCGAGGAGTCCCGCGAGCGTCGCGCTGGACCGGCGCATACCGTCCCGTCGGCGGTGGGGGCGAAAGAGGCTGCTGGTTCGCGGGGACCCCGGAAATGGAAACCGGTATCCGCGTCGGCGGCCCACCTCGCGTAATGCGGATTCGGACCGTCGTGGCCGTCCTGTGCGTCGTCCTCGCCCTCTCGGGCGCCGCGCTGGTCGCCGTCCTCGGCGGCGGCGGGAGCCTCGAGGAACGCTGGGTGAGCGACACCGCCCGCGACAACCGGGTGAACCACCACGCCGTCGGCGCCGACGGCGGACTCGTCGTCGCCCCCGTAGGAGAACCGGGCGGCACCGAGGGAATCGGCGAGTTCTCCTGTGTGCTGGTGCGCCTCGACCCGGCGAGCGGGGGCACGCTGTGGCGCTACGGCGTCCCGCCGGCGAACTGCACGCTCCACTCGCTGACGGAACCGGCCATCGCGGACGTCGACGGCGACGGCGTCCGCGAGGTGCTGGCCGCGAGCACCGAAGGGGTGCTGTTCTCGCTCGACGCCGACTCGGGCGAGGAGGAGTTCCGCGTGAACCTCTCGTCGTTCGGCTACGCCCGGCCCACGGTGGCCGACGTGACCGACGACTCGACGCCAGAGGTGGTCGTCAGCGACATCGACGGACAGGTCTCGGTCGTTCGGGGGGACGGCAGCGTGGTCTGGCGGCGCGCCCTCGGGGCGGGCGTCTACCACGCGCCGACCGTCGCCGACGTGGACGCCGACGGCGTCCGGGAGGTGGTCGTCGGCGCGGCCAACCGGACCGTCGCTCTCGACGCCGGGACCGGGGACCTTCGCTGGTCGGTCCCCCTCGGGTCCGAACACTACGAGGCGGCGCAGGCCGACGACGACCCGGCCCTCGAACTCGTGACGACGCGTCTCGGGACCGTCCGCGCGCTGGACGGGGCCGACGGGCGCGTCGAGTGGACGACGAACCTCTCGGGGACGCCGGTCGTCCGGACGGTTGCGGACGGCGATGGAGACGGGCGCGCGGAGGCGTACGTCAGCTACAGCGAGAACCGCGTCGCGGCTCTCGACGCCCGGACAGGAGAGGTGGAGTGGACGACACAGTTGTCGGCGGACTCGCGGCTGAACGCCCCCGGGCCGGTGCTGGGGGACGTAGACGGGGACCGGGACCGGGAACTCGCCGTCGCCGCCCACGATGGCGCCGTGAGCGTCCTCGACCCGGCGACGGGCGAGCAACTGGCGACCTACGACCGCGACGTGCCCATCTGGACGCACGTCACGCTCACGGACCTCGACGGGGACGGTGACAGCGAGGTGCTCGTCCGGTACGGTGACGGGCGCGTGGTGGCCCTCGACTACCGGACGGGGACGCTGTAATCGTCTCCGCCACCATCTCACGGCCGCCGGAGGTGTGTAGACTTATTTCGGATGAGACTGATTGGTGGGCCATGCGACTGGTACGCTTTCGGGACCCCGCGGGCAACGTCCGCCGAGGCGAGTGGAGCGACACCCCGGGCGAGGAGATAACGGCCCGCGAGACGTACGGCGGCCGCCTGACGATGGACGGCGAGACGTTCTCGCAGGACGAGGTCGACGTCCTCCCGCCGTGTGACCCCTCGAAGATCGTCTGCGTGGGGCTGAACTACGCCGACCACGCCGCCGAGCGGAACAAGGAGGTGCCCGACCGACCCCTGTTGTTCCTCAAGACGCCCAACACCGTCGCCGCCCACAACGAGGAGATTACCCTCCCCGCGGGGAAGGAGCGCATCGACCACGAGGCGGAACTCGCGGTGGTCATCTCCGACCGCGCGCGCAACGTCAAGGCCGAGAACGCGATGGACGTGGTCCGCGGGTTCACCTGCCTCAACGACGTCTCGAACCGCGACGATCAGGACCGCGAGCAGAACTGGGTGCGCGGCAAGGCCTTCGACAAGGCCGCCCCGTTCGGTCCCGTCGTCGCCCGACCCGAGGTCGTCCCCGAGGACGCGCACGTCCGCCTGCGGGTCAACGGCGAACTCAGGCAGGACTCCTCGCGCGACCAGTTCATCTTCTCCGTCCCGGAACTCATCGAGGAGATAACGCGGTACATGACGCTCGAACCCGGCGACCTCGTCTCGACGGGCACCCCCTCCGGCGTCGGTCCCATCAGGGACGGCGACACCGTCGAGGTGGACGTCGAGGGCGTCGGCGTCCTGCGGAACACCTTCCGCGTCCCGGAGTAGCCCACCCCGACGGACCCTCACTCCTCGCCCGCGAGGAACCCCTCCACCTCGGCGAGGACGGCGTCGAGGTCGTCCACGAACGGGGAGTGGCCCGCATCGGTCAGTTCCACGAACTCCGCGTTCGGCAGGTCCGCCATCACCTCCTCGGTCATCCCGGCGCCGATGACGAGGTCGCGCTCCCCGCGGAGAACGAGCGTCGGAACGGTGACGTCGTTCGCCCGGCCGTCACCCGACCCGTAGGCGTTCTCCTCGTCGCTGACGTTGAAGTACGCCAGCGCGTAGTCCACGTCCACGAGGTTCCGCTGGGTCAGCATGTCGTCGAGGTACTTCTCGTAGCGTTCCTCGTCGGGTTGGGTGTCCGTGTAGATGAGGCCGTCCCAGACGGTCCTGAGCATCTCGCGGTCCTCGTTCTCGTAGGCGGCGAGGATGGGCGCGACCTGCACCGGGTCGGCGGCGATGTCCTCCTTCGTGGTCAGCACCTCGTCGGTCGGTTGGCCCTCCTCGTCCTTCCGGTAGATGGGGTAGCCGCGCGTACTGACGGGGGCGACGAGGACGAGTCGCTCGACGCGGTCGGTGTGCTCTGCGGTGTAGGCCATCGCGACCCCGCCGCCCGTCGACCAGCCCATCAGATGGAACCGGTCGAGGCCGAGGGCGTCGACGACGCCCGCCACGTCGTCGGCGAAGTCGTCCAGCGAGTCCACCGGCGTCTCGTAGGTCGACTCGCCGAACCCGCGCATGTCGACGGCGTACAGCGTGTAGCGGGGGTCCATCTCCTCGAAGACGAGGTCCCAGTGGACCGAGGAGGTCATGTTACCGTGGAGGAGCACTATCGGGGTCGCGTCCCCGTCGTCGCCCTCTCGCACGCGGTAGGCGATGGTCTCCCCGGTCGGCACGTCGACGAACTGCGCTTCGGCGTCCATGCCCGCCGGACGTGACGACTCGGCTTAACGTTGTGTCCCGCCGGCGTCCCGAACCCGATGACAACCCCTAAGTTTAGGTCGGCCAAATCCGCGCGACATGGAACTGACCCGTCGGGACGCACTCGCCGTGCTCGCCGGGGCGGGAATCGTCGGCGGGGGCGGCGCGGCGGTCACCGCCCGCCGTGAGACGAGAGAGACCGAGAGCGACGGTGAGACGGCCGGGTCGGCGGACGTGACGGCTGCGCTCTCCACCCTCGTCGCCGCCGCCGAGGTGCTGTATCCGAGCGAGACGACGGGCGTCCGCGAGTTCGTGGAGACGTACGTCGAGGGGAGACGCGACCGGGACGAGTACGCGGCGGGGGTGACCGAAGCCGCCGCCGCCATCGACGAGGCCGCCCGCGGGTGGTACGACGCCCCCTACGCCGAGTTGGACCGCGAGACGCGCGACGCGGTGCTCCGCGAACTCGGGGCCGAGGAGGCCCACCCGGACCCCGAGGGGTCGCGGGCCGAGCGCGTCCGGTACTTCGTCGTGAACGACCTGCTGTACGCCCTCTACACGTCGCCGACGGGCGCGGAACTGGTCGGCGCGAGCAACCCCGTGGGCTACCCCGGCGGCACCGAGGCCTACCAGCGCAAGCCATGACCGGGCGGACGGACGTCTGCGTCGTCGGTGCGGGACCGGCGGGCGCACTCGTCGCGCACCGCCTCGCGAGTGCGGGGTACGACGTGACCGTCCTCGACGCGGGCCCCCGATTCGACGGGGAGGACGAGGACCGGACCGAGCGCATGGAACGCGCGCTCCGCCCCGCACACCACCCGCTGTCGGTGTGGGGGATGGGCGGCGAGCGCGACGCCTACTCGACCACCGGCGAGCGCCACTATCCACTGAACCACGCCCGCGTGAAGGGGGTGGGGGGGTCCACGCTCCACTGGCAGGGGATGGTGATGCGCCTCCACGAGGCGGACTTCGAACGTCGCACCCGCGACGGCGTGGGGGCCGACTGGCCCCTCTCCTACGAGGACCTGCAGTCGTACTACGCCGCCGCCGAACGCGAGATGGGCGTGGCGGGCGCGTCGGACAACCCCTTCGCCCCGCCGCGCGAGGAACCCCACCCCCTGCCCGCGTTCCCGCCGTCGTACAGCGACTCGCTGTTCGCGGCGGCCTGCGAGCGCCTCGAGATCGCCACCCACTCCGTGGCGAACGCCCGCAACTCCGAACCGTTCGACGGTCGGTCGCCCTGTGTCGGATACGGTACCTGCCGGCCCGTCTGTCCTTCGGGCGCGAAGTACACCGCGGAGGTCCACGTCCGGAAGGCCGAGGCCGCAGGCGCGCGGGTGGTGCCGGAAGCGCCGGTCCATCGACTGGAGACGGACGCGAGCAGCGAACGGGTGGTCCGGGCCGTGTACGCCTCGGGGAACGGCGAGGAGACGGTCGAAGCCCGACAGTTCGTCCTCGCGGCGGGGGGCGTCGAGATCCCCCGACTGCTCTTGCTCTCGGCGTCGGACCGGCACCCCGACGGCCTCGCCAACTCATCGGGCCTCGTCGGGCGGTACTTCATGGACCACCTGTTCGCCGGGATGGGCGGCACGTTCGACGGCGAGGTGGGGAGCAACCGCATCGGCTTTCTCACCAGCGAGTCCCACCAGTTCTACGACGACCCCGGGCAGGCGAGCGGGTCGATTCCGGCTAGCGACGCCGACCTCGGCCCCGTCAAACTGGAGTTCCTCAACTACGACGGCACGGGCACCGTGCGCGCCCCCTCGCCGGTCAGAATCGCCCTCGACGACGGCGGGTGGGGCGACGCCCTCGCGGAGCGAATCCGCGAGCGATACGGCAACGGCATCGCCATCGGCGCACTCGTCGGCCAACTCCCCCGCGAGGAGAACCGCGTCACCCTCGACCCCGATACCACGGACGACTACGGGAACCCCGTACCGGACGTACAGTGGCACCTCGACGGCCGGACCCGGCGGACCATCGAACGGGCCAACGAGATTCAGCGCGCCGTGATGGACGAACTCGCGGTCGATATCGACTGGGTCGTCGGTCCCGAGAACACCGGCCCGGCGTTCCACCACATGGGGACCACCCGGATGGGCGCGGACCCGGAGACGAGCGTCGTCGATGCCCGCCTGCGGACCCACGACGTGGCGAACCTCACGGTGGCCTCCTCGTCGGTGTTCCCCACCAGCGGCGCGATGAACCCCACGCTGACCATCGCGGCGCTGGCGCTGAAGGCCGCGGACCACGTCGCGGCGGACCTCTCTGGGAACCCACCGGAGTAGCGCTTTTGTCGCCCCGCCGGAACGTTCCGGTAGGTCGAAGCATGACCCGCACCCTCACCTTCTGACTGGCCGCCCTCGCCGCACGCGCGCCGAAAGCCCGCCAGTCACCTGTCCGTCGATCCGTCCACGAACACAGCCATGAGCATCAAGTACACCACATGTCAGCACACCATCGAACCGTCGTCGCGAAGCGAACGGACACGCACCCCGCCGAGACGGGCGAGATAGCCGCCCTCGCCGAATCCGTGGGTCACGAGGTAGTCGACCACCTCACCTAGACCCGCCCGGAGGACACGGCCTACGACCTCGGGCCGGGACTGGTCGACCGACTCGCCGCCCGCGTCGCGGAGACAGGTGCCGACTGCGTCGTCGTCGACGCCTCGCTCACCCCGAAACAGGCACAGAACCTCGTCACGGAACTGCCCGACGGAGTTCGACTGAAGGACCGTCACCGTCTCGTCCTCGACGTCTTCCACGAGGGGGCGGGGGCGGAACGTGCCCGGCTAGAAGTGAGGCGGGCGGAACTGCGATACCAGTTGCCCCACCTCCGCGCCGAGATTCGCACCGACGAGGCCACCGAGATAACACGCCACGACGAGGAGGGAAAACCCATCGAGGACCTGAAGCGGCGCATCGACGTCCTCACGCGGAAACTGAACCGACTGGGGGACGACTCGGGGGCGCGCCACGACGCCCGTCGAGAGGCGGGGTTCGACCTCGTCGCCCTCGCCGGTTACACCAACGCCGGGAAGTCCACGCTCATGCAGCGGCTGGCCGACGACCTCTCGGTCGAGTCGGGCACCCACGGGGACCTCGCCGAGGCCGCCGGGAGCGCGGACCGCCTGTTCGAGACGCTCGGGACGACCACCCGGCGGGCCACCGTCGGCGGTCGTCGTCTGCTCGTCACCGATACGGTCGGGTTCATCTCCGACCTCCCGGGATGGCTCGTCGCCTCCTTCGAGTCCACGATGGGGGCCGTCGAGCACGCCGACGTGGTCTGTCTGGTCGTGGACGCGAGTGACCCGGTCGACCGCGTCGAGGAGAAGGTCGCTACCGCCGTCGACCACCTCGGCGAGGCGGCACGGATGCTCCCGGTCCTGAACAAGGTCGACCGCGTCGGGGAGGACCACCTCGACGCTGTCCACGAAACCGTCGGCGAAGCCGGACTGGACCGCGACCCCGTCGCCTGTAGCGCAACAGAAGGAACCGGCGTCGGTACGCTCAGCGCCCGCGTCCGGGAGTGTCTCCCCGAACGGACCACGACACTCGACGTGCCGAACTGCGGCGAAGCGATGTCGTTCGTCTCGTGGGCCTACGACCACGCGGACGTGCGCGACGTGACCTACCGCGACGGGACGGTGACCGTCGCGCTCGCGGGCCGTCCCGCCGTGGTCGAACGCGCGGAGCGACGGGCCGCGGATGTAGAACGGCCCCGTCAGTCGCCGCGCAGTCGGCGGTAGAGGCGCGCCCACGTCGGCTGGCGACGGTACCCGAGTTCCCGGCGCAGGCGGTGGTTCTGTCGGCGTAGTCGGTCGCGCTCGCTCCGCAGGTCGGCGTTCTCGCGGGCGAGTTCGCGCCGCTCGCGCCGCGAGACGGACTCCTCGATGCGCGCGGCGGTTCGGTCGGCGGCGAGCGCGGGCGACTCGCCCTCCTCCAGGTCGGGGAGGGTGTCGGTCGACTCCGCGTCCTCGTCTTCCTCGACGGACTGTCCCGTCCGGCCCGCGAGGACGGAGTTGAGCGTCGCGCCGACGAGCAGGACCAGTCCCGAGAAGTAGAGCCACGTCACGAGCAACAGGACCGCGCCGAGGACGCCGTAGGCGTCGGCCTTCCCCGAGACGGCGACGTACACGGAGAAGAGCGCCTGCAAGGCGGTCCAGCCCACGGCGGCGAACGCCGCGCCGGGCAGGACGTGGCGCATCGGGAGGTCGAGGTCCGGGAAGAGGTAGTACATCGGGACGAACGCGCCCGTCAGGACCACCAGCAGAAGGAGCGTGCTGACGACGCCGAGGAACGGGACGTTCAGCGCGGCGACGGCCGTCCCCGCGACGACGGCCGCGATGACGGCCACGATGAGGACGACGAGGACGACGAGGCCGTCCTTGATCTGGTCGGGCAGGGAGTTCTGCTCGTCGGTGTCGAATATCTCGGAGAAGGCGGTGTCGAGGCCGCGGAAAATCTTCAGCGCCCCCCACGTCAGCGTCACGACGCCGATGACGGAGACGCCCGCCGCGCTCTCTGAACCCACGATGATGTCCGAGAGGAGCGTCTGTGCGCTGTCGGGGAGCGACCCCTCGGTGGCCGCGACCACACGCTGGGCCAGTTGCTGGTCGCCCACGACGGTCACCACCACGAACGCGAGGATGAGGAGCGGAATCAGCGAGACGAACGCCTGGTAGGCGATGCTGCCCGCCATGAACGGGACGTTCTCCTCCCGTATCTCGTTGACGACGGCGCGCGGGACCGACCGCAGACTCACCCGGTCGTTGCTCATGTGGATCAGACGACGCCCCCCGGGTGGTTAGCCGTTCGCCCCGCCGACGCAACCAGCAGGGGTCGACCACGACCGCCCCTCGCCCGTGACACCGCACCACGGAACCGCATCACTCGGAACGCCTATACGTACTGACTGACTATTCAGTCCAATGAGTGCGGATTCGGATACGGGCGACCGTGGCGATACGCGGACGGCCATCATGGAGGCCACCTACCGCGCGCTGTGTACCCACGGCTACGCCGACCTGACGATACAGGCCATCGCGGACGAGTTCGAGAAGTCGAAGTCCCTCCTCTACTACCACTACGAGACGAAAGACGACCTCCTGCTGGACTTCCTCGACTGGCTCCTGGAGCGCTGGAAGGACGAACTGCGCGAGGACGAGGCCGACGACGTGGAGTCGTTCGTCGACGGCATCCTCCCGCGCGAACTCGGCGAGGAACGCGAGGAGTTCCGCGCCGCCATCGTCGAGATTCGAGCGCAGGCGGCCTCGAAGCCCGCCTACCGCGAGCGATTCACCCGGTCGGACGACCTGTTTCGGGGCGTCCTCGTCGAGCGAATCGAGGCCGGCGTCGACCGCGGCGCGTACCGCGACGTGGCCCCCGAGGCGACCGCCGACCTCCTCATGTCGGTCATCGACGGCGCGATGCTCCGCCGGGCGACGACTGACGCCGACGTGATGGGGAACACGCGCGACGGCGTCGACGTGTACGTCGCCCGCGTCCTGCGGGGCGAGCAGTGAGCGCCGACCGCTCCGTCGACGTCACCGACGGGGCACTCGTCAAGCCGCTTCTGGTGCTCTCGCTCCCCGTCGTCCTCTCGATGCTCCTGCAGGTGGGCTACAACCTCGCGGACACCTTCTGGGTGGGGCGACTGGGACAGGACGCCGTGAGCGCCCTGTCGTTCTCGTGGCCGCTGGTCTTCCTCATGATATCCATCGCGGGCGGGTTCACCGTCGCGGGGACGGTACTGGTGGCACAGCACAAGGGCGCGGGCAACGACGACCGGGTGGACCACGTCGCCGGCCAGACCATCGCGTTCGTCTCCGTCCTCGCGGTGTTCTTCTCGGCGGTGGGCTACCTGCTGGTCCCGTGGTTGCTCGCCCTCGTCGGCGCGGCACCCGGTACCCGCGTCCACACGCTCTCCGTCGAGTACACGCGCACCATCTTCCTCGGCGTCGTGTTCATGTTCGGCTTCTTCATCTTCCAGGCGCTCCTGCGCGGGTGGGGCGACACGAAGACCCCCCTCGCGCTGATGGCGTTCGGCGTCGCCGTCAACGTCGTCCTCGACCCGATTCTCATCCTCGGCTTCCGCGAAAACGTCCTGTTCGACGCGCTCGGCCTCGGCGGTCTGGAGGCCACGCTCCTCTCGGCGACCGGGTTCACCGGCATGGGCGTGCAGGGCGCGGCGGTGGCGACGGTCATCTCCCGGGCACTCGGCGCAACGCTCGGCATGGCGTGGCTGTTCTCGGGGGCGGTGGGCATCCACCTCTCGCTCGACGACCTCGTCCTCAAGCGCGAGACGGTGCGCCGAATCGTCGAGATCGGGGCACCGGCGAGCATCGAGCAGTCCACGCGGGCGCTCGGTATCACGGTCCTCACCGCACTGGTGGCCCTCGCGGGCGCGGACGCCGTCGCCGCGTTCGGCATCGGCAACCGCATCACCTCGCTCGTCTTCCTCCCGGCGCTCGGGTTCGCCCGCGGGATGGAGACGGTGGTCGGGCAGAACCTCGGCAACGCGAGCCCCGACCGCGCGAAGCGGGCGGTTGGGGCGGGCGTCGGCATCGTCGTCGCCGTCCTCCTCGCGGTGAGCGTCCTCGCGTACGTCTTCGCCGCCGACATCGTCTCGGTGTTCATCAGCGGCGAGGGGTCGGCGGAGGTGGTCGCCATCGGCACCGAGTACCTCAGAGTCATCGGCCCGACGTTCGCCTTCGTCGGCGTCTTCCAGCTCCTGCAGGGCGGCTTCCGGGGCGCGGGGAGCACCCGCGTGGCGATGGTGTTCGGCATCCTCTCGCTGTGGGCGTTCCGCATCCCGCCCGCCTACGCCCTCGTGGACTCGATGGGCGCGACGGGCATCTGGTACGGCATCGCGCTCTCGAACGTGGCGATGGCCGTCGTCGCCGGTCTCTGGTTCCTCCGGGGAACGTGGACGGACAGCGTCGTCGACGAGGCCGAGCGGGTCACCCCCGCGGACTGACCCGCATCCGTCGGGTCAGCACGACCCGCGGGCGATGCCGAACAGGAACCCCGCGAGGAACAGCAGTTCGTTGTCCGCGTACACCGAGAGGACGGGCCGGGTGACGCCGACCACGAACTCGGGCGCTGCGAGTCCGAACACGGCGAGCACGAGCGCGACGACGGCGGCCAGCCCCGCCACCCATCGGGTGACGACGCCCGCGAGGTACCCGACGACGAGGATGACGACGGCTTCGGCCAGTCCCATGCCGGTACTGGCACACCCGCGAGTATCAACCCCGCGGCGATACGGGTCCCCGAATCAGAACGGGATGCCGCCCGCGAGCAGGCCCGCGTCGAGCAACAGGAGGAGGGCGACGACGGACGCGGCCCGGAAGAACGGGCGGGCGTCGTGGGCCGGCGTCCTCACCTTCCGGTCGTCCAGTCCGCGGCGCATCTTCCCCGCGCCCACCTCCACGAGCGCGGCGAGGACGAACCACAGCACGACCATCGTCAGCACGAGGTGACCCCGCGGGGACCCGAAGAGGCTCTCGACGGTGTAGCCCGTCCCGGCCATGTGTCCGCCCGAGAGGAAGAGGAGGGCGGCGCTCGCCCGCGAAATCGTGGTCAGCCGCGAGACGGCGAACCCGAGCGGGTCCGGGTCGGCGTTCCCCCGGAGGGCGGGCGGGAGGACGCCCACGGTGACGAACAGGACGGTTCCAGTCCACAGCCCCGCGAACAGCAGGTGGACGCTGTAGGCGATGGAGTCGACGAGTGCCATGGCGGAGAGCGGGACCGGACGGCACAAGGGCGGTTCGGTCCGTTTGCGGGGTCGTCCCTACTCCGCGGCGAGCGAGTCCATCCGCTCCGCGTTCCAGTCGGCCGCGAACGAGACGAAGTCGTCGAGCAACTGGAGGCCCGTCTCGCCGGACTTCTCCGGGTGGAACTGCGTACCGACGACGTTACCCGCCTCGTTGGTCGCGATGGCGGCGAACTCGCCCCCATAGGTACAGGACGCCAGCGTGTGGTCGTCGCTCGCGGTGCAGTACGAGTGGACGAAGTAGGCGTAGTCGCCCGTCTCGATGCCCGCGACGACGGGGTGGTCGCGTTCGACCGTCAGCGTGTTCCAGCCCATGTGGGGCACCTTCACGTCACCCGAGAGGCGGACGACGCTCCCCGGGACGAGGTCCAGCCCCTCGATTACCTCACCCTCCGGTGCGCCCTCCGTGGAGTCGGTCATGAGCAACTGGTGGCCCACGCAGATGCCCAGGATGGGCGTGTCCTCGGCCGCCTCGCGGAGGACGTCGTGGAACGGTTCCGAGTTGCGCATGCACTCCTCGAAGGCCCCCACGCCGGGCAGGACGAGCGCGTCCGCCTCCCGAATCCCGTCGGGGTCGCTGGACTCGGAGACGGACGCCCCGGCGCGTTCCAGTCCCCGGCGGAGGCTCCGGAGGTTCCCCACACCGTAGTCGATGACGGTGACGTCGACGTTCACGCCGTGACTACCCGACGGACGGGCAAGTCGGTTCGGGTTCGGACAGTGCTGGTCCTCCCCGGACCGGTGGGTTCTTCCCCGACCTGACAGTAATCGAGAACATGGACGGCAGACGGGCGCGCGTGCTGGTTGGTGGGTGGGGTGCGGTGCTCGTGGGCGGCAGCGGGGCCGCCTACACCACTATCCAGTTCGGGCCTTCGCTGGTGTCCACCCTCCTCGTCGGGATGGCCATCGCGGGCGCTCTGCTCCTCGCCGGACGGGGATGGGCGCTCTACCGGTACCTCCTCCCGCTCCTGACCGCTCTCGCCGCCCTCCTCGCGGGTGTCTCGTTCCTCGGCGACGGGGACGACGACCTACACCCTCCTGTTCGCGGTGCTGGCGGCGGTGTTGCTGTTCCGGAGCGTACAGGCGTATCGCGTGCTGGGGAGAGGGCACGTCGGAGGCTCCGGTGGCGACTGCGCCGACGGCAGCACCCAGTGAGGACGTGAAACCAGTGGGTGGAGTAGGTCGGCCACTGGCGGCGTGTGAGCACGCTTAAGCCGCCCGCACCGCACGATTCGACTATGCGACCACGGGACCTCTCCGACTACGCCGTCTATCAGGCGGGACGCGGCATCGAGGAGGTGGCCCGCGAACTCGGTATGGACCCCGAGGAGTTCGTGGTGCTCTCCTCGAACGAGAACCCCCTCGGGCCGAGTCCGAAGGCCATCACGGCCGTCCGCGAACACGCCGCGGGCGTCCACCGCTACCCCAAGTCCTCGCACGTCGACCTCGTCGAGGCCATCGCCGAGAAGTGGGACCTCGCGCCCGAACAGGTGTGGCTGGCCCCCGGCGGCGACGGCGCACTGGACTACCTCCACCGGGCGCTGCTGGACCCCGAGGACGACGTCCTCGTCCCGGACCCCGGCTTCGCCTACTACGCGATGAGCGCGCGCTACCACCACGGCGACGTCGCCACCTACCCCCTCTCGAAGGCCGACGACTTCGCACAGACCGCAGAGAACGTCCTCGACCACTACGACGGCGAGCGGGTCGTCTACTGCATCAGCCCGCACAGCCCCGTCGGGAGCGAGATGCCCACCGACGAGGTCCGGAAACTCGCCGAGGGCACCGACGACGACACCCTCGTCGTCGTCGACGAGGCCTACGGCGAGTTCTCGCGCTCGCCGAGCAAGGTGGAACTCCTCCGCGAACGCGACGACGTGGCCGTCCTCCGCACGTTCTCGAAGGCCTACGGCCTCGCCGGTCTCCGACTCGGCTACGTCCTCGCCCCCGAGTCGTGGGCCGACGCCTACGCGCGGGTGAACACCCCCTTCGCGGTCAACGAACTCGCCTGCCGGGGCGGCCTCGCGGCGCTGAACGACGACGAACACGTCGAGCGGAGCGTCGAGGCGGCCCGCACCTCCCGGCAGTACATCTACGACTACCTCGACGCACCGACGTGGGAGAGCGCCGGCAACTTCGTCCTCGCTGAGGTAGGCGACGCGGCGGCAGTGACCGACGCCGCCCAGCGAGAGGGCGTCATCGTCCGCGACTGCACGAGTTTCGGCCTCCCTGAGTGTATCCGCATCACGACGGGCACCGAGGAGCAGACCGAACGCGCCGTCGAGGTCGTCAACGAGGTCGTGGCCGACCGATGAGGGTGGCGGTCACCGGCACCCCCGGAACGGGCAAGACGACCGTGTCGGACCTAGTGGAGACCGACCTCGACGTGGTCCACCTCAACGACGTCGTCCGCGAGGAGGGCTTCCACGAGGGCGAGGACCCCGACCGGGGGAGCCTCTACGCCGACCTCGACCGGGTCGCCGAGTGGCTCGGCGACCGGGCGTGCCTCGTCGAGTCCCACCTCGCCCACCACCTCGACGCGGACCGGGTAGTGGTGCTGCGCTGTCATCCCGACGAGGTGGAGGCACGCCTGCGAGAGCGCGGCGAGTCCGAGGAGAAAGCCCGCGAGAACGAAGCGTCGACGAAGTCGCCGCAAGCTCTCGCTCGCTACGCTCGCGAGAACGCCGAGGCGGAGGCGCTGGACGTGATCCTCTCCGAGGCCGTCGCGCGCCACGGACTGGACCACGTCTACGAGATCGACACGACCGACCGCACGCCGGACGCCGTCGCCCGCGACGTCGAGGCCGTCCTCCGGGGCGACCGCGACCCGAGCGCGGGCACCGTCGACTTCACCGACTACCTATGACACTCGACCAGTTCCGCCCCGCGGTCGACCGCGTTCTCGACCCGTTCGTCGACCTCTCGGAACGACTGGGCCTGACGCCCGACGCGGTGAGCGTCGTCGCCATGGCCCTCGCCGTCGGTGCAGGTGCCGCCTTCGCCTTCGGGAGGACGGACCCGATTCTCTACCTCGTCGGGGCACTGCTGGTCTTCCTCAACGGCTGGCTGGACATCCTCGACGGGGCGCTGGCCCGCCGCCTCGGGACCGCCTCGCGGGCGGGCGACCTGCTGGACCACGTGCTCGACCGCTACGCCGACATCGTGATGCTCGTCGGCCTCGCGGCAGGCGTCGAACGCTACGCCATCGGCCTCGCGGCCGTCACGGGCGTGCTGATGACCTCCTACCTCGGAACGCAGGCGCAGGCCGTCGGCCTCGACCGGGTGTACGGCGGCCTCGTGGGCCGGGCCGACCGCCTCGTCCTCATCGGGTTCGCCGGCGTCGCCGCGAGCGTCGTCACCGGGTCGTACTACGGCCTGACGGTCGTCGGGTGGCTGCTCGTGTTCTTCGCCGTCGTCGGGCACGTCACCGCACTCCAGCGCTTCTACTACTCCATGCGGGCGCTCAGGTCCGGCGAGTAGCTCACTCCCGGCCCATCACGTCCTCGAACGACCGCCCCGCGTCGACCGGTTCCGCAAAGACGAGGACGTAGCCGTCAGGCGACTCGACGACCACCTCGCGGGGGTTCCAGCCCGTTCCGCTGGGCCGTCCGTGGGGACGCCGTGCTTCCGCGCCCTCGCAGCCACGTCGTCCACCGACTCGTCGGCGACGAGCATCACGTCGGCGTACCGCCGGTAGCGGAGGTGTGCCATCGCGGGCGTCTCGAACACCGTCTCGAACACGAGCGCCGAGAGTCACGCGACGGACGCGCCGAGGTCGCTGACGGTCAGCCGAGAGAACAGTGGCATCGGGTAGATGTCCGGGGCGGAGTCGGGAATCAAAGTGTCGGACGTCATGAGTGGGAGTCGGCCCGTCAGGTTGGCAGGCCCCGAGGAGATAACCCCCACGTTGGACCGACTCCGACGCACAGAGCTATGTCGCGCCGCCTGCAGCCTCGGCCATGAGCGAGTGGGACGCTGACCTGTACGAGTCGAGCCACGGGTTCGTCCACGAGGCCAGCGCGGACCTCGTGGACCACCTCGACCCGCGGGAGGACGAACGGGTCCTCGACGTGGGCTGTGGGACGGGCCACCTCACCCGGCGCATCGCCGACCGCTGTTCGCTCGCCGTCGGGGTGGACCGCGACCCGGCGATGCTCGCGCGGGCGCGGGCCGAGTACCCGAGTCTTTCGCTCCTCCGGGGTGACGCCCGCGCGCTTCCCGTCTCCGGGTTCGACGCCGTCTTCTCGAACGCGGCGCTCCACTGGGTTCCGGAGGCGGACGCCGGGCGGGTGGCGCAGTCGGTCGCACGGGCGCTCGCACCCGGCGGTCGGTTCGTCGCCGAACTCGGCGGGACGGGCAACGTCGCCGCACTCGTCTCGGCCATCGAGGGGAACGTCGAGGCGGCGGGCCACGACCCCGGCCCGAACCCGTGGTACTTCCCGAGCGTCGGCGAGTACGCGGGCGTCCTCGAAGGGGCGGGGTTCGAGGTCCGTCTGGCCCGCCTGTTCGACCGACCGACGCCCCTCTCGGGCGAAGCGGGCCTGCGCGAGTGGGTCGAGATGTTCGGCGGATCGCTCCTCGCGCCGGTCCCCGAGTCGGACCGCGAGTCGGTCCTCGACGGCGTGGAGGACCGCCTCCGCGACGACCACTACCGGGACGGCGAGTGGGTCGCGGACTACCGGCGACTCCGGGTCGTCGCGGTCCGACCGTCGTGAACCGGCAGGACGGCGGCCCGTCGCACCATTTATTGCGCGCCGTGGCAAAGTCCCCCTATGCCGCAATGTGAGATGTGCGGAGCCGAGACTGCGTCGCCCACGACGGTCAAAGTCGAGGGAGCGGAGATCGAGGTCTGCTCCGACTGCGCCCAGTTCGGGACCGAGGTCCGGACGCAGTCTTCGAGCACCACGTCTACGAAGTACTCCACCGGGTCGTCCGGGTCCTCTTCGTCTTCGTCCTCCTCTTCGTCGTCCTCGTCGAGTTCTTCCGGCGGCGGTCGCCGCCGCGACATGTTCGACCAGATGGACGAGATCGCCCAGGACTACGACCAGCGCATCCGAAGCGCGCGCGAGTCGACCGGCCTCACGCAGGAGGAACTCGCCAAGGAACTCAACGAGAAGGTGAGCCTCATCCGAAAGCTCGAACGCGGGGACGTCCTCCCGAGCGACGGCGTCCAGAAGAAACTCGAGCGGAAACTCTCCATCTCGCTCACCGAAGGCGGGAGCACGGACGACGACACCGAGTGGGAGGGCGGCAAGTCCTCCGGGGCCTACACCCTCGGCGACGTCGTCAAGCGCAAGGACTGAACCGGCCCCTCAGAGCAGTCCGTCCGCGATAATGTTCTTCTGAATCTCGCTGGTCCCGTCGTAGATCTTCGTGATGCGCGCGTCGCGGTAGAAGCGCTCGACGGGGTGGTCCGAGACGTAGCCCGCGCCGCCATGGACCTGAATCGCCTCGTCGGTCACGTCCACGGCGTGCTCCGAGCAGAACAGTTTCGCCATGCTCGCCAGCCGGGTCGCCTCCCGGTCGTCGCCGGACTCGATTGCGCTCCCCGCGCGGTAGGCCAGTGACCGGGCGGCCTCGACGCTCGTCGCCATCTCCGCGAGTTTGTGCCGGATGGCCTGGAACTCGGCGATTGGCCGGTCGAACTGCTCGCGTTCGTTCGCGTACTCGACGGAGGCGTCGAGGGCGGCCTGCGCGACGCCCACGGATTGGGCGGCGACGGCGGCCCGCGCGGGCGCGAAGAACTCCATCAACTGGTAGAACCCCTCCCCGACCTCGCCAACGACGTTCTCCTCTGGCACTCGGAGGCCGTCGAAGACGAGTTCGGCGGTGTCCATCGCTCGTATCCCGAGTTTGTTCGTGATGCGCTCGGCCCGGATGCCCTCGACGTCGGTGGGGGTGAGGAAGGCGGTGATGCCCCGGTGACCGACGTCGGGGTCCGTCTTCGCCATGATGACCATCACGTCGGCGACGGTGCCGTTGGTGATCCACATCTTGTTCCCGTGAATCACGTACTCGTCGCCTGCGGGCCCGCTGGCCCGTTCGGCGCGCGTCTCCATCCCGACGACGTTCGACCCGTGGGCGGGTTCGGAGATGGCCGTCGCGATGGGCGTCTCGCCGGCCGTGACGCGGGGGAGCCATTTCTCTCTCATCCACTCCTCGCCGTACTTCAGGAGCATCTCGCTGCCGAAGGCGGCGGCCGCGATGGACCCGCCGACGCCGGGGTCGGCGTACCACAGTTCCTCGTCGACGACGAGTGACCCGAGCGTGTCCATCCCCGCGCCGCCGTACTCCTCGGGGACGTGGGGGGCGACGAGGTCGTACCGCGCTGCCTCCCGGAGGAGGTCGTGGGGGTAGCGGTGCTCGGCCTCGTGTTCGTCCGCCACGGGTCGAATCTCCTGCTCGCCGAACTCGCGAACCGCAGACCTGATGGCCTCGTGTTCAGCGGACAACTGGAACTGCGACATGGGCGTCCTCCGGTGGGGGCCCTCAAGAAGGTTCGTTGCACGCTTGCCGTGGCAGGCCGAGCGTCCATACTCCGCGCGGAAGTGACGCCGATTCGAGGACACATGGTACGAAACATCGGTGGACTCGGTCTGGTGGGACTGCTTCTGGTCATCGGGATCGTGCTGTTCCTCTTCCCCGAACCGGTCACGTCGGGACTGGGCATCTCGCTCATCGTCGCCGCCGTGGTCCTGTGGGCGATTCAGGAACTCCTGTAATCGCCGCCCCGGGCCGACGGCGACCCGGCCCGCGAGCGCCCGACTCTCCCGCTATTTCGCGCCGCCGTCGACCGTAAGGAGTAGCTATTTGGCCCGCCGGCCAGCGTCTCCGGTATGTTCGTCCTCGTCAACCTGAAGGCGTACCCCTGTGACTCCGTCGCCGTCGCGCGGGCCGCAGCGGACGTGGCAGACGACACCGGCGCGCGCGTCGCAGTCGCGCCACAGGCCGCCCACCTCTCCGCGGTGGCCGACACCGGCGTCGAGACGTGGGCACAGCACGTCAGCCCGAACGACCACGGCAGCCACACCGGGAGCACCCTCGCCGAGGCCGTCAGTGAGGCGGGCGCGACCGGGACCATGCTCAACCACTCCGAGCGCCGCCTGAAACTCGCCGACGTCGACGCGGGAATCCGGGCGGCCGAACGCACCGGCCTCGACACCGTCGTCTGCGCGAACAACCCCCGGCAGGTGGGGGCGGTCACCGCCCTCGGCCCGGACATGGTCGCCGTCGAACCCCCCGAACTCATCGGGACGGGCACGCCCGTGAGTCAGGCCGACCCGGACGTCGTGGAGGGGGCCGTCGAGGCGGCCCGCGACGTCGACGAGTCGGTCCCCGTCCTCTGCGGCGCGGGCATCTCCACGGGCGAGGACCTCGCCGCGGCCCGCGACCTGGGAAGCGAGGGCGTCCTCCTCGCCTCGGGCGTGGCGAAGGCCGACGACCCCGAGGCGGCGCTGCGCGACCTCGTCTCCGGCATCTGATTCGTTCTCGAACTCGGAGGGGTCGGCACAGGCTTATCGACTCCCGCGCCGTTGTCACGTCCACTCATGGCACAGCGAGCGGTCCAACAGGAACTCGAGGTAGACCAGTACACCCTCGGCCTCGTCGGTCCCGACCAGGAGTGGGCGGGCACCGTCGCCGACGGCGGCACCGTCCGAACGCACACCCCGCCCGCCTGCTGGGGTCCGATGATTACCCCGTCGTTCCGCGGCGGTCACGAGGTGACCCGCCCTATCGCCGTCGAGGGCGCGTCGGTGGGTGACGCCATCGCGATTCACATCGAGGACGTGGAGGTCACGAGCGTCGCCACCTCGACGGGGAGCATGGCCGAACGCGAGGGCGCGTTCGGCGACGACCCGTTCGTCGACCACCGCTGTCCCGAGTGTGGCGCGTCGTGGCCCGAGAGCGTCGTCGAGGGGACGGGCGAGGACGCAATCCGGTGTGCGGAGTGCGGCGCGAACGCCTCGTCGTTCGGCTTCGAGTACGGCTACTCCGTGGTGTTCGACGAGGACCGCACCGTCGGTCTCACGCTGGACGACGCCGCGGCCGACGAGTTGGCACAGGACGCCCGCCAGAACATGGCCATCCCCGAGAACTCCCGGCAGCACCCCATCCTGCTCTACAAGCCCAGCGAGATGCCTGGCACCCTCGGCCACCTCCGGCCGTTCGTCGGGAACATTGGCACCACCCCACCCATCGAACTCCCGGACTCGCACAACGCGGGCGACTTCGGGCAGTTCCTCGTCGGCGCGGAGCACGACTGGGGCGTCGAGAGCGAGGACGAACTCGCCGAACGCACGGACGGCCACATGGACTCGAACGACGTGCGCGCCGGGGCGGTCCTGATCTGTCCTGTGAAGGTGGACGGCGGCGGCCTCTACGTCGGTGACCTCCACGCCAATCAGGGCGACGGCGAACTCTCCCTGCACACGACGGACGTGAGCGGGAAGACCACTCTGACGGTGGAAGTCATCGAGGGGCTGGACATCGACGGGCCCCTCCTCCTCCCGAACGAGGAGGACCTGCCGCACATCGCGAAGCCCTACTCGACCGAGGAACTGGAGACGGGCCGCGAACTCGCCGAGCGACACGGCGTCGAACTCGAAGACGAGATGGGGCCCATCCAGGTCGTCGGGAGCGGTGCGACCGTCAACGACGCGACGGAGAACGCCTTCGACCGCGCCGGGAAACTGCTGGACATGACCGAGGGCGAGGTTCGCGGGCGCTGTACGTTCACGGGCGGCGTCGAGATAGCACGCCTGCCGGGCGTCGTCCAGTTGACGCTCCTCGCGCCGATGGCCCTGCTCGAAGAGCGGGGGCTGGCGGACCTCGTGCGGTCGCAGTACGGTCTCTGAGCCGGCTCAGTCCAGCAGGTCCCGCTCGATAGCGGCGACGACCTCACGCTCCTCGTCCTCGGAGAGGCGGCCGTCGTGGGCCGCGCTCACGAGGTCCGGGAGCGCGTAGGCGTACTGGCCGCGCCCGGCGTGGCGAATGAGGCCCGCCTCGCGCAGGGCGCTGTTGTGGCTGTAGGCGGTCGTCCGGTCGCCCTCGCCGCCCGCCGCGACGTGGGCGTCGACGGGCGAGGACGGCCCGTCCGCGCGGTACTCCGCGAGGAGCCGTCGTGCCCCCGGGTCGAGATCCGACAGCAGGGTCCGGACCCGTTCGACGAGCGGACGGTCGCCGGTCTCCGACCCATCACTCCCGAGGATTCGACCGCCGCTGGATTGGCCCTCCGGTCGCGCCCCGGTCCCGTTCGTCCCGCTCGCGGCGCCCGACCCGTCGGTCTCCGCGACGGCGGGGCCGGGAGCGGTGGTCGCGGGGGCCGCCCGGTCGCGCTCCTCGGTCGGCGGGTCCGGCCACGGAACGTCCGACTCGACGGCCGGGGTGCCGCCCGCCGGCTCGCCCTCTGCCTCGCCGGTCGCGTCGACGAGGCCGGGGTTCTCCTCCAGCGTGGCCTGTTCCGAGTCCACTCGCTCGGCCTCGCGGTCCCTCCGGAGTTGCATCCGGGAACGCCCGGGGTGGTCGAACAGCGCCTCCGCGAACTGGTCGGCCATCCGCGAGAGGTCGCGGGCGTCCTCCAGGTCGCGTTCCAGAATCTCGATTCTGCGCTCCTTGCGCTGGAGTTCGCGTTCGAGTTCCTCGATGCGGTCCTCGCGTTCGCGTTCGTCCTCCGTGATGGACTGGAGTTCGCCGACGAGGTCCTCGCTGACCGACTTCAGGTCCGGGCGCTCGAAGTCCTCCAGCCCGGGCGTCGCACCCGCGTCGAACGTCGTCTTGCGCTGGAACTGGACTCGTTGCGTCCGCTCGGCCCAGTCGGTGACGAGGAAGGCCTCGCCGTCCGCGAGTCCCTCGACGGCGTCGGCGTACTCGCTCCCGAGGACGCGCTTGACGACTTTCGTGTCGTTGCGCCACGTCAGGCGGTGCCAGCAGAGCCAGTCGCACTGCGTGATGAAGTCCTTCTTCACGTCGGCGGGTCGCTGGCTGATGCCCATGATGCCGAGGCCGTGTTTTCGCCCGCGCTTGCCCACCTTGATGAGCATCCGCCCGCACTCCCCGAGGCCGCCGCCCTCGGGGATCCACTCGTGGACCTCCTCGACGACCAGCAGGAAGGGCTTCTTCAACTTCTTCTCCTTCGCGAAGAGGTGTTTCGCCACCTCGGTCAGCAACTCCGCGGCCTCCGACTCGTCGAGGAACGAGGAGACGTCGAGGATGATGGGGACGTTGTTGCGAAGCGCCATGTCCGCGATCTTCTCGGCGTGTTCGGCGTTCACCTGGATGTCGCACTCCTCGTCGTCGCCGACGTGGAGGATCTCGTACTTCTCCTTCAGGCCGTAGTACTCCCCGTCGATGTCGACGATGAGCACCGGGAATCCCCGGTCGAGCAGTTTCTCGATGACGACGCTCGCGGTGTTGGACTTCCCCGACCCGGACTTGCCGGTGACGAACCCGCGCCCGGTGAGGAGTTCGACCGCGGGCAGGGACACGTCGGTGCCCGCCGTGCCGACGCTCCCGGTGCCGTCGCTCACCTCCGCGACCGTGATGGTCTCGGTCTCTCCCATTGTTCGACAGTTCACCCGGGGCGATATAACGGTCCGTCAGACGCGCGGCGGACGCGGTGTCGAACCGCCCGTCGCGTCCGGTAGCCGGTGACTACGGCGACACGATGCCCCCCGGACGTGTCGACGCGACCCCCGCCGTACCCGGGGCGACCCGCATCGTCGTCGGAACCTCGCTCCGGGTCGGTAGCCCCCACCTACGGTCTCCTCTGGGAGGATTCGTAACATTCCGTTGGACTGTCCCAGTGTGGTAAATCACCGATTAGAACCCGAATTCGAGACAGTATGATGTTCGATACTTTATACCCTGTCGACAACAGATGGACCATGGCCAGTGACCGACCCCGAACGACTCGACGCGCGTTCCTCGCGACCGGCGCCCTCGTCCTCGGTGCCGGGTGCTCCTCCACGTCGAACGTCAGCGACGACCCCGCTACGACCACGGCTCCGACGACGACCGAAGCGCCGACCGAGACGAGCACGCCCGAACCGACCGAGGAACCAGAAACCGAAGAGACGGAGACCGACTCCGGCCCCACCCCGCGGACCGAAGAACAGCCCGCGAACGTCAACCCCGCCTACCAGGGGACGTTCACCCGCCACGGGCGCATGGTCGACAACGTCGAGGACCTCTCCCGGTGGGGCACCGCTAACGGCGGGACGCTCGTCGCCGACATCGTCACCAAGTTCTCGGGCACGCAGTCGATGCACTTCGAGGGCACGGGCCGCTCCGTCATCTACGGCGACTTCGAGGATGACCCCATCGACCTGAGCGACTCGGACGTCTCGCTCGCGATGAACTTCCACGAGCCCTCGAATGCGACGGCGGTTTACCTCATCGCACAGGCCCCCGATCCCGACAACCTCGTGATGTACAAGCGGTTCCTGAACGGGAAGCGGGACATCGGGTGGGAGCGCCAGGACCTCGCCCCGACGAGCGTCGTCGGCGACCCCGACCTCTCGGAGGTCACGAGGCTCCTGGTCTCGGTCGTCGCAGACGACGGCCAGCCGGTCTCCTTCCACCTCGACGACATCCGGGCACACCCCAAGCCCGAGAAGGCGAAGGTCATCTTCCGGTTCGACGACACGCAGGCCAGCCACTACGACGACTACTACCCGGTCCTGAACGAGTACGGCTACCCCGGCATCGAGGCGGTCGTCCAGACGAACGTCGCCCCCAGCAGGCTCTCGCACGAGAAGCTTCAGGAACTCCAGTCCTCGGGGTGGGACCTCTGTAACCACACCACCAAGCACCAGAACATCACCGAACTGTCCGAGGCCGAACTCCGGGCGGACATCGAGGAGATGGACGAGTGGTTCGCGGACCACGACATGGCCGCGGGCGACGACATGCACATCCTCACGTACGGCGCCTACGACGGCGCGAGCATCGACGTTCTCTCCGAGCACTTCGACCTCGTGTTCGGCGGCGGGTCGCCGACGAACTACAACCTGACCAACCCGATGAGCGTCGGGAGCTTCGACGCCGAACACGGCATCGAGGCGACGAAAGACATGATCGACGACGTGGTGGAACACCAGTCCCTGCTCGTGCTCATGTTCCACAACAAGTACTCGCGCGAGGAGTTCGCGGAGATCGTCGACTACGTCGCCGCGAACGACGACAAACTCGACGTCATCTCCGGGAGCGACCTCCGCGACCACCTCGCCTCGCTCGAGTAGCCGGCCGTCGCGGTCTACGTTTCTCGTCTCTCGTCCCCGCGTTCCGGGTCGGAGGTCGAACGCGTATGCGGTTTTCCCGTCGCCGCCTCGTCCGCCCGAACAGGTCTTCGTCCCGACGGGTTGGACATGATTGATACTCCGGTGGGTGTCACCGTCACACGGTATGGCCGAACACAACCTGCCGGACTACGAGTCGACCTACGAGTCCTTCGAGTGGGACGACATCTACACCGACGCCGACTGGGACGCCCCCCGCTCGTTGAACATCGCCCACGAGGTGTGTGACCGCCACGCCGAGGCGGACCCGGACCGGACGGCGCTGGAGTGGGTCGGCAGCGACGCCCTCGACGGCCCGGACGACGGGAGTCAGCGCGAGACGGTCACGTTCGGCGACCTGCGGGCGGAGTCCAACCGCTTCGCGAACGTCCTCGACGGGCGCGTCGAGCGCGGCGACCGGGTGTTCTCCTACATGCCACGGGTTCCCGAGCACTACGCGGCCATGATTGGAACCCTCAAGACGGGCGCGGTGTGGGGGAGCGTCAACGAGCGCTTCGGCCCGGACGGCATCGCGATGCGCCTCGCGGACTGCGACGCGAAGGTGGTCGTCACGACGGGTGAGAACCGCGAGACGATCGGCGAGGCACTCGAATCCATCCCGAGCGTCGAACACGTCGTCGTGGTCGGCGAGGGCGAAGACGGCGACGTGGACTACGAGGACGCCACCCGGTCGGCGAGCGACGAGTACGACGTCGTCGAGACGAGCGGCGAGGACGACGCCCTCCTTTACTACACCTCCGGGACGACGGGGCAGGCGAAGGGCGTCCTCCACAAACACCGGTGGGTCGCGGGCGTCGCCGCCACCCAGAAGTTCGCCGTCGACCTGCGCGAGGACGACCTGTACTGGTCGACGGGTGACCTCGGGTGGCTGGTCGGCCCCATCAACACGCTGGGCGCGTGGTACTGGGGCACCTCGCTGTTCACCTACCAGAACGAGTTCGACCCCGAGGAGTGGGCGACCCTGCTGGACGAGTACCCCATCACGGTACTGTTCTCCGTCCCCACCGCGTTCCGGATGCTCCGCGAGAAGGCGGGGGTCTTGGAGGGTGTCGACCTCGACGTGCGCCACGCGCTGTCCATCGGTGAACCCCTCTCGGCGGGCGTCGTCGAGTGGGCCGAGGACGCCCTCGGCGTGACCGTCCTCGACACCTACGGCCAGACTGAGACGGGCAACATGATCATCAACAACTACCCGACGATGGAGGTGCGCCCGGGGAGCATGGGCAAGCCCCTGCCCGGCGTCACCGCGAGCGTCGTCGACCCCGACACGGGCGAGGTGCTCGACTCCGGCGAGACGGGCGTCATCGCCGAACGCGGCGACTTCCCGTGTTTCTTCGCGGGCTACTGGGAGCAACCCGAGAAGACCGCCGACTGCTTCGTCGACGGCCCCGACGGCGAGTGGTATCTCTCGGGCGACCTCGGACACTTAGACGAGGACGGCTACTTCTGGTTCGAGGGGCGGGCGGACGACGTCATCATCTCGGCGGGCTACCGCATCGGCCCCTTCGAGGTGGAGTCCTCGCTCGGCGAACACCCCGCCGTCGCGGAGGCGGCCGTCGTCCCCGCGCCCGACGAGGCCCGCGGGCACGTCGTCAAGGCGTTCGTCGTCCTCAGTGAGGGCTACGAGGCGAGCGACGAGTTGACCGAGGACATCCAGAACCACGTCCGGGAGGAACTCGCGGCCCACGAGTACCCGCGACTCGTCGAGTACGTCGACGAACTGCCGAAGACGGTGACGGGAAAGATTCGGCGGACGGAACTGCGCGACAGGGTCGGCGAGTAATCGCGGTCAGACCGGGCGGATAACCCACTCGCCGTCGCCCTGTTCGACGAGGCGGCCGCCCTCCCGCAGGCGGACGACGTAGCCCGTCGGCGTCTGTTCGGTCCGGGCGGGTGCCTCGACGTGGACGAGGTGGCCGATGAACTGCGCGCTCGGCGGTTTCTGTGCCGCGCCGCAGTCGTAGATGGTGAGGAGGTCACCGTCCTCGCGGGCGTCGTAGACGACGATGTGGGCGTGTCGCGGGAGGCGATAGCCCGTCCCGGCACGGGAGAGGTGGTTCATACCGGAGAGTCGCCGCCGCGCGACCTTAGTTGAGACGGTGGCTCGTCGCCTTGAAGTGGGTGTCCCGGCGCGCCATCGCGACGACAACGGCGAGGCCGCCGAGCGACAGAAGTGCGGGACCGAACGTCAGCGGGTTCAGCCAGTCGAAGTTCGACTGGAGGGTGAACACGTAGAACTCCCCGTCCTTCTTGATGACCTCGCGTTTGGGGGAGTCGGCACGGCTCTCGTAGCGAATCACCTCGCCGTCGAGCGCGCGCTGGAAGTCCTCCTTGTGCGCTTCCGGGAGACTGTCGTAGAACCCCATCTCGCCCGCGTGCTGGGGGAACTCGCTTTCGACGCGTTCGTACTCCCACGTGTAGTCCTTGTCCGCCGTCGCGAACCACGCACCCGCGCCGAGGAGCATCACCGTGATGCCGACGACGAAGAGGGCGAAGTAGAGGGCTCGTTTCAGGGCCATACACCCACTTTCCGACTATCCCACAAAGACCTTGGTGGCGGTGTGTGACGCGTTCACTCACCGCTGTCCGGCGGTTCGAAGTCGAGGATGCTGGTCTGCCCCCGGCGTGTCCGTCCCCGGTTCCCGCCGCAGGTCGGTTCGTTCCCACGGAACTCGTCGGGGGCGTCCGAGTCCGGGTCCGACCCCGCGTCCGTCCCGTCGTCGGCCCAGTCGTCGAGTCCGGCCTGCGTCGCCGCGTCGAACGACAGGTTCGACACGCGGACGCCGAGTTTCCGCACGCGCTGGCCCTCGAACTCCTCGACGAGGTCCGCGACGACTCGCT
The DNA here is from genome assembly GCF_024227715.1 of Halomarina litorea. Taxonomy (NCBI): domain Archaea; kingdom Methanobacteriati; phylum Methanobacteriota; class Halobacteria; order Halobacteriales; family Natronomonadaceae; genus Halomarina; species Halomarina litorea. The sequence goes on along the minus strand of NZ_CP100448.1, from coordinate 1,587,139 downwards.
GGACGAGGTCGGGGTCGGCCACCGGCCCGGAGAGCGACCGGGCGCGCGTGTTCACGTCGAACGGCGGGCGGACCACCTTGATGCCGATGGTCTTGTAGAGGACGTCCCGGGCCGCACACCGGTCGGTCACCTCCGTCGCCAGCGTCCGCAGGCGCTCGCGGACCCGGTCGGGGTCGTCGGTCGCCTCCGTGAACGCCGACTCGCTAGAGAGGCTCTTGGGCCGCCCGCGCGGTTCGACGACCCGGTCGTCACGCCCCCGTGCGTGGGCGTGAATCTCGCGACCCCGCTCCCCGAACCGGTCGACGAGGGCGTCCCGGTCGGCGGCCGCGAGGTCGCCCGCCGTCTCGATGCCCATCCCGTGCAACTCGCCCGCGGTCACCGGGCCGACGCCGTGGAGGGCCGCCACGTCCAGCGGTGCGAGGAACGCGCGTTCCTCGCCGGGGCGGACGACGACGAGGCCGTCGGGCTTGTCGTGGTCGCTCGCGATCTTCGCCGTCGCCATGTTGGTCGCACACCCGATACTCGCGGGGACGCCGGCCGCCTCCTCGATGGCCCCCTGCAGGCTCCGGGCGAATATCTCGACGCTGTGCCAGCCCACCCGGTCGGAGACGTCCAGGTACGCCTCGTCGATGCTCACCTCCCGGACCACGTCCGCCACGTCGTGCAGGACGGCTTTGACCTCCTCGCTGACCGACGAGTAGTACTTCAGGTCGACGGGGCGGTAGTAGCCCACCGGTCCGTCGTAGTCGTCGGGTGCGGTCTCGACCCGTGGGAGGACGTCCAGCGCCTGTGAGATGGGCTGAGCGCTCTCGACGCCGTGTTCCCGGGCCTCGTAACTCGCCGTCGCCACCGCGCCGTGCGTCTCGCCGTCCTCGTACCCCATCCCGACGACGACGGGTTCGCCCATCAGGTCGGGGGCGCGGCGACGCTCGCAGGCGGCGTAGAAACAGTCCATGTCGACGTGGAGGACCACCCGCTGGTCGTCGTCCCGTCGACCGGGTTCGGGAAACCCCCTGCCCATACCTCCCGTTCCGGCCCTGCGGGTATGTAGCTGTGCAGTTCGGAGTGAAAGTGGTTGGTCGGTCAGACGGTCTCGCGACCCGTCAGGGGGTCGCTCGCGTCCTCGGCGTCACTCGCCGTGGTGGTGTCGAACCCGGCGGTCGTTCGAATCTCGCGTTCGATCTCCTCGCGTCCCTTCCTGAACTCGCCCGTGGAGCGACCCGCCGCGTGCGCGAGCGAGGTCAGCTTGCTCGGGCCGAACAGCAGGGCCAGGACGAGGAGGATGACCAGCAGTTCGAGGCCGCCCGGGGGCGCAACGAACAGCGGGATGGTGGACATAGTCACCGTACGATATGGACGGCCGAGGAGATGAACGTGGCGTGCGACGGTGTGGCGGTAACGGGGAACGAGACGGTCACTCGCGCACGCAGCGGACGACGTCCTCTCTCGACTTCATCTCGAGGACGTTGTACGGCGCGCCGATAGCACCGGCGACGGACTCGTAGCCCGGAAGCGGGTCGTGGGCGTCCGAGGCGCCGTCGTTGTCGTGGAGGTGCGCCACGACGATTCGGTCTCCGAACGCCTCGACGAAGTCCCCGTGGTCGACTCCCGACGCCTTGGCGTGTCCGACGTCGAGCGTGACCGAGAGGGGAGGCGACTCGACGTCGACGGCGTCGAGGAACGCCGCGAGGTCCGTCGGCGTCGAGGTGTTGTAGCGCGTCCTCGGCTTGGTGCGCTGGTTCTCGACGCAGAGGGGGACGCCCACGTCCTCCGCGTGGCGGGCCGCGATTCGGACGGTTCGGACGGCCTGCTCGCGGGCGTAGGTCTGCACGCGGTCGGGGTACGCGGCGCTGACGCTGCCGCCGTGGGTCACTACCCCGCTTGCCCCGATGGCCGCGGCGGTGTCGAGGGTTTCCACGAGGCTCTCGGCCATCGCCCGCCTGAGTGACTCGTTGAGGTTCCCCGGGTTCGCGTCGGTGTACGGCGCGTGAACCGTGTACGTGAGGTCGTACGACTCGCGGACCTCCGCGAGTTCTTCGGTGGTCGGTGGGGGCGAGCGGGTGTCCAGATAGCTCTGCCTGAGTTCGACGTGCGAGAGGCCGAGGCCCGCGAGGAACTCGGCGAACTCGGCGACGGAGTCGTCCATCCGCAGGTCCAGTGAGGCGCCGTATCGCATGGTAGGGTCGTTCGGGTCCGACCTGAGCGTGGGACCCGAGCGGAGTTCAGGTTGTCCCGACCGACGGTGCCATCGCTTCGTTCGTCGCGTAGCGCCGTGAGATAGAACAGAGAGATTGAGAATCTCGGTCGCACGTACTCACGTCGTTGCGTGCGTGCTCCCCGGTTCAAAATCCACCTCGTTTCAGTTCCGTCGCTCGCGGAGTTGCTCGCGACAGGAAATGGGGACGGAGGGATTTGAACCCCCGATCGACTGATATCTCCGGTGTGCGCCTCGGTACTCCAGAGGGTCGTCAACACGGCGAGGTGATCAGCCCGCCGCTCGGTATATCAGTCTGGAGTCTCGTCACCGGGCGCGTGGCCTCTGGAGTCAGTCGCCATGCCTGGCTTGGCCACGTCCCCGCATCTCCGAAAACGGTCAACCGCCCTAAAGCGGTTTCGATTCTTCGACTCCCCGAACCGCACTACTCCTCGCGGTCCTGCCAGTCGCACTCCTGACACTTGTAGCCCGTCACGAACGAGGTGACCGAGGGCATGTAGCCCACGGAGAGGACGTCGCCGCCGCACTCGGGGCACTCGCGGTCGGCGTCCTCGATGGACTCGGCGTCCATGACCGACTCGCCCTCGATGAGTTCTGCGAGTGATTTCGGTGTGACCATGCGACCCTGCACGACGCGGTTGTCGGCCATACCGGAACGGCGGGTCGAAGGGGGGTAAAACGCTCGGCTCGGCGACTACAGCCAGGGGGCGCGTTCCGGGTCGCGGGCGCGCGGGTCGTCCCCGTCGGGGGACTGGCCGCCGTCGGCGGCGGCGCTCGCCCCGCGAGCCTCGGGGTCCGAGAACGTCCGGTCGGCCTCGGGGTCGGCGACCGACGACCGCCGGCCACCCTGCGGCGCGTCGAACTGGCCGTCCGGGGTCCCCGCACCCGGGCTCTCGACGCCCGTCCCCGTACCGTCGTCGTAGTCGTCGCGGTCGTCGGTGCCCTCGTCTACCGACCCACTGTCGGGGTCGAGCGAGAGCAGGCACGTCACGCCGAGGACGGCGAGTGCGAGCGGTCGGTCGGCCTCGATGATGCCCAGCAAGGTCAGGGGCAGGACGCCGAGCGCGACGGCGCTGCCGAAGCGGAAGCGGTCGATGTCGACCCAGCGGCGGAGCGTCGGCCCGGCGAGGGCGACGACGAGGGCGAACCCGACGCCGACGCCCGCGGCGGCGACGCCGGCGAGTATCATCGTCGGGTCGGGCGTGACGACGAATTCGAACCCGGAGGGGTCGAGACTCGCCAGCAGGCCGAGGCCGACGATGGTCCCCGGACTCGGGAGGTACTCGCCGATGGTCGAACTCGCCGTCTTCGCCGCGACGGCGAGGATGACGAGGGCGGCGAACCGGGGGAAGACGGCCATGTTGAGCACCGACTCGATGGTCGGGGCGAGTGCCGCCTCGATGGCGGCGACGACGAGGACGACGCTCCCGACCGCGAGGACGGAGAGGGCGCGCTCCCGGCGCGAGCCCTCCATCTCCGCGAGGACGACGGCGAGCGTCGCGCTCCCGCCGAACACCAGGAGACCGACCTCGAGCACCCCCCGGAGCGAAATGGCGTCGCCGCCTGCCGTGGTGAGTGCGCCCGCGAGGACGAGTGCGGGGAAGATACCGTCGACCAGCGGGAGACCCATGACGGTGCCGAGCAGGTGGGTCCCGCGCCCGACGCGTCGCTCCAGACGGAGGGCGATGGGGTGCCGTGACGTGCTCATCGCTCAGGCGCGTTGGCCGTCTCCGGCGGCCGAGCGGTGGTCTCCGTCACGATAGCGCGGGCGAAGTCGTGCGGTCGCGCTCCCGAAGTTGAGGCGCGAGTCCGCAAAGCCCTTCCACATGACGGATTTCCCCGCAAAGTTCCCTGTCGGTATAATAGTCTCCTCGGTGGCGAGCGGTCGGTTGCCAACACGAGCTCCGACGGGACATGCGGAGTCCATACATCAACGAATCAGACATGAAACAATAAACGTTGTGTGAGACGTGCCCTCACGGAACGGCGTCTTGTCAAGCATTATCCCGACTGTCATCGTTTGTCGGCCATGCTCTGCGCGGCAATTCGTACGAACGTCCAGATATCGGACGGATCACGCCCGGCAATATTCGCACCGACCGGGGACGTGTGAGAGTCACAGTCGTTCCGTGGTGAGTCTCGCAACGTTTTTGCGCGAACAGCTATCACCGCTTACATGGCGAAGACTCCCCACGGAACCTTCTCGGAGAAGCTTCGCGTCCCGGAGGCGCTGACGTTCGACGACGTGCTCCTGAAACCGATGGAGAGCCGCGTCGAACCCGACGAGGCGTCGACGGAGACGCGCGTCTCGACGAACGTGACGTTGCAGGTGCCGGTGCTCTCGGCCGCGATGGACACCGTCACCGAGAGCGGCCTCGCCATCGCGATGGCGCGCAACGGCGGCCTCGGGGTCCTCCACAGGAACATGACCGTCGAGGAGACGGCCGAGGAGGTCGAACGCGTCAAGCGCGCCGACGAACTCATCATCCGCGACGTGGTGACCGCCAGCCCCGACCAGACGGTCCGGGACGTCGACTCCATGATGGAACGCCGCGGCGTCTCCGGCGCGCCCGTCGTCGCCGACGACGGCACCGTCCTCGGCATCATCTCGGGGACCGACATCCGCCCGTACCTCGAGGTCGGTGACCGCGACGAGGTCCGCGAGGCCATGACCGACGAGGTCATCACCGCGAGCGAGGACGTCACCGCCCGCGACGCCCTCGAACTCATGTACGAGCACAAGATAGAGCGCGTCCCCGTCGTCGACGACGACGGCAAACTCGTCGGCCTCGTCACGATGCAGGGCATCCTCCAGCGCCGCGAGTACGACCAGGCCGCCCGCGACGACGAGGGTCGCCTCCGCGTCGGCGTCGCCGTCGGCCCCTTCGAGACGGACCGCGCGACGGCCGCCGACGAGGCCGGCGCGGACGTCGTCTTCATCGACTGCGCACACGCGCACAACCGCAACGTCGTCGACTCCGCGCGCGACATCAAATCGCAGGTCGACGCGGACGTCGTCGTCGGTAACATCGGCACCCGGGAGGCCGCGGAGGCCCTCGTCGACTTCGCCGACGGCCTCAAGGTCGGCATCGGTCCCGGCAGCATCTGTACCACACGCGTCGTCTCCGGGGCCGGCATGCCCCAGATTACCGCCGTGTCGAGCGTCGCGGACGTGGCCGTCGAACACGACGTGCCCGTCATCGCCGACGGGGGCATCCGCTACTCCGGCGACGCCATCAAGGCCATCGCCGCGGGCGCGGACGCCGTCATGCTCGGGTCGTACTTCGCGGGGACCGACGAGGCCCCCGGCCGCGTCATCACCATGAACGGCAAGAAGTACAAGCAGTACCGCGGGATGGGCAGCGTCGGCGCGATGCGTTCCGGTGGTGGGGACCGATACCTCAAGGACGAACCCGAGGACGAGGAGTACGTCCCCGAGGGCGTCGAGGCCGCCACTCCTTACAAGGGCAGTCTCGCCAGCGAACTCCACCAGCTCGTCGGCGGGATGCAGTCGGGCATGGGCTACGTCGGCGCCGAGTCCATCCCCGCGTTCAAGGAGCGCTCGGAGTTCGTCCGCGTCTCCTCGGCAGGCCAGCAGGAGAGCCACGCCCACGACGTCGTCATCACCGACGAGGCACCGAACTACTCGCCCGGCGAGTAGCGTCGTCGGCCACGGCAACGGACACCGTTTTCAGGGGAGCCGCCGTCGGATGCGGTATGTCCGACGCGTCGTTTCGAGAGGTACAGCGCTTCAGACAGCGGTGGCTCTGGGCGCTCCTCGCCGTCATCGCCGTCGTGACCGCCGTGGGAACACTCGGAATTGGAACGCTCGTCGTCCTCGGCGTGGCCCTCCTCATCTATCGCATCCGCCTGACGACCGAGGTCCGCGAGGACGGTCTCTACGTCCAGTTCGTCCCCTTCCACCGCACGCCACGACACGTCCCCTTCGCGGATATCGAGGCCGTCGAGACCGAGCGGGTCGGCCTGCTCTCCTACGGCGGCCTCGGCATCCGCTTTTCCACCGGCGCGGTGGCCTACCTGATTTCGACCGGCGAGGCCGTCCGCGTCGTCCGCTCGAACGAGCGCGCAGTGGTCGTCGGGACCGAACGCCCCCTCGACCTCGCCGAGGCCCTCGAGGGTCGTCGCTGAGTTCGACTACCGACCACCGGCTTATCTCCCGGCGACCCCTCCCTTCTCCCATGTCCGCCCCCGAAGCCGTCGAGGAACTCGTCCGCGACGCCCCCCTGTCCGCGTTCCTCGCGACGAGCGTCGACGACCGGCCCCACGTCGCCCCCGTCTGGTACGACTACCGCGACGGCGTCGTCTCGATTCTCACCGGCGGGAAGAAACTCCGGAACGTCCGCGCGAACCCCCGGGTCTCGCTCGCCATCGAGGACGCCCACGGCCCGGACGTCCGCTGGCGCGTCGTCGTGTTCGGCACCGCACGGGTGGTCGAGGACCCGGCAGTCCGGGAGGAGGTCGGTCGGCGCATCTCGGAGAAGTATCGAGGCGAGGAGACGGACGGCGGCGACCCCGGCGGACTGGTCCAGGTTCGCGTCGGGTCGGCGAGCGTGGAACGGTACTGAGGGGGCACTGGACCGGACTCGGACGACCCTCGACCGTTCTGCCCGACGCGCAGTCCTGTCGGCATCCTTCGTGACAGGCCTCCCTCGAAACCGGAGGGTCGTTCGCTCGCCGACGGGACTATCTCGGGATACGTCGGACGGTCGCTCGTGTCACCGACAGAGAACGGGGAGGACTCCCGACGAGGGACGGGTACGGGCATCGCACTCGGCCTCGTCTTCGGCGCGAGCATGGAGGCCGCCGAGTCACAGCGGCGGGAGTCGTAGGTCCCCGACCGGCCAAGCGGTCGCGAACCGGGGGACGCGGTGAGCGTACGCCATCCGGTCCGGGCCGTCACTCGGTGCCGTCACTGCGCCTCAGCGCTCGAATCGCCAAAAGGACGAGGAACGCCCCGCAGGCCCGCACGCCGGGGAGATACCGCCGCCTCCACTCGAAGGGGTCCGACCCGCTGTAGGCGAGTCTGTTGCCGAACTCGACGTACTGCCGCGGAGCGAGGAGCATGAAAGCACCCGCGACGCCGATGTACTTCATGAACACCTCGTACACCCGCCCGCCCGCCAGACAGACGACGGTCACGACCAATCCCTCCAGGCGGACGTACGGGGCGACCCAGCCCCGTTCGGCGAACGCGTCGGGGTTGTCGACCGCGAGGCGCTGCATCAGCGCCAGGAACTCCTTCGGGAACAGTGCCATGACGAGCCCCGCGAGTCCACCCACAACTCTGGACATGGACGAGCGAAGGGACGGAGAGGATATCAATACCACACTCGCCGGCACGACGCGCACTGGTTCGACACGGGAGAACGGACCGAAAGCGACACTCAGTCTAGCGGATGTCGCTCTCGGGATGGACCACTTCGGGCCCGACACGGCCGCGTCCGGGTACCGGAGGGGTTTTGTAGCGATAGCGGGTAGACGGGGGAGACGGCACGGTCAGGTCAGCCACCTTTCAGCCCACGTGGTCGTCACGTGCGGTTGCCGCTGCCTGACCTAAACCGTCACTCTACGAACGACGAGCGACCGCTATCCTCCACCGGAAGATACCGAATCGAGAGCGACGGAGCTGAAAAGACGGGAGAAGAGAGTTCGACCGTTGGTCGCGACGCTCCCCAGTTCGAATCATCTGTAGCCGCTTCGCTCTCCCCTGTCGTTCCTCGCAGAAGCGGGCTGAGAGGGCGTTCGTTCGACCATCGAACGAAACTCCCTTTGGGATCCCTCTGGGCAAACTAATCGCCTACGAGCGACGCTCGTATCACATAATCAATGTAACCTGTGATTGCCACGGTTGCTACGCCAGACCACGTCATCAGTTATAGCAGGAAATACGAACGTACGTTAGACAGTCATCTGAGACACGTCACAGTGGGATAACGTGGCCAGCGGCTTTATCAGGCGGTGGTTGGTACTGTATCGCACGGAACGACGGTCGAAGCTCGACTTCGATGAATTCCCATGAGCCACGACGATACTGACGATCAGGATAACACGGATGAGGAGCAAACGGTCGGGCGCGAGCGCCAACGCGGGATTCGGATCGGACTCCAACCGTTGACCGACCTGCTCGGGGCGTTGATCGAACTCGACATCAACGAACCCTCACCTGGGGAGGAGATGACACCACGGTCAGCAGTCACGAATCCGCGCCGAGCGGAACCCCGGTCAGCCACCGCGCAGTCCGCTGGTGGTCGAAGACGGCGACGCGAAGCCGCAAGCGACCGGTGTCGGATCGATACTCGCCTCGACGACGACACGCTCACCGTCGTCGCCGACTTGCCAGGAGCCACCGAAGACGACATCACCGTCGGAATCAAGCCACAGACGAATCAGCTCGTCATTGGACGAAACGGTGAGGTCGTCGGACGAGTCGATATCCCCTGGGAATCCCCGGAAGCGACGCGCGTCTGGTTCAACAACGGAATCCTCGAGGTGCGTCTGAGCCCCGCGGACGGCTGACTCCACACTGCTTCCGCTACTAGTAGCACCGATACACGGAGTCGATCTACTGGCCGATTCGAGGGGGCAACCAGCGAGCGTGATGAGCCCCTGCCGACGAGAGCGTACCAATCCAACCCATCGGCTCGAGTCGCCGTATAGCGAACAACGCCGGGGGAATGCGATAGCGACGGCGCCTACCGTTCTACCTCCATGAAATCCAGATTTTGGAGTGGTGTGGCAGTACTGAAACCACAGTGCCCTCGATTAGACTAGCGGCGTAGAGATAATAGGTCAAAGGTCTGACGTTGCATTTACGGCGCGGTGTGACAGTTCGAGAATGTGGTCTATACTGACGGTTCTTGAACCGCCGAGTCCATCCACCCCTGGAACCGCTGCTGAGTCGACCCCGACCGGGCTGTCGTCTCGTTCGGGGAGCGTTGGCTTTCGATGAACACGACACGGATCGTCGGCTTCCGATCCGTTTGTGTAGCGAGTCGCTGCCTGATCTGGTCGCTCAATCGAGGATGACTCTGATCCGAAGAGCGCCGAACGGTGACGGTCACTTCCTGTGGTTGTGAGAAGGGCGCTCCGAGGTGGAACTCCGCCTGGACTCCTGCTAGCTCGAGGTCTTCGTATTCGTTCTGTTCGAGGGTCTCTTCGACGGCAACGTTTGCTGTCTGCTCGAAGGCGACGTGGGTCGAAATCAGTCCCCCTGCTGTGACGAACAGCACCAAGAGGACAACTGCGACGGCCATGGAAGAGCCAAACCGACGGAGCGATACGTTCGCCAAGAAGTTCTCCGGGTTCCACGACGCTGGTCGATAACCGAGGTACCAGAGGACGGCAACCCCCGAGACGTGAATCGACGCGGCGTTGACGACGAGGAGGACGAGCGCACCGAACGCGATTGCCGGTGCGGACCAGACGATACCGATTCCGACGGCGGCGGCTGCGGGAATAAGGGCCGCTGCGATCATCACGCCGACGAGGGAAGCGGAGATGCCCGTTGCGATCCCGACTGCACCAGCGGCACCGGCACACACACCGATGATGAGCGACAGCAATCCGGGAGAGATCCGCTGAGCGATCTGCGCCGTCGTCGATGGACGGAGAGAGGGTGGGAGAAACGCACCCGTCTTCAGAAGGAACCCGAAGACGGCAGCCCCCAGAATCGCAAGACCGAGGCCGAGCGCCTGTGTTCGAAACCCCTTGACGATCAAACTCCGCTCGGCGAGGATCGTACCGACACTCGCTGTCAGTGCCGACCCGACGAGCGGGGCGATAACCATCGATCCGACGACGAGCGCCGGTGAGTCGAGCAGGAGACCTGCCGTGGCGACGACTGCACTGAGAAGCGTTAGCAGGTAGTAGGTGAACGCGTCCGGGAGGAGTTCCAGTACCTTCGAGCGGAGTTCTTCGACCGCGAGACTACTGTCTTCCTCCTCGCCGATGACGAACCGGTCTTCGACTTCGCCCATGTTCGTCGAGAGCGCGGAAGTCGCATCGGTCACGACTGTATAGGAGTGCTCGTCGTGGCCCGCCTCCTCGAAGCGAGCGAGGACGACTTCCAAGGCTTGTTCCGGGAGGGGAAACTCGACGATCAATAAGTCTCCACGTCCGCTCGCCTCCTGTGAGACGACGTAGTCGATGTTTTCGTCCTCGAGAATACCGATGATCTCGTCTCTACTCACTTCGTCGATGAGCGTCCTGATAACCCGCATTCGGTACCGAAGGTCCATGCGAGACACACGGAAAAGTAAAGTGGCCGCTAGCCTGTTATGACCGGCATCTATCCTCGAGAGGTCGGACCACTGACGGCGATCGTTCGAGGAACGGATTTGACCCCATACTGACGTGGAAAAAGATGGTCGCCGAAACGAGTGAACTGGCGCTCTATCCACGCGAGGCGTACCTCGCTGCCGACGACGCGCTTCAGGCACACATGGTCGCGACCAATGCCGGATAGTCACCATCTGTTCGACTCGGAGAAAGACTACACGAATCGAGGCGTTCGTCACACGAACGGTTGTCCTGTGGGAATATCGGATGATGTAGAAAAATCACGGCCGTCCGTGGCTGAGGAACGTGTCTCGCAAAAGCGGGTTGAGTGGGATTTGAACCCCGCTCGTTCACTACGTTCACTCGCTGATTCAAAATCCCTCTGTAGCGTTTTCACTGCTCACTGGTGTTCACAGGAAAGCGGGCTGAGAGGGCGTTCGTTCGATAGTCGAACGAAAATTCATTTCAGGTGATCAATAACCCGCGAGAGACGCTGAGACGCGTACCGACAGCTAATAACAATTCTTGTGAGTGTTAGACAGAGAGCGTGAGTGTTGCGACTCTCGGGTGATGTCGATATTGAGGTCCTCTCGCCCGTCACGAACTTCCAGAACGTACTGCATTCGTGGGTCTTCGACGTTCGGCGACGGTGTCGGCGTGTATGAGTAGGTCCATGTCGTTTGCTCCCCCGCCGCGACGTCCAGCCAGATGTCCGTAACCGAGATTGGGATACTGCCCTACTAATCCTGTGACGTCAGATGGATTGTTAGTTCAGAGTCGCCAGTGATACTGATCCAGACATCCCGCTCGTCGTCATCGACCTCCCAGTTGTACACTTCTCCCTCCCCAGATGGGAACCTCACTTCAACCTCGTATGTCCCACGTGTCTCGACAACGTCGTCGAATATCTGGCCCCCATGCTGCGGGAGTGGGCCAACAGTGACCTGTTTAGCGAAGACCACCTCATGATCATCTCGGACTGTCACCTCTATCGTTTGTTCTGTGGATGCATGATTCCGGACAATGATGTCGTATGGATCACCATCGAACCCATCTGCTGTGCCTGACGATTCAGAGTCTGGCTGATCGCTACTCCCAGTGATTCTCCCCACGCAGCCGCTCAAGAGCGCGATTCCTGTTCCTCCGGAGCAGAGGACCGCACGCCGGGACCAAGGGCGATTCATAACAACAATTTATTTCTGACTGAGATATGCTTTCGGGGCACCGTGACCTGACTCGCTGTTATACTCGCGGCACAAGTCTAACAGCTACGTCACCGCCAACCGATACGAAAGAAACGGTGAGAGATACCTCGAGGAGCGGCGCGAGGCACACTTGACGAAGCGTTCGTTCGTCGCTCGAACGATTGTCCTTTGGAGTAACTGATGATGTGGAGAAACCGCGGCCGTCAGTAGCTGAGAGTCCCGTTTTGTAGCTACGGGCTGAGAGGGATTTGAACCCTCGGCCGTCTGGTTAAGAGCCAGATGCTCTGCCTGGCTGAGCTATCAGCCCTCGCCTCGATATCGACTACCGGCGAACGACTCATATACGTTTCCTTCTCGCCGCGGACAGCGACTCCCTGACACCATTAATAGCAGTCGTTAAGAAATTATCTCACCACTAATATTCAACTAAACTTCCTGTTAGCTATCGACCCATAGTTCGATTGACGTGACGTGATGGACACCACCTCGGAACTACTCGATGCGCTCAGCGACCCCCGGAGGCGTCGCGTCGTCTACGCGCTCGCCGACTCGGAGGACAGACTCTCCGTCGACGACCTCGCGCAGATCGTCGCCGACAACGAGACGGGACGGGCCGACCCGGCGCGGGTCGACCGGATTCACCTGACGCTCGTCCACAACCATCTCAGACGCCTCGCGGACGCCGGATTCCTCCAGTACGACGAGGAACGCGAGACCGTCGCGGCCACGAGCACCTCCCCGGAGGTCGAGACACTCGTGGACGCCGTCCGCACTCTCGATGCGACCACGTGACACGGTTGACGGGGGGCCACAAGCGATTTATCGGCACGGGTCGACCCACATCCTGCGGGAGCACGACGGTCGCGTGGGGAATCACGGCGACCGTCGAGTTCGGACGAAGCCGTTCACGGGTGGACGCCGGCAAAGCGCCGGCATTCGGTTTCCGACGCATGGCACGTGGGGCCCCCGAACGCCGGGCGGTCCATCGCTCCCTCATCCGTTCTCGGTGACGACCGGTCGGAGAGAGGAGACTTTAGTATGCGCCAATCGGATGTAGGGTAACATGAGTACCGCCATCACGATGGCGTCGATGTCTACCTACGCGATTCTCGGGTGTGGCAGCGTCGGTCACGCCGTCGCGGAGGAACTCGAGGACGAGGGCAAGGACGTCCTCATCATCGACATGGACGAGGGTCGCGTCGAGGCGCTCCGCGACCAGGACATGGACGCCCGCGCGGCCGACATCCGTGACGCCAGTGTGGCGGACACGGTGTCCGACCGGGACGTCATCCTCATCCTCTCCTCGGACGTGGGGGCCAACGAGGCGGCCGTCGAGAACATCCGCGACCGGGGCGGCGAGCAGTTCATCGTCGCGCGCGCGTCCGACCCCGTCTCCGCGGACGACCTCTCGGACATCGGCGCGGACGTCGTCATCAACCCCTCGGCGGTCATCGCCGACTCCGCGCTCCGCGCGCTGGAGACGGGGGAACTGGAGTTCAAGACCGGCAAACTCGCCGAGGTCATCGACGGCACCGGGACGCGACTCGCCATCCTCACATCCCCGAGTCCGAGTCCCGACTCCATCGCCAGCGCCGTCGCCCTCCAGGCCATCGCCCGCTCGCGCGACGTCGAGGCCGACATCGTCTACGAGGGGGAAATCGGCATCCAGGAGAACCGCGCGTTCGTCAACCTGCTGGGTATCGACCTGCTCTCGCGGTCGGACGTTGAACTCGACCAGTACGACACCATCGCGCTGGTCGACCACTCGCAGGCCGCCGAGGCCACCGTCGACCGACCTGTCGACGTGTACATCGACCACGCCGAACCCGAAATCGAGTACGACGCTCGTTTCGAGGACATCCGTCCGAACATCGCCTCCTCCTCGACCATCCTCACGAAGTACATCCAGGAGTTCGACATCAAGCTCTCCGAACAGGTCGCCACCGCCCTCCTCTACGGCATCCGCGCCGAGACGCTCGACTTCAAGCGCGACACGACGCCCGCCGACCTCACCGCCGCCGCCTACCTCTACCCGTTCGTCAACCACGACACCTTAGAACAGGTCGAGTCGCCGTCGATGAGCCCCGAGACGCTCGACGTCCTCGCGGAGGCCATCCGCAACCGCGAGGTGCAGGGCTCGCACCTCGTCTCGAACGCCGGGTTCGTCCGCGACCGGGACGCCCTCGCGCAGGCCGCCCAGCACCTCCTCAACCTCGAGGGCATCACCACCACCGCCGTCTTCGCCATCACCGAGGACACCATCTACCTCGCCGCCCGGTCGAAGGACATCCGCATGAACATCGGGGGCGTCCTCGAGGACGCCTTCGGCGACATCGGCGAGGCGAAGGGCCACTCCACCGACGCCACCGTCGAGATCCCCCTCGGCATCTTCACCGGCATCGAGACGAACGAGGAGAACCGCGATACGCTCCTCCAGTTGACCGAGGAGGCCGTTCGCCGCAAACTGTTCAACGCGATGGGCGTCGAGACGAGCGACGGGAACGGCAACTGACCACCTCCGACGACCCCGTCGGGAGACAACGATTCTCACGAATCCCATCCGCGGAGCGAACGCTCGACGCACGACTCGCCACGCGACCGACCACTGGTAAGAAGTCCGACGATTTCCCGGCGGCCTCGCCCGCAACACCTGCCGCTAAGTCACGGGTCGGACTACCCCGGGTATGGCAGACGACACCCTCGACCCCGGCCTCGAACACGTCATCGCCGCGGAGACGCGCCTCTCGCACATCGACGGCGAGGCGGGCGAACTGGTCGTCGCCGGGTACCCCCTCGCGGAACTCGCGGGCCACGCGACGTTCGAGGAGACGGTCTTCCTCCTCCGGAACGACCGCCTCCCCACCGAGTCCGAACTCGACGCCCTCCGCGACGACCTGCGCGCCCATCGGGACGTCCCCGAAGTCACCCGTGAACTGCTCCGCGAGGCCGCCGAGCGCGGGAACGGCGCGATGGACGCCGTCCGGATGGGCGCGGCGAGTGCGAGTCTCGTCCGCGAGACGGACGACCCCGAGCGCGACGCCCTCCTCGCCGTCGCCCAGTTTCCCACCATCGTCGGGACCTACTGGCGCTACCGGCAGGGCGAGGACCCACTCGCCCCCCGCGAGGACCTGGGCCACGCCGCGAACTACCTCTACCTGCTGACCGGCGAGGTTCCCGACGAGGCGCGGGTCAGGGGGCTGGAGACGTACCTGAACACGGTCTGTGACCACGGGCTGAACGCCTCGACGTTCGCCGCCCGGGCCATCGTCTCGACGGAGACGGACGTGCTGTCGGCGGTCACGGGCGCGGTCGGCGCGCTGAAGGGGCCGCTCCACGGCGGCGCACCCGGCCCCGTCCTCGACATGCTCCGCGAGGTCCACGAGTCGGGCGACGCCGTGACGTGGGTCCGGGAGGCGCTCTCCTCCGGCCAGCGCCTGATGGGCTTCGGCCACCGCGTCTACGAGGTGCGGGACCCCCGCGCCGCCGTCCTGTCGACGGCCGCCGAGCGACTCTTCGAGGACCGACCGGACGCGGACCTGTTCGAGACGGCCCGGGAGACGGAGCGAGTCGCGGTGGACCTCCTGGAAGAGCACAAGCCGGGGCGACAGCTGGAGACCAACGTCGAGTTCTACACCGCCGTCCTCCTGTGCGGCGTCGGCGTCCCGCAGGAACTGTTCACCGCGACGTTCGGCGTCGCCCGGGTCGCCGGGTGGACGGCCCACTGCCTCGAACAGTTGGCGAACAACCGCATCGTCCGCCCCCGCTCGCGGTACGTCGGGGAGCGAGGGCGAACGTGGGCGGCACTCGAAGCCCGATAGTTACGCGAGCGCCGTCGGCGCGAGCGGCCGAGGCACCCCCGAAGGGGGTGTCGACGGCTTTTCGTCGAGGGTTTGCCAGCGACCGAGCACGGCGAGGGAGCGCAGCAAACGGTCGCGCGGTACGTCGGGGAGCGAGGGCGAACGTGGGCGGCACTCGAAGATCGGTAATTACGCGAGCGCCGTCGGCGCGAGCGGCGGGGCCGTAGTCGAAACCCGCTACCCGATCCGGACCCGGAGGGGGACGCCGTCCGGTCCGGTCGCCTCGATACCGTCGTCGGTGTCCCGGACGGACGTCTCCGCGCCGAGTCGCGTCCCGACCGCGTCGAGGGTCGTCCGGTCCGGGACGACGAGTTCGAGCCACGCGAGTCCCCGCCCGGAGAGCGGGTCGGTCCGGCCGTTCCAGGTGTTGAGCCCGAGGTGGTGGTGGTAGCCGCCAGCCGCGAGGAACAGCACCGAGCGGTCGTCGGTCTGTCGCACCCGCAACCCGAGCGCGTCGACGTAGAACGCGCGGGCCGCGGCCAACGAGGAGACCTCCAGGTGCACGTGCCCCACCGTCGTTCCCTCCGGAGCGACCCTGTCGCCGGTGCTCGCCGCCCGGAGGTCGTCGAGCGCGAGGCGGTCGCTCCCCATCCGGACCCGACCGTCGGGACCGATGGGCCAGACCTCCTTCGGACGGTCGTGGTACAGTTCGACGCCGTTGCCCTCCGGGTCCGTACAGTAGACCGCCTCGCTCACGCCGTGGTCGGACGCGCCGTCGAGTCGCCAGTCCGCCTCGACCCGTTCGAGAGCCGCACCCAGCGAGCCACGCGTGGGGAAGAGAAACGCCGTGTGGAACAACCCCGTCTCGCTCGCGCCGCGCAGGGCCGCCCCGGGGTCGGCGAACAGTTCGAGCAACGGGGTGTCGTCCGCGCCAAGGACGGCGCGCTCCGCGGTCCGACGCTGGACGGAGAGGCCGACGCGGCCCTCGTAGAAGTCGGTCATCTCGTCAAGGTCGTTCACGCGGAGGGCGACGCGACCGATGCGGGTGGTGGCAGGGAGCGTGTCGGTCCGGTCCTCCATGCGACCCGTTGGCTCGACCGGAAGGTAACGCTACTGGACGCGGCGGGACACCCGCGGCGGACGTTCGGGAGTGGCTACGCCGCCGCCTCCTCCTCGGGCTGTTTCATCCGCTCGATGATGTCGTTGATGAGGATGACGTCGCCGACGGCCCGCACCCAGCGGTACGGGATGATGACGCCGCGGGCGCCGCGGGCGCGGTCACGGAACAGTTCGTCGTTGAGGTCCGCGAGGGCGAGCCCCGTCACGGTCTCGGTGTCGAGGTCGAGACGGAGGTCCTCGACCTGGCCGACGAACACGCCATTGTTCGAGTAGACTTCCCGGCCGACGAGCGACGTGATCTCCTGGGGCGTCTGGTCCATACCGGGGCCGTGGGGCGGGGGGGTATTAACCCTTGATGGACCGACGCATTCGACTCACGGGAGCGGTATCGGGTCGGCGTCCGCCCAGACCGACTCGAACAGCGACTCGACCCACAGGACGGCCTCCGGGTCGTCGTTCCTGACGAACGCCCGCAGGCCGTCGTCGCCGTATATCGCGAGGCCGACGACCCGGTGGTCGCCGCGCCGGTGTATCTTCAGTCCGAACTGGGGGGTGGCCGTCGACTCCCGCAGGGTGACCCGACCCGTCGAGAGGACGTCGTCCATGGTCTCCGCGTACTTCGAGAGGAGTCGCCGGAGCGCCGATGGGGGGAGGACGAGCGACACCGACGACCCGGCCGTGATTCCCTCCCGGTAGACGTCGACGAACTGGTCGGAGACGCCGACGACGGTCCCCCGGGTCTCCTCGGCCCACCGGACGAGGTCACAGATGGCCTCGGTGGGTCGCTGCGGCGCGGTCGGGTCCGGTCGGATCACGTCCGCGCCCGAGAAGACGGCGGGATCGAGCGGGACGTCCCCGGGGAACGACGAGAGCAGGTCCGAGACCTCACAGACCCCGGAGAGTTGCGTCTCGAACCGGTCGTAGGCCTCGAGGGCGACCCGACCGCAGAGCGTCACCCGGTAGCCCTCGGGGGTGCGCTCTACGAACTCCATGTGTTCCAGGTCCCTGAGCCCCCGGTCGACGGTCGACCGCGAGACGCCGAGTGCCGACTGGACGGCCGCCTTGGTGGTCGGTCCCTCGTCGAGCGCGCGGAGCATCGGGGCCCGCTGACCGAGCAGGTCGAGTGCGTCCCCCGGCTCTCGGTGCTCCATCTGGCTGTACCAGTCGGCGGACGCACAAGAATCCTGTGCCGTATCGAAGGGTGAGATATAAACTAGGGAAGGAGTTATGTATCAGTACTGTTGCCCCGAACGGCACATCAGGGGGTGAACTGATAATGGTTCACGCCGAACAGTCGTATTGCCGGAAGCCTCTGACAGCCCGGCAACGCGCACTACTGTGCGCACCCGTCGTCGGCTCTGCCCGAACCGACGGCATCTCTCGAGGGGTGACTCCCCTCGCCACTCATCGACATCACCCGACGAGCGGCCGCCACCCCTCCCCGCCCGCGGCGTCGGTTGTGCCCTCCCCGTGCACGAATACACGACCGTTTATGCTCGTCGAGGGAGTATCGTCGGCCATGACCGAAGCCGACGACGAACTCGACGCGATACGGGAGGAGAAGCGGAAACGGCTCGTCGAAGCACAGTCAGTAGCGTCTTCCCCTGCGGAACCCATCCACGTCGACGGGGCAGACCACCTCGCGGAACTCGTCGGGCAGCACGACGTCGTGCTGGTTGATTACTACGCGGACTGGTGTGGACCGTGCAAGATGCTCGAACCGACCGTCGAGTCGCTGGCCGCCGACAGCGCCGCCGCCGTCCTCAAGGTGGACATCGACGCGAACCAGGCGCTCGCCCAGCAACAGGGCGTCCGGGGCGTCCCCACCCTGCAACTGTACGCGGGTGGCGAACTGGTCGAACGCCTGGTGGGCGTCCAAGACGAGGGGACGTTGCGGTCGCTCGTCGACCAGCACGCGTAAAAATCGGCCGTTCGGGGGACCGTTCTACAGGGCGTCGACGACGTTCAGGAAGCCCGCGCCGTAGTAGGCCTTGTCGTAGCCCTCGGGGACTTCTGCGGCCCGCTTGAGGGCGCTCTCGACCTGGTTCGCGTCGTACGACGAGTTCGCGCTCTTGACGAGGGCGGCGGCCCCCGCGACGTTGGGCGCGGCCATCGAGGTGCCGGCCTTCCAGCCATATCCGCCGGGGACGGTGCTCAGCACGAGGTCGTTGAACCAGTTCACTCCCGTCTCGATAGCACTCAGGTCGGCGTCGCCGCCGGGCGCGCCGAGGGTGATGGCGTTCGTGCCGTAGTTGGTGTAGAAGGCGGGACTCTGGGGTGGTGCTTCGAGGCCGTCTTCGCCCCACATGAACCCGATGGGACCCGTCGCGGACACCGACACCGCCTGCGCGCCCTCGTTGGGCAGGCTGATGAAGTTCAGGTCGTGTTGCAGGTCGGCGGAGTCGTTGCCGGCGGAGATGACCAGCAGGGTGCCCTCCTCGTTGGCGTAGGTCATCGTGCTGTTGAGCACCTCGCCGTAGAAGCTCCCCAGGCCCTGTCGCGGGACGGGATACGCCCCGAGGCTCAGGTTCGCCACGTCGGCGTCGATTTCGGCGGAGTAGACGATGGCGGCGAGGATGTCGGCGAACGACGCGCCGGGGTCCGCCGAGAACACTCGGCAGTCGACGAGGTCCGTCTCGGGCGCGGTCCCGACGATACCTGTCTCGTTGTCCAATGCACCGACGATACCCGCGACGTGGGTACCGTGGTCGCCGCCGGCAGGCACGCCTGCCCCCTCGCCGTCGCCGGTGAAGTTTCTCGAGAGTTCGGTGTTCACCTCGAGGTCCTCGTGGCTCGCATCGACACCCGAGTCGATGATGGCGACGCGCGTCCCCGCGCCCTTCGTGGTCTCCCACGCCGTCGTCACGTCGAGGGCCTGCTTGTCCCACTGGAGGTGATACAGGGGCTCGTCGGCAACACCGGCGTCCGCAACCGTCGGTGCCTCGCGGTTCACGTCGGGGTCCGCGAGCGTGAGGCGCAGGTCGGGCGCGACAGTCCCCAGTTTCTCCGCGTCGGACTTCGTCCCCTCGACGACGGCCAGACCGACCGCGCTCAGGTCGTGGACGACGTCGACGCCCTCGGGGTCCCTATCGTCCTTCAGGTCGACGATGAACCGGTCCGTGCTCTCCTGTGCGAGGACGGTGCCGCTCGTCGCGAACATTCCGCCGAGTGCCGCGCCGCTCACCTTCAGAAACGTCCGCCGATTGTGGGTTGGCATCGTACTTACCAAGCGACACCAACATATAAATGTTAAATTTATAATTCATCGGTCGTAGTTATATATCCGATTTCGATAGAGTTTCGAAGGCCGCAGACTTACGAGTGTTCACGGACTACCGGCGGACAATGGTCGAATTCGTGACGTTGCTGGCGCTCGGAGTTGGTATCTTCCTCCTGTTGGGAAACGCGTTCTTCGTCGTCTCTGAGTTCGCGATGACCCGGGTCCGTCAGTTCCCTGAGTCGGAGTTCCGAGGGACGCCGGGGCTCGAGCGGGCCTGGGAGATGACCGAACAGCTAGAGATATATCTCTCGGGCTGTCAGGTCGGCATCACCATCTGTTCGGTCGGGCTCGGCTACGTCGCGGAACCGGCGCTCGCGGCCCTCATCGACCCGGCAGTGAAGGCCGTTGGACTGAGTGGCTTGCTCGGTGGAGGCGGCGAGGGGGGACACACGCTCCTGTCGGTGATACTCGCGCTCGTCGTCATCAACCTCTTTCACATCGTCGTCGGGGAGCAGGCACCCACCTACCTCGGCGTCGAACGGACCAAGTTGGTCTGTAAGTACTGTGCGTGGCCGCTCTACCTCTGGGGGAAGGTGATGTATCCCGCCATCGCGCTCTCCGACCGCATCGCGAAGGCCCTCCTCGGACTGTTCGGTGTGACCATCGAGCGCTCGTGGGCTGACGAGGAGGCGGAAGGAGAGGGCAGTGGGACCACCCCCGGCGAGGTGCGCCGGCAGATGGGCGAACGACTCTCGGGACTCGGACTCACGCAGGAGCGCCGGGAGGAAGTGCTCGCGGCCATCGACATCGACTTCGTGTCGGTCAACGATATCATGATTCCCACCGAGGACATCGTCGCCCTCCGGGCTGGCGATTCCTTCGAGGAGAACCTCGAGCGCATGTCCACGTCGCCACACTCCCGGTTCCCGCTCATCGGGGACTCACTGTCGGACTTCCGGGGCGTCGTCTACGCTCCCGCCGTGTTGCGCGAACTAGACGCGCTCCGGGAGGGCGGGACGACGTTGGAGGACATCGCCGCCCCGCCGATGACCGTCGAGGCGGCCGAAGACGTGGCCGACCTCATCGACCGCTTCCAAGAGGAGGCACAGGAGCTCGCGCTAGTGACAGGCGGTGAGCCGGACGACGACGAGTCCGTCGAGGACCCGGACGCCGACTCCGACGAACTCGTCGGTCTCGTGACCGCGACCGACTGCTTCGAGGCCATCACGGGGGAACTGGAAGACCCCCTCGACCGTGCGGAGACGACGGCCGGCGGGTCGGCGGGGGCCGACCGACGTGGGTCGTCTACGCCCACCACGTCCGGAGACGACTGACGAACACCGACGGTCGTTCCCGCGGCGGCCAGTGCGCGCAGTCTTCGAACACTTCGAGGGTCCCCTCGGGTAGTCGGGCGGCGGCCTGCCGCGCGACCGACACCGGAACCACCTCGTCCGCCGCGCCGTGGACGAGCAGCGTCGGTACCTCGAACCCGGCGAGGCGGTTCGTGTAGTCCGTCCGATAGCCACCCCAGGTCACCTCGTGGCGTCGCCACCGCCGGAAGGCGAACCCCGGGTCGGGTCGCTGGAGGAGGTCGTACACCTCGGCCACGACGGCGTCGTCGAGTTCGCCCGGGTCGACGACCACGTTGCCGAGACTCGCTCGCGTGATACCCTTGCTCCGGGAGAGCAGCGCCAGCGCCGCCTTGTTAGGTACGTCGGTCCGCGAGAGGAGGTAGGTCAGTTTCCCGCCCGGGACGGGCGCGCCGAGGCCGTGACTGTCCACGAGGACGAGTCGTTCGACCCGGTCCGGGTGGTCGAGCGCGTAGCCGAGGGCGACGCCCCCGCCCATCGAGAGGCCGACCGGGACGACCCGGTCCAGCGAGAGGGCGTCGACGAATCCGCCGAAGCGCTCGACGTGTGCGGCGGTCGAGTACGCGGCGTCCTCGGGGCGGTCGCTCTCCCCGTAGCCGAGTTGGTCGAGCGCGAGAACGCGCCGTCCCAGCGTCGTCGCCAACTCGTCGAGGACGCCACCCCACGAGACGTGCGCGGCGTCGATGACGGCCCCGTGGAGGCAGACGAGCGGTGGGTCGTCCCCGCTTCCGTCGGTTCCGGTAGCGTCGCGCCCGTCGCTCTCGATGTAGTGGAGGGTGTCGCCACCGACCCGTACCGTGCCGTGGTCCATAGACGTACGTGCGTCGGCCGATGGTTAGCGGTTCCGGCGCGGTCGCTCGTCGAGTGAGAGTGCGGGGCAGGGGAACCCCGCGTGTGACACTACGGAGCTACGGGAGCTCCACCGGCCGTACCGTTTCGGTACTCTTAAGTCTATGCGGCTTAAGCGGCGTTAAGCACTGCCTACGGATTAGTTTCCGAACACGATGCGGGGAATCTGTCGCTCAGAGAACATCTGTCCACTACCCGGACAGCGCGAGCATCCGGTCGACGTCCGCCCCGTCAGTGAGGAGTTCTCGCATCCGTTCGACCGTGCGGGCGTCCCGCGCCCGCCCCGACCGGACGACGTCCTCGCAGCGTTCGACGGTGGTGATGGTGTCCGACTGGACGAGGACGACCGGGACGCCGGCCTCCTCCGCCCGTCCGAGGACGGCGCCCGGCGGTTCGAACCCGCCCGTGAGGACGAGACACTTGATTCCGGGGGCGTCGAGCGCCGCCGAGTGAATCTCGGGGCGGTCGCCGCCCGTGATGACCGCCGCGTCGCGCGTCCGCCGGAACTGCGTGAGGGCGTCGTCGGCGCTCATCGCGCCCACGGTGAACCGCTCGACGAAGGCGTCGGTCGGCGCGTCGGTGGTCAGCACCCGCCCGCCCAGTTCCGACGCCAGGTCCGCCACGGTCACCCCCGCGAGTTCGCGGACCCGCGGTATCGCACCGAACACCGGGATTCCCTCGCCCTCGAGGAAGGGGATGGCGTCCGCCCTGAGGCCGTCGAGTGCGGCGTCCGGAACGGCGTTGAACAGGACGCCCGCCAGTCGGTCCCCGAGGTGCCGGGCCGCCGAGAGCACCGCGTCGGCGTCCGTCGGGTCCTCGTAGCGAGCGACGAGGACCGCCCTCGCGTCCAGCAGGTCGGCCACGTCGGCGTCCGTGAGGCCCGCGACCCCACCCGTCGCGAACGACCCGCCCCCCTCGACGACCATCAGGTCGTGGTCGGCCGAGAGCGCGTCGTACCGGTCCCGGATGCGGTCGCGGAGCGCCGCCGGGTCCTCGCGCCCGCGCATGACCTGTTCGACGAACGTCCGCGAGTAGACGACCGGTTCGAGGTCCGCCATCCCGGCGTCGAGGCCCAACACCTCGCGGGCGACGAGGGGGTCCTCGTCCAGCGTCTTGCCGACGGCGCTCTGGAGGCGCGTCCCCTTCGGCTTCATGTAGCCGACCGACCGGCCCCGTTCGCGGGCGACCAGCGCCAGCGCCAGCGCCACGGCCGTCTTGCCTGTGCTCTCGTCCGTCGCGGTGATGAGAATCGGGTTCATAGCTCCTCCGGGTCGATGGTCAGGCGCACGTCCACGGCGCACGCGCCCTCGGGGGTGACGACGAGGGGGTTGACGTCCAGTTCGAGAATCGCGGGGAAGTCCGTCACCAGTTGCGAGAGGCGCTGGAGCGTCTCCACGACCGCTCCCTCGTCGACCGGGTCGCGCCCCCGCGCCCCGCGCAGGAGCGGCGCGGCCCGGATGTCGTCCAGCATCTCGGTCGCCTCCCGCTCGCTGATGGGCGCGACTCGAACCGTCGTGTCCTCGAGCACCTCGACGAACACCCCGCCGAGGCCGAACAGGACGAGCGGGCCGAACTGCGGGTCGCGGTTCGCCCCGACGATGGTCTCGACGCCCGCCGAGAGGTCCAGCAGTTCCTGCACCTGTACGCCCAGCAGCGTCGCGTCCGGCTGGTAGTTGCGCGCCCGCGTCACGAGGTCCTCGTAGGCGTCGTACACCTCCCGGTTGGGGACGCCGACGCGCACCCCGCCGATGTCCGACTTGTGGAGGATGTCCGGCGAGACGATCTTCATGACGACGTCGCCCTCGATTTCCTCCGCGGCCTCCAGTGCCTCGTGGGGCGAGGTGACCACCTCGCCCGCGGGCGTCGGGATGCCGTAGGCGGAGAGCAACCCCATCGCCTCCACGCCGAGGCGGGTCTCGCCCCGGTCGGCGGCCTCCTGAAGGACCTCGCGGGCAGC